>DATDHI010000109.1:0-11373 GCA_036521655.1 Pseudonocardiaceae bacterium | reverse complement strand
CTACGCGCCGCCGTAGGTGGGTGAAGTCCAGGTCACGGAGTTTCCGGATCCTGGGGTGATCTCGCCAGTGCCGAGCCGTACCGGTCGACCACCCGTCGACGCAGCGCGGGATCGCTGCGGGGTACCGGCTCAAGAAATACCTCATCGAGGTCGGGGAACTCGCGACGTAACTCCCCGTCGATGCGCACGCACGCACGTTCCAACTCGGCCACAGACAACGAGTTGACAAAATCGATCCGCGCGCACAGCAACACCTTGTCTGTGCCCATCAGCATGGTGAGCAGATCGACCACCTGATCCACCTCCGGGGTGGCATCCAGTCGCGAGTAGATGGCGCGGACCAGGCGCTCGTCGGCCTGCCGCCCGATGAGCAGCCGCATGTTCGTGCGCCCCAGCAGGTAGGCGACCCCCACCAGGAGCACCCCGATGAGCAGTGAGGCCAGCCCGTCCCAGAAGGCTGAGCCGGTGAGCACGTGCAGCCCGACACCGGCGAAGGCGATGAGCAGGCCGATCAGCGCCGAGGTGTCCTCGTAGAAGACGGTCTTGACGGTAGGGTCGTCGGTAATGCGAAGGTGGTCAAGCAGATTCAGACCCGCTTCGTGCTTTTCACGGCGGATCTGGTGTACCGCTCGGATCCAGGAGATGCCCTCCATGACGAAGGAAAACCCGAGCACGAGGAACGCCACCCACGCCAGGGTCTGCTCCGTGCCCCCGCCGAAGATCGTGCGTAGGCCCTCGTACACCGCGAACATCGCGCCCGTCACGAATATCGACACGGCGGCGATGAGCGACCAGAAGAACCGGACCTTGCCGTACCCGAACGGGTAGCGCCGGTCGGCAGGCTTCTCCGAGCGCCGCAGCGCGGCGAGCAGCAGCCCCTCGGTGGAGGTGTCAGCCACCGAGTGTGCGGCCTCAGCGAGCAGCGCGGCCGATCCGGTGAGCACCCCCGCGACTGCCTTCATCACCGCGATCGCCGCGTTGGCCGCCAGCGCCACGACGACGGTAAGCGTGCTCTCCCCGTCGCCCCGCTCCTCATCCGCCATCCCCCATGACGTTACCCACCCCACCACGCATTCAGCGGGCTGAGCGGTGCTATTCGACGCGCTGTAACCCCGCTCAGCCCGCTCAATGCGGAGGCACGTCGGGTGGTGGGCTTCCACCTCGCCGACGGACTCGCCCGGCTGCACCGCCGCAACCGCAAAGGCGCGCCCGACACCTTCGATGCTGCAGGCTACGCAGCGCTACTGCGTGGCCTGCACGAAGACAGCAACGAGGTCGTGGACGCCCCCGACTTCCAACGTTGGCTCGAACAGCCCATCGCGGGCGCGATCCGGGTATCGCCGTCCGCCCGGCTGATCATCACCGAAGGCAACTACCTGCTCTTCCAACAGCACAGCTGGGGGCGAGTCCAGACCCAGCTCGACGAAGTCTGGTATGTCGACCTCGACGCAGACGAGCGCCTGCGCCGACTCATCGCCCGCCACGTCCGCTTCGGCAAGGATCCCGCCGCAGCGGCCACCTGGGCCACCAGCACCGACGAACGCGACAGCAGCCGTGACACCCAGCTCGCGCGCGACGGACCCTGCAACCCGTCCGCGGGATTGTCCCGAATGGCCCGACGGGTTCTCCCGCAGAAGATATTGCGTGTCCCGAGGACAAACCGACCATCTGCACCGTCAGCCCGTCCGCTCACCATGCAGCGCTCGTCGCCGCTGTACCCGCCGCGCACCGCAATAAGCTCCAGCGCTGGAGTCACAGATCGCGGTACGCCTCACGACGATGGGTGACCCGGACGACGGTGACCAGGACGAGATCGTCCCGAATCACGTACACCACGCGGTAATCGCCGATGCGGATTCGCATCGTTTTCGGCGGATGTCCCGTCAATGCCCGGACTCTGGGCGGGCGAGGGTCCACGCCGAGCTTGGTCACCGCTGTCAGGATTCGGCGTGCGAGAGGCTTGTCTAGCTTGCGCAGTTCGCGAAGCGCCGGAGCGCTCCACTCGATCTCGTAGCGCACTCAGGCGATACCGTACTCAGCCAGCACCTCATGGTGGGGGATGCGCGGTTCAGGGGTCGCCAGGGCTTCTCGCGCTGCCGCAAGGTCAGCCTCGTCCTCAGCTGCCTCAAGCTCCCGCAGATCGTCAATGGAGATCACCGCAGCGACAGCCTTGCCGTGGCGAGTGAGCACCGTGCGTTCCTGGGCGTGCTCGGCCTTCGACACGATCTCACCGAGGTGATCCCGTGCCTCGCTGATCGGCAGCTCACTCATACCCCAGATTGTACATTCTGGGCAAGACTTGGAGTAGAACGGGCACCCCCTACAGGCGCACTAGCGGCGGCAGGCTGCCATCACCGCGTCGGCGACCTGCTCGATGAACAGTGTGGTGATCGGCTGGCGGGGACAGGAGCCGGACAGGCCCCCGCAATAGCGCGGTGGCGTCGCCGAGGTAGGTCGCTCGAAGCGTGACAGTGATACTGTTACGACAGTCTTACTGTCACGTCGGGGAAGGGCGGCAGGTGGCCGACGAGCTCACCATTGCGGAGCTGGCAGCGCGCACCGGCATCAGCGTGCGCACGATCCGCTTCTACACCGGGATGGGCCTGGTCCCACCGCCGGCGGTGCGCGGCCGGCTGGGGCTCTACGACGAGCGGCACGTGGCCCGGCTGGAACTGGTCCGCGACCTGCAGGGGCTGGGTTTCACGCTGGCGGCGATCGAAGGCTACATGGCCCGGATCCCGGTGGACCGCACACCCGAGGACCTGGCCCTGCACCGCGCTCTGCTAGCGCCGTGGCTGCCCGAGGAGCCCGAGACGGTGCACAAGGCCGAGCTCGACGCCCGCGCCGGGCGCACTCTGGACGACGACGAGCTAACCCGGCTGGTCACGCTCGGTGTGCTACACCGCCACGACGAGGGCTGGACCCTCACCAGCCCGGACATGCTGGGTTACGGGCTGAGCCTGCTCGAGGCGGATATGGACTTCGCGGTGCAGCTCGCGTCCAAGCAGATCATCGAACGGCACACCAGCGCGCTGGCCACCGAGTTGGTGGCGCTGTTCCACAACACCGTGTTGCGGGAGTACCGCGAGAGCGGTCGTCCCCCGGAGCTGCGGGCCCGGCTGTTAACCCTGCTGGAGCGGCTCAAACCGATCACCGTGGACGGCGTCGTGACCAACTTCCAGCTCGCCATCAACCGCGCGATCCGCGAATCCGTTCCCGCTGCTATACCGAAAACAGGGAGCCAGTCATGACCGAAGCATTCCTTTACGAAACGTTGCGCACCCCGCGAGGCAAGGGAAAGCAGACCGGCGCGCTGCACGGCGTCAAGCCGATCTCCCTGATCACCGGGCTGATCGACGAGCTGCGCCGCCGCCACCCGACGCTGGACCCGGCGCGGATCGACGACATCGTGCTCGGGGTGGTCAGCCCGATGGGTGACCAGGGCGGGGTCATCCCGCGGGCGGCGGCGCTGGCCGCCGGGCTGCCCGACACCGTCGCCGGGCTGCAGGTCAACCGGTTCTGCGCGTCAGGCCTGGAAGCGGTGAACCTCGGCGCGATGAAGGTCCGCTCCGGCTGGGAGGACCTGGTGCTGACCGGCGGCGTCGAGTCGATGTCCCGGGTGCCGATGGGCTCCGACGGCGGGGCGATCGCGATGGACCCGGAAACCGCCTACGACGTCGGCTTCGTCCCGCAAGGGATCAGTGCCGACCTGATCGCCACCATCGAGGGCTTCTCCCGTGCGGACGTCGACTCCTACGCGCTGGAGTCGCAGCACCGTGCGGCCAAGGCATGGAGCAACGGGTACTTCGCACGCTCCGTGGTTGCCGTCCGGGACCGCAACGGCAACCTCGTGCTGGACCGCGACGAGCACCTGCGCCCGGACGCCACCCTCGAAGGCCTCGGCGCGCTCAAGCCGTCCTTCACCGACATCGGTGAGCAGGCCGGCTTCGACGCCGTCGCCCTCCAGCGCTACCACTGGGTGGAGCGCATCGAGCATGTGCACCACGCCGGCAACTCGTCGGGCATCGTGGACGGCGCCGCGCTGGTGGCGGTCGGTTCCGAGCAGGTCGGGCGGGATCTCGGGCTGACCCCGCGGGCCCGGATCGTGGCCGGCGCGGTGACCGGCGTGGAGCCCACGATCATGCTGACCGGTCCGGCCCCGGCGACCCGCAAGGTGCTGGCGAAGGCCGGCATGACCATGGACCAGATGGACCTGGTCGAGGTCAACGAGGCGTTCGCCGCGGTGGTGCTGCGCTTCATGCGCGAGCTGGACGTGCCGCACGAGAAGGTCAACGTCAACGGCGGCGCGATCGCGATGGGCCACCCGCTGGGCGCCACCGGCGCGATGATCCTGGGCACCCTGGTCGACGAGCTGGAGCGCCGCGACCTGCGCTATGGCCTGGCCACGCTGTGCGTCGGCGGCGGCATGGGCATCGCCACCATTATCGAGCGGGTCTGAGAGAGGCTAACGATGACTGAGCAGCAGAGCACCATTCGTTGGGACACCGACTCCGAGGGCATCGTCACCCTGACCTTGGACGAGCCGGGGCGCTCGGCGAACACGATGAACGAGCGCTACGTCACGTCGATGGGCCAGACGTTGGACCGCCTGGAGTCCGAGCGCGACTCGATCACCGGTGTCATCGTCACCTCGGCGAAGAAGACCTTCTTGGCCGGCGCCGACCTCAACCTGCTCCGGAGCGCCACAGCAGAGAATGCTCACGAGTTCGACACCTTCATCACGCTGATCAAGAGTCAGCTGCGGCGGTTGGAGAAGCTGGGCAGGCCGGTCGTCGCCGCCATCAACGGGACCGCGCTGGGGGGCGGGCTGGAGATCACGCTGGCGTGCCACCACCGGATCGCGCTGGACGCTCCGGGCTCGAAGATCGGCTTCCCTGAGGTGACCCTCGGGATACTGCCAGGCGCCGGCGGCACCGTCCGCACGGTGCGGATGCTGGGCCTGGCCAACGCGCTGACGAAGCTGCTGCTGCAGGGCCAGCAGGTGCGTCCCGCGCAGGCCAAGGAGATCGGCATCGTCGACGAGGTCGTCGCCTCGCCGCAGGAGATGCTGGCCAAGGCCCGCGAGTGGATCGCGGCGAACCCGCAGGCCCAGCAGCCTTGGGACGTCAAGGGCTACAAGATCCCCGGCGGCACCCCGTCCTCGCGGGCGTTGGCGCAGCTGCTGCCCGCGTACCCGGCCACCCTGCGCAAGCAGCTCAAGGGTGCGCCGATGCCGGCCCCGCACCACATCCTGTGCGCCGCCGTCGAGAGCGCCCAGGTCGACGTGGACACCGGTCTGCAGATCGAGGGCCGCTACCTCCTGGACCTCGTCACCAGCCAGGTCGCCAAGAACATGGTCAAGGCCTTCTTCTTCGACCTGCAGCACATCAACAAGGGCGGCAGCCGGCCCTCCGGGTACCCCCAGCGCGGATTCCGCAAGGTCGGCGTGCTGGGCGCCGGGATGATGGGCGCCGGGATCGCCTACTCCTGCGCTCGGGCGGGCATGGAGGTCGTGCTCAAGGACGTCGACCTCGCAGCAGCGGAGAAGGGCAAGCGCTACTCCGTGGGTCTGCTGGAGCGGGCCGTGTCCCGGGGCAGCTCCACGATGGAGCAGCGCGACGCGGTCCTGTCCCGGATCACCCCGACCGGCAAGCCCGCCGACCTGGCCGGCTGCGACCTGGTGATCGAGGCGGTGTTCGAGGACCCTTCGCTGAAGAGGAAGGTCTTCGGCGAGATCCTCGACGTCGTCGATGCCGGTGCGCTGCTCTGCTCGAACACCTCGACGCTGCCGATCACCGGCCTGGCGTCGGGGGTCGACCGCCCGGGCGACTTCATCGGCCTGCACTTCTTCTCACCGGTGGACAAGATGCCGCTGGTCGAGATCATCCGTGGGGAGCAGACCTCCGACGCCGCACTGGCCGCCGCGATCGACGTCGTGCAGCAGATCCGCAAGACCCCGATCGTCGTCAACGACAGCCGCGGCTTCTTCACCAGCCGGGTCATCGGCACCTTCCTCAACGAGGGCATCGCGATGCTCGCCGAGGGCGCGCCACCGGCGTCCATCGAGCAGGCCACTCTGCAGGCCGGCTACCCGGCCCCGGTGCTGCAGCTGGTGGACGAGCTCACCCTGACCCTGGCACGCAAGATCCGCGAGCAGACCCGGCTCGGCGTCGAAGCAGCTGGCGGCACCTGGACCCCGCACCCGGCGGACGCGATCGTCGACCGGATGGTGCAGGAGTTCTCCCGCCCGGGGCGCTCCGGTGGCGCCGGCTTCTACGACTACTCCGACGGCAAGCGGACCCAGCTGTGGCCCGGGCTGGAAGAGCACTTCGGCCCGTTCCGGCCAGAGGCGATCCCATTCGAGGACATGAAAGAGCGGATGCTGTTCATCGAGGCGCTGGAGACGGTGAAATGCTTCGATGAGGGCGTCATCACGTCGGTGCCCGACGCCAACATAGGCTCGATCATGGGTATCGGGTTCCCGCCGTGGACCGGCGGCGTGATGCAGTACATGAACGGCTACCCGGGCGGCCTGCCCGCCTTCGTCACCCGCGCCCAGGAGTTGGCCCACCGCTACGGCCCCCGCTTCACCCCACCCGCCTCGCTAGCCACCAAACCCTCCTTCGCCTGAGCGAGATGGGGCTACTTGCTGGCGAGTTGGCGGGTTTCGTTGAGGAGGTCACGGAGCTGGGGGGTGACGATGGCCGGGCTCGCCGGGGTGACGGTGACGAACGTGCTGCCGTGGCCGGGGCGGCGGAGTTGGGTGTACCAGCCAGCCGATGTGGCGTGCAGCCCGATGACGCGGCGGCCCGAGCTCTGCCGGCCGAGCTGGTCGCGGGCCAGCACGCCGAACTGGCCGAGCCGGTCGTGGTGAGCGCACATCTGGGCCAGCGCATGGCCATCGTCATAGCGTTCACCGCGGCGGGTGAGCTCCTCGGCCAGCCGCGGCATATTCCGGCCCGCCACTGCGGCGGCGTCCAGGTTCTCCCCTCGCACCGTGACTGACCGGCCCGGACCGGCGCTCAGCTCGGCGAGCCGGATCAACTCCTCGAGCAGGGACGGTGGCGAGCACCGGGCCAGCCGCACCCGATTCCGATCGAGGACGGCCACCGCACCGGCGTCGCCGCGGCAGGCAGCCAGCGCGCGCACCGGGCGGTCCAGCAGCAGCCAGGCCTCGATCGCCCAGCGATACCGGGCCAGCGTGACCAGGACGTCGGCGAGATCGGGATCGACGCGGTGCTCTCCGATCAGGTGGCGCTCGCGCAACCCGGCGAGGGCACCGGCTACCAGCCGCCGCCGCTCGTCCTCGGTGCGGCCGAGGGTGGGGACGTCGATCACGACCGGCAGTTCGTCCAGCTCCAGCCGCTCCCAGCAGATCTGTAGCTCGACCGCGGAGAGCTCGACGTTCATCAGCCGCCCCCCTGACGGTGCATCCGGCGGTCTTCCTCCTCCGGGCTCTCGCCGATCACTGCGGGCGCCACCATCGGCAGTTCGCCGACGATGTACTCGGCGGACTGGGCGTAGCGGTCGCTGTGCTCGGCGTCCCCCTCGCCGCGGCCGGGGCTGCCCACCGGTGGTTGCAGGAACGAACCCGCGCCGGCGCGGCCCACGGTGCCGCTGCCGCGTCCACCGGCGAATCCTGCGCCGCGCGCGGTCTCGTGGGCGCGACGCCTAACTCCCGGGCACCCGCGGGCGGGACGGCACCGCTGGCTCCTGACCGGGCACTACCGGGGCCGGCACCGAAGGCCGCTGCGCGGGCCGTGGCACTGCCGACCCGCCTGCTGGTCGGCGCCGGGTAGCCGGCACCGATGGCCGCGCCGCCCCAACCTGCGGATCCGGTGACAGCTGGGCTGTCCGCGTTGTACTGACCGACGGTCGGTCCCGTGCCCATCTGCGATCCCCCTTTATCAGCGCTGGGTGAGTAACGTCTGCATAACCATCTCGGCCGCTACCCGAGCCTTCTCGCACCCCACCTCGGGGGTGTCTTGCGACCCCGTCGACTGGGCGTATTGCACACTCAGGTACTGCCCGTCCTTGGTGCTCACCAGGGCGAAGCAACCGCGCTTATCGCCCGGGAGATGTGCCTCCACTGCGGGAAAGCCAGCTGCGGACACCACCTGTGAGACCGCGTTCCTCTCGCCGGTGAGGTACACCGTCGCGTCCTCCTGGGTAACGACCTTGACCGCGTATCCGAATCGCGGACTCGACAGGCTCTTGCCGTAGTCACAGTACGTGTTGCCGTAACGGTCGGTCTCGACGGAAGCCTTGGGGGGGCCTGTCGGTGCCGAGCTGGCGTTGCTGCTCCGGCGTGAGCAAGGTGCAGCCGTTCACTCCAGTCAGGTCGATCTGACGGGGCCGCGGCGGCAGCGCGGGCTTGGAGTCGATGGCGGGCTGGTCTCGACGGGTGTAGGCCCGGCGGAGCAACCCGGCACGAGCGCCGCCACCGCAGCGCCGATGACCGCGAGCACCGCGAGCCGGTCACGCACTGGGTGCACCACCGGTGAACGAGGCCGCGATCTGTTCGTCGGTGAACCCGTAGCCCCGGGCAGTTGCGGCCAGCGCATCGGCGGTCTGGTAGAGGTTGTCCACCCACTGTCGGCACACGTTGTAGTAGGAGTCCTCGGCATCAACGGTGCGGTAGGTGACGGCGCGGGCCACATCGTGGCTGACCGGATCATCGCCGCAGGGCTGCATGAACAGCTGGTCTATTGCGCTCCGGGAACTGCCGGAAGTCGTCGGCTTCGGCGAGTAGGGCGTTGCGCCTGGCCAGCACGTCATCCCGGCTGACCTCGAACACCCCGGGAACCGGTGTCATGGTGGAGTCGCTCCCCTCACTGAGTGGATCCGACCGGTCTCGGCCGGTCACAGTACAGGCAACCGCCGGAGGTTGACGCTGAGCGGATAGCGTGAGTTCGTGAACTACAGCCCCGGTCGCCAGGACGCGGCGGCCGCAGTGCCCTACCGGCTGCGCGTCGCGGCCGCCGTGTCCTGGCGTCTGCTGGTGGTGACCGGGCTGATCGTCGTGGTGGGCGACGTGCTGCTCACCTTGCGGGTGGTGGTGATCCCGGTAGCTCTGGCGCTGTTGCTGTCTGCGCTGCTCGGGCCGGTAGTGAACCTGCTGACCAGGCGTGGGGTGCCCAGGGGGGTTGCCACCCTCATCGTCCTGGTCGGCGGGCTGGCGGTGATCGGCGCCCTGCTGGCGTGGGTCATCTCCGCGTTCGTGAATGGCCTGCCGGGCCTGAGCGCCCAGTTCGCCGCCGGCTTCGGGGAGACCCGGGTCTGGCTGCAGCACCCACCGTTCGGTCTCCGCCCGATCAATCTGGACAACTTGGGCAACTCAGTAGGCCAGGCGTTGGAACGCAATCGCAACGCGATCACGTCTGGCGCACTGTCTACCGCCTTCACCGTGGGGGAGTTCCTCACCGGCGCGGCACTGACGCTGTTCACGTTGATCTACTTTCTCTACGGCGGCCGGTCGATGTGGCAGTACCTGACCGGGGTCGTGCCAAGATCGGTCCGGCATAGGGTCGACATCGCAGGTCAGCGTGCCTTCGCCTCGCTGGGCGGGTTCATCCGGGCCACCGTGCTGGTGGCGGTGACCGATGCACTCGGCATCGGGATCGGGCTGGTGGCAGTCGGTGCTCCCCTGGTGGTGCCACTGTCCGCGCTAACATTCCTGGCCGCATTCATCCCGGTGATCGGTGCAGTGGTCTCCGGCGTGGTCGCGGTGCTGGTGGTGTTGGTGGCCAAGGGCTGGGTGGCCGCCCTGATCGTGCTCGGGGTGGTGATAGGAGTGCAGCAGCTGGAGGGCAACGTGCTGCAGCCGCTGCTGATGGGCCGGGCCGTCGAGCTCAACGGGGTAGCGGTGGTGCTGGCCGTAGCAGTGGGCTCAGTGGTCGCCGGTATCGCCGGCGCGCTGCTGGCCGTCCCGCTGCTCGCCACGCTCAACGCGGGTATCCGCGCGCTGGTCAGCGGCGATCCCGGGCCCAGCGTCGATGGCGGCGCTGGTTCCCGCCACGCCAGGGGGTCGGCGCTCCCGCCGGCCGACGTCCCGCTCGACCCGGATCCCCCCGAAAAGCCTGCAGGAGCGCCCGGGAAGTCGGCGGACCAGGGGTGAGAGCCGCGCCCACCGCGGCGCCCGTTCCGGTACAGCTGCCACCGCGTTTGGCCTCGCTCGGCTCGGGCTTGCTGCTGATCGCCTCGGTCGTGCTGGTCGGCCAGGCGACGATCCACCGTGTCTACAACCCGGACGTCATGGTGACCCTGGTGGTAGCGGCTGGGATCATGCTCGCTGGACTCGTGCTAGGCGGGGCCCAGTGCCGCCCGCCGGCGTGGGCGATCGTGCTCAGCGTGCTGCTCGCCGTGCGGGTGCTGGCTGTCGCACCCCCGCTGAACAACGTGAGCTCCAACAGGTGGGTGCTCCCCGGAGTGCTGGTACTCGCCGCAGCCACCGCGGTGCCGGCGCTGCTGCCCTGGGTGCAGGCCGAGTATGCGGGATGGGTCGCCGCGGCCGGGTTGGCCGCCGCCGCGACCGGTTGCTCGCTGGTGGTGCTCGGTGGCACTCCGGTGATCGACGTGTGGGAGCTGCTGCAAGGCGCCGGGCACGGCCTGGCCGGCGGGCGCAACCCCTACCAGCTGACCTTCCCCGGCTCGCCGCCAGGGCAGGTCCGCGACTGCTTCACCTACCTGCCCGCCACCATGCTGCTGACCGCGCCCGGCGTGTGGCTCGGCGGCGATGCGCGGTGGGCGGAGCTAGCGCTCTTGCTGGCCACCGGGGCAATGCTCAGCTGGCACCTGCGGGCTCGTGGCGGGACCCCGCTGGGTCTGGCGCTGCTCGTGGTGGTCCTGCCTGGCTCGGTGTACATGGTGCAGATCTCCTGGACCGAGACGCTGCTGCTGCCAGCGCTGGTGGCCACCGCAGTGCTGGCCGACCGGGGCCGCACCGGCTGGGCGGCGGTGGCGTTCGGGGTGGCACTGGCCACCAAGCAACATGTGGTGCTGCTCGTGCCGTTGTTGCTGCTGTGCCGCTTCCGGCTGCGCGAGGTGGCCGTGGCGGCCGGCACCGCTGCGGCGTTGACGGTGCCCTGGCTGCTGGCCGACCCGTCCCGGTTCCTGGGCTGCACGGTGCACCTCTTCCTTGCCGTCGAGGCGCGGCGAGACTCGCTGTCACTATGGTTGCTCGTCCCGGAGCCGCTGCGCCTGACGCTGCTGGTCGGCTGCCTGCTGGCGGGCTACCTGCTGGTCTGGCGGTGCTGCCCGTGCACGGGCAGCGGATTCCTGCTGGGCTGCGCCGTGGTGCTCATGGCCTTCGGGATAGCGAACAAGCAGACCTTCCTCAACCAGTGGTGGCTCGTGGCCGCCCTGGTCACGTCC
>DATDHI010000108.1:0-5879 GCA_036521655.1 Pseudonocardiaceae bacterium | reverse complement strand
CGATCACCGCGTCGAGGCTCGAGGGCACCTGCGGGACGTTCTTGGCCTCTTCGGGCGGCAGCTCGTAGAGGTCCTTGTCGATCGGTGCGGCCGGCTCGTAGGCGTTCTTGATCCCGTCCAGACCGGCCATCATCATCGCGGAGAAGGCCAGGTAGGGGTTGCCCGAGGCGTCTGGACAACGGAACTCGATGCGCTTGGCCTTCGGGTTGTTCCCAGTGATCGGGATCCGGATGCAGGCCGACCGGTTGCGCTGCGAGTACACGAGGTTCACCGGAGCTTCGTACCCGGGCACCAGCCGGTGGTACGAGTTCACCGTCGGGTTGGTGAACGCCAGCAGCGACGGCGCATGGTGCAGGAGGCCGCCGATGTAGTGCCGCCCGGTGTCGGAGAGCCCGCCATAGCCGGACTCGTCGTGGAACAGCGGCACCCCGTCCATCCACAGCGACTGGTGGCAGTGCATCCCTGAGCCGTTGTCCCCGAACAGCGGCTTGGGCATGAAGGTCACGGTCCGCCCCGCCGCCCAGGCGGTGTTCTTGATGATGTATTTGTAGAGCTGCAGATCGTCGGCCGCATGCAGCAGGGTGTTGTACTTGTAGTTGATCTCCGCCTGACCCGCGGTACCCACTTCGTGGTGAGCCTTCTCCACGCTGAAGCCGCACCCGATGAGGTGGCTGACCATCTGGTTGCGCAGGTCGGCGAAGTGGTCGGTCGGCGGTACCGGGAAGTAGCCGCTCTTGTAGTTGACCTTGTAGCCCTGGTTGCCGCCGCCCTCCTCCGCACCGGTGTTCCACCAGCCGGCGACCGAGTCGATCTCGTGGAACGCGGAGTTCGGCGTGGTATCGAAGCGCACCGAGTCGAAGCAGTAGAACTCGGCCTCAGGGCCGAAGTAGCAGGTGTCAGCGATGCCGGTCGAGGCCAGGAACTCCTCGGCCTTGCGAGCCACGTTGCGCGGGTCGCGGCTGTACGCCTCCCGGGTGAACGGGTCGTGCACGAAGAAGTTGATGTTCAATGTCTTCTGCACCCGGAACGGGTCGATGCGCGCCGTCGCAGGGTCGGGCATCAGGATCATGTCCGACTCGTGGATCGACTGGAACCCGCGCACCGACGAGCCGTCGAAAGCCAGGCCGTCCTCGATGACGTCCGCCTCGAAGTAGGCGGCCGGAACCGTGAAGTGCTGCATAACGCCCGGCAGATCGCAGAAGCGGACGTCGACGAACTCGACACCCTCATCGGCGATGTAGCGCAGGACCTCATCGGAGTTGGAGAACACCTCATCAGCTCCTTCGTGCGCCGTACTGGTGGACTCGGGTAAATCGGTCAGCTCGCTGCGGGCGAACCTAGGAGGGAGGTGTTGCCCTGCCATCACCCGGATGTTTCGCCAAGGTTACGAGGCTGGTGGGGGCAAGGCCAGCCCCGGTGACGGCATACCCTGCTCGGGTGAGCAGGTGGACGCAGACGTGGCTGGCGGGCCCTCCCGGGGACCCGACTGACGACGCTGGCGGGCAAGACTTCCCCGGTCAGCGGCTCGGACTGCCGCGCAACGGTCCGGGCTCCGCCGCTGGCTTCGGCCCGCGCGTCCTGGCCATCGTGATCGACTGGTTGCCGTGCTCGGTGGCTGCCCAGCTGCTCACCACCAACCCGGCGTTCTCCGCGTTGGCGCTGTTCGCGGCGGTGACGGCACTGTCGATCGGCATCGCTGGTCGCACGCCCGGACACGCCGTGGCGGGGCTGCGGGTGGCGCTGCTGGATGGTCGCCGCGCTGGCTTCGGCCCGGGAGTGATTCGCACGGTGCTGCTGTGCCTGCTCATCCCGCCGGTGGTGTACAACAGTGACGGCCGTGGCCTACACGACCGGGCCGCCGGGACCATCGTGCTGCGGACCCGCTGAGCGGCCAAAATCAGCGTCGGCGTACGGCGCGCTGCACGTTGCGTATCTTGGCGCCCTGTGGTGGCGGGCCCTTGGGCATCGCGGCAGCCCGGGCGGCGAGGACGGCCAGCTTGCCCTCCAACCCGTCGACCTGCGCCGCGCTGATGTTGCGGGGCAGTTTGGACAGGTGCCGCGGCAGCTTCGCCAGCGGGACCTGTCCCTCGCCATTGCCCACCGTGACGTCATAGATCGGAATATCCCCGATCAGCCGGGACACCCGTTTCTTCTCCTGCGCCAGCAGCGGCTTGAGGCGATGTGCGGTCCCCTCGGCGACCAGCACGACCCCGGGCCGTCCGATGACCCGGTGCACGGCGTCCAGCTGCGTGGTGCCGGCGACGGCGGGTGTGACCTTCCAGGTGCCGCGCAGGTTCTCCAGCGCCCAGGCCGCGGCGCCGGGCTGACCCTCCGCCTTGGCGAACACGTTGCGCTGAACTCGCCGGCCAAAGATCAGTATCGCGGCGAGTACACCGAGCGTGACTCCCAGCGGCAGGGATACCCACTTCTCGCCGAACAGCAAGCCCAGCCCGAACACCACCGCGGTGATGACCAGCACCGCGCCGATCATCAATGGCAGCAGGACCTTGTCCTCGCGGCGCTGGATGTTGAAGGCCTCGATGAGCTGTGCCCGGCGCTGCTTGGACGCCGCTCGGCGCTCCTGCTTGGCGACCTTGGCCGCTTCCTTGTCCTTGATCTTCGCGGGGGGCTTTGCGGGGGGCTTGGGGGCCATGCCGCCAGGATACGGCCGAACGGGGGCGAGGGTGGCGCCGACCTGCAGTTGCATCGACCGCTGGTGGTGCCGTCAGCGCGCCAGCACGCTAAACGCCTCCTGCGCGGCCGGGCCGGCCGCAGCGAGGTGCGCGAGGTGCTCCGGTACCCGAGCACCACGATGGGCGAGCGCCTGGGTGTAGAGCCGCCCGGCCCGATACGACGATCGGACCAGCGGTCCGGCCATCACGGCAGCGAAACCCATCCGCTCGCCGGTCTGGGCGTGCTCGACGAACTCCTCGGGCTTGACCCACCGCGTCACCGGGTGGTGCCGTGCCGAGGGCCGCAGATACTGCGTGATGGTGAGGATCTCGCAGCCCACCCCATGCAGGTCTGCCATGGCGGCGGTGACCTCCTCGGGCTCCTCGCCCATGCCCAGGATGAGGTTGGACTTGGTCACCAGCCCAGCGTGACGGGCGGCCCGCAGCACATCCAGCGAGCGCTGGTAACGAAACGCCGGCCGGATCCGCTTGAAGATCCGCGGCACTGTCTCCAGGTTGTGCGCGAGCACCTCAGGCGCTGCCTCGAACACCTCGCGCAGTTGTTCGGGGCGGGCGTTGAAGTCCGGGATGAGCAGCTCCACCCCAGTGCCCGGGTTCAGCGCGTGGATCTGCCGGACGGTTTCGGCGTAGAGCCAGGCACCGCCGTCCGGGAGGTCGTCGCGGGCCACCCCGGTGGCCGTCGAGTAGCGCAGGCCCATGGTCTGCACCGATTCGGCCACCCGTCGAGGCTCGTCGCGGTCCAGCTCGGCGGGACGGCCGGTGTCGATCTGGCAGAAGTCGCAGCGGCGGGTGCACTGGTCGCCGCCGATGAGGAAGGTGGCCTCCCGATCCTCCCAGCACTCGTAGATGTTGGGGCAACCCGCTGCCTCGCAGACCGTGTGCAGGCCCTCGCGGCGCACCAGTCCCTTGAGCTCGCGAAACGACGGTCCCATCGTGACCCGAGTGCGGATCCAGGGCGGCTTGCGCTCGATCGGGGTCTGGCTGTTGCGGACCTCCAGGCGCAGCATCCTGCGGCCGCCGGCATCAGGGGCTGCGCTCACATCGGGTGTCGGGGCCACGTGCCTCACCCTACGCGGCGGCCAAGATCACGCCGGGAGCTCGTCCTGGCGCACCGGAAGGATGCCGTTCAGGGCGTCGAGTACAGCGTCGCGCACCGCGGGCAGCACCTGCGCCACCGAGACCGGCCGGCCCAGCTCGGCGGTCAGCGACGTCACCCCGGCATCGGTGATGCCACACGGGACGATCCGGTCGAAGGCGGCGAGGTCCGGCTGGCAGTTCAGGGCGAACCCGTGCATCGTGACCCCCCGGCTGACCCTGACCCCGATCGCTGCGATCTTGCGGTCTGGCCGGCCGATGGCGGGGTCAGCGGCCAGCCACACCCCCGACCGTCCTGCGATCCGGCCGGTGGGCAGGCCCAGCCCGGTGCACACGGCGATCAGGGCCTGTTCGAGGCGCCGCACGTAGTCGATCACGTCGACCGGGCGGGCGAGCGCAACGAGTGGGTAGCCCACGAGCTGGCCCGGGCCATGCCAGGTGATCTTCCCGCCGCGGTCGACGTCGATCACCGGAGTGCCGTCATCCGGCCGTTCCTCGGGTGAGGTGCGACGGCCCGCGGTGTACACCGAAGGGTGCTCCAGCAGCAGCAGCACATCGCGCCCGGCGGCCTCGGCGCGAGCCGTCGCCAGCTCACGTTGTAGCCCCCAAGCCTCCGCGTAGTCGATGGTGCCCAGGTCAAGGACGTCGATGGGCGACGCGGCAGCGCGGCAGGACGCGGTGGCGACAGTCATATCGCCGCTAAGGCTACGCCCCCACCGGCTACTCCAATGCCGCGACAAGCGCCGCCGGCAGGGTCGGGTGCTGGAACGAGTAACCCGCGCTGCGCAGTACGCCAGGTACCGCGCGCTGCCCGGTCAGGACCATCTCGTCCACCATCTCGGCGCCGCGGGCCAGGCGCAGCGCGAAGCCGGGCACCGCCAGCAGCGCCGGGCGGTGCATCACCTCGCCCACCGCCTGAGTGAACTCGGTGTTGGTCACCGGGTCCGGGCCGCTGAGATTGACCGGGCCGGCCACGTCCTCGTGCTCGAGGGCGAAGCGGATGGCACCCACCTCATCGTCCAGCGAGATCCACGGCATGTACTGCTTCCCGTTGCCGAGCCGGCCGCCCAGCCCGAGCGAAAACAGCGGCCGGAGCTGACTCATCAACCCGCCGGACCGGGAGATCACCAGGCCGGTGCGCATCCGCACGACCCGCGCCCCGGCGCGCCCAGCGGCCACCGTGGCCGCCTCCCAGTCGCGGCAGACCTGGGCGAGGAACCCCGAGCCCGACGGGGCTGTCTCGTCGACCTCGCGTTCTCCGGTGTCGCCGTAGTAGCCCACTGCGGAGGCGCTGACCAGCGCCGGCACCCCGTTGTCGGCCACCGCCGCGGCGAGCACCTCGGTGGGGCCGATCCGACTGTCCCTGATGGCCTGCTTGTACTCCCCAGACCAGCGCCGGGCGGCTAGTGCCGAGCCACACAGATTCACCACGGCGTCGACGCCGACCAGGGTGTCGGCGTCCATCGTGGCTGTCGCTGGGTCCCAGGCACGCTCATCTGCGGCCACCGGCTGCCTGCGTACCAGACGGAATACCTCGTGACCGGCTTGGCGAAGCACTGACACGAGGGCCGTACCGATGAGACCTGACGACCCCGCGATTGCGACGCGCATGTGGGGATCCTCTCGCATGCCGGCCGGGGGGCGGTCAACTCCGGTTACAGCCCTAGGTCACCCTCGAACGTGGCGTCAGCGAGGCGCTGCTTGATGGTGTCGAGGAACCGGGCAGCGTCGGCGCCGTCAACCAATCTGTGGTCGTAGGACAGCGCCAGGTAGATGATCGAGCGGATCGCGATGGTGTCGCCGTCGATGCCGGAGAGGACCACCGGTCGCTTGACGACACTGCCGGTGCCGAGGATCCCGACCTGTGGCTGCAGGATGATCGGGGTGTCGAACAGCGCTCCCCGCGAGCCGGTGTTGCTGATGGTGAATGTGCCGCCGCTCATCTCGTCGGGGGTAATCCTGTTCGCCCGGGTCCGCTCGGCCAGGTCGGCGATCCGGCGGGCCAAGCCGGCGATGTTGAAGTCGCCCGCGTCGTGGATCACCGGCACCAGCAGGCCGCGCTCGGTGTCCACGGCGATGCCCAGGTGCTCC
>DATDHI010000107.1:0-4284 GCA_036521655.1 Pseudonocardiaceae bacterium | reverse complement strand
GGCCACGGACACGCTGCGCTACCCGCTGCAACGAGGCACCTACCGCACGATGATCAGCCTGCTGGCGGTCACCGCCGCCTTCTCCACGGGTCGACCCTGTGGCGGAGGTTGATTCCTCGCATTTGTGCAGCTCAGAGGCTGTAGGTGAACGTTATCTGGTGCAACAGGTGTGGTGCAAGTGGCTGGTGGGTGTTCACCTGTTGGTGCTAGGGGCGTTGATGCGGGCCATCAGTTCGCGGTTGGTGGCGCGGGCGGCGGCGAGGTCCTCGTCGCGTTCCTCCAGCTGTAGGCGCAGATCGATGACCTGCTGTTCGAGGTGGGTGATCTGCTGGTTCAGGGCGTCGACGTCGGCTGGGGTGCCCAGGCCGGACTCGCGCCAGGCGTGTTCACCGAGCGCTTCGGAGAGGCGTTTTTCGAGGTGTTGGACGTGAGCGTGGAGCCGGGTGGCGCGTTGGTGGGCGGCGAGCAGGTCGGCCTGTAGCGAGGCTCGGCTGACCGCTGGACTGGTGGCCTCGTCGGTGCCGGGTGGCGCGGTGGCCAGGGTGTGGGTCTTCTCGAGCAGGTCGGGGTGTCGGTAGAGGAAGCTGCGGTCCACTGCGGCGGCGCGGGCGATCGCGGACACGCCGATCTCGGTGCCGTCAGCGACGGCGCGGTCGAGCGCGGCGAGGACACGCTGGCGGCGGCGGGCGGTGTCGGCGCGTCGCCCGTCGGCCATCGGCTGGGTCCGGGTGCTTGGTGGGGTGGTGGTGCTGGTGTGGGTGGGGCTCATCGTGGTCACGTGGTCTCCGAGGCAGTGGTGGTCAGCGACGTGGGGCCGGCGGTCTTGACGGTGGGCATGCCGAGGGAGACGGTGTGGGCGGCGCGGTGGCGGCGGATCACCGCGACGGCGTCCTCAACGCGGGCTCGCTCGGTTTCGTCGAGCTCGGCGACATCGCCCTTGATCCGGTTGATCAGCTGTCGGATCCGGGTGATCTCCTCGCCGGTGGGGGTGGCGTCGGTGCGCGCCCACTCGTCGACGCCGTCGAGGGTGGCGGCCAGCCGTTCCCGGGTGCGCAGCAGATCCTCGAGGTAGGCCTGCAGGTCGGGCAGATGAGCGACGGTGGTCCGGAAGTGGTCACACCCGACGCAGCGGAACCGGACGGGGCAGGCGCCGCCGCCGGCTTGCACGTTGGACGGTTCGCTGCAGGTGCCATAGGGGACGGCGATGTCCCCGACCGCGTAGCGGGCGTGCTCGGACTCCAGCAGTGCTTGGGCGTCGCGCCAGATCCGGTTGCCGTGCCGGTCGAAGCTGCGCGCGGTGACCATGTCGACGGCGGCGCGGCGGCGGTCTTCGCCGATGCGGTAGTACCGTCGGGTGACGTTGAGATTCCGATGATCAAGTAATTCGGCCAGGACGTCGACCGGCACGCCGGCGTCGGCGTGGCGCTGGGCATAACAGTGCCGCCAGGCATAGGGAATGATCCTGGTCTTGTCGAACTCGGCGCCGTCGCGGGTGCGCAGCGTTGGCAGGGCATCGGCCCACTCGCGGTGTCGGTTGTCCAGCATGTCGATGCTGATCGGTGTGCGTCCGTCGGGGTTACGGCGTGGTGTGGGCAGCAGTGTCAGCTGGGCGGCCGCGGTGTGGGGGAAGCGTGCCCGAACCCGGTCTTGCTGGCCGGTGATCACGGCGGCGGTGGTCTGGCTGATCGGCAGGCGCCGGCCCAGCCGGTCGGCTTTGATGTTGTCGTAAACCAACACGGCGCCACCGTCTTTGTCGCGGTCCAGGCAGTTCAGGGGCAGGCCGAGGATGTCTTCGGGTCGCCGCCCGGTGTCGATTCCGAGCTGGGTGGCGACTTTGACCTCGGGCGGCTCGAGGCCCTCGAGGTTGGCGCACAGCATGGCCATGATCTCCGGGGGCAGGTCACGACCGGGCTCGCGGGGTTGGGGACCGGCGGGGATATCACCGCGCTCGATGGCGAAGTCTCCGGCCAGCCCTGCTGCGGGTCCCCCGGGTCGGGTCAGGCCCAGGGCACGGATCCCGGCCAGGACCTCCCGCACGTCGCGGCAGATGCCGTTGCGGCGGTAACGGCTGATCTGACCGGTCGACTCCAGGTAGGCCAGCCGGTTGAGGAAGCCCTCGACGTCGCGGCGGCCCAGCACCGCCGCACCGAGTCCGCGATCGGGCCGGCAGCCCAGGTACTCCGACAGCAGCCCCAGTCCGTTGATTTTGCCTCGGACCCGGGCGGCGCCGCGGCCGCGGTGGCGGGGCAGCTGCTGGGCCGCCCACCGCTTGGCGGCCTGGGACAGCCACGGCTGAGCGATCACGGTGAACGATAGGTTGCCGCGATGGCCGAAGATCGCCAGATCCCAGGTGTCCTTGGCCTGCTCGCTGCTGGGATCTGTCAGCGCGCGACGAACATGGCGAGTCACCGCGTTGAGCAACGAGCGGACTGGTTTGTTGCCAATGAGCTCGACCTCGCCTGTTTCGATCGAGGTGATCTGCTGGCGGCGCAGCGCGTCACACAGCACCCGCAGATCCACATCGGTGACCTTCGCTCCGCCACGGACGCGTTGCTGGAGGGCGAACAGCACCTCGACGACCACCAGCGCAGGGATAGCCCGCAGGTTCACCTGCCCGGGCTCGGCCACGCCCGATTCCCTGACCCGCCACCAGCGATGATCCAGCTGGGGGTTGGTTTGCTGCGCTGTTCGCCAGCGCTGGTAGTGGGTGTTGCAGTAGCCGCACGCGTTATCGGCCACTCGGATGCAGGCCGCCACCTGACACTGCGCCAACGCCGGAAAGGGCCCAACCCGCGGATCGGACAGGAACTGCTCCATCGACTTACGTGGTCGCCTGGCTCGGAACTTCCTGGCATGCGGCTCACACAGCACCGCGTGGCGCACCGTCGGCGCGCACTGGCATCCCGATACCGCACAGTGATCGGTCGACGCGGGCTCTGCCGGTAACTCCGGGGCGACGGCGATCTCCGCGGTGCTCAGCCCCAGCCGGGTCAGCCTGGTGAAACACCGATGACACACCCCTGGAAGACCACTGTGGACGGTGCGCTCGCATCCATCGGCCCGGCACACCTGCCGGCCCAGCAGCCGATGCTGCGCGGGCAGCGACAACACCCGTGTCCGCGGGTCCCACCCCGCCTCGTCTAAGAATCCGCGTTCCAGCATCCTGGCCAGGCGCCCCGCCGCGCCGTCCAGGACGACCCCGTCCAGCACATGCGGGATCTCCACCGCGTCCTCGGTGATCGAAGACGTCCTGGCCAGCGTCGCGCCGGTCACCTGCTCACCCCCGCCTGCTCGCGGGGGCTGGGCACGCTGTCGACCGCGGCCCGCAGCCGGGACGCATCGGGATGCAGATACACCTGAGACGACGAGACCGCAGCGTGTCCAAGCAGGTCAGCGACCACATCGATACCCGCCCCGGCGTCAGCGAGGTTGCTTCCACAGGCGTGTCGCAGCTGGTGCGCGCGGATCGGCGCCTCGAGCCCGGCCCGGCGGGAGGCCGCCGCCATCAGCTCCCCGACCGCGTCCGGGCGCATCGGCGCCCCGAGCGGCTCACGGAACAGGTTGACGAACACGAAATCGCTGTCCGCCGCCTGCGCCACCCTCATCCGTTCGAACTCGTAGGTGTCATACGCCTGCACGACAAGGAAATCCAGCGGCACCGCCCGCTGCCGGCGGGACTTAGCCCACGCCCCGTTGCCGTTGTCGCGGCGCACCACGTGCAGATGCGACCGCTCCACCTCACACCCCAGCGCACGCGAGTTGGCGAGCAGATGCACATCACCGCGACGCAGCCCGCACAGCTCCCCACGGCGCAGCCCACCCCGGGCCATCAGCAACACGATCAACCGGTCCCGCGCCGAGCGGCACACCCGCAGCAACGCCACGATCTCGCCGTCACCGGCTCGATCGACGACCGTTTCCGGCTCCCGCAGCCGATGCCGGGCCCGCAGCCGCCACGCCATACGGCCCTCCTCGCCCCGGGCGGCCTGGGGCAGATCACGATCGTCGGCGACCTCATACAGCAGCGACACCAAACCGGCCGGGGCCGCCCCAGCAGCGACCGCGTGCACCACCATGCCCCGCACCGCGGTCAACACACCGTTGATCCGCGACGGTGACCGCGCCGGCGCAACCCCCGGCCCGGCCAACACCACCGCACCGCTACCGGGCGCCTCGACGCTCGAGGCGCCCGGCCCGGCGTGAGCCAGCCACGTCATGAACAACGCGAACTGCTCGACACCGGCCTGCCAGCAGCGGCCCGTCTGGGCGCACCAGCGCAAGAAC
>DATDHI010000106.1:0-6203 GCA_036521655.1 Pseudonocardiaceae bacterium | reverse complement strand
AGACATCGACCGATTTGGACTGGGCCGGTTGCTCGGTAATCTGCTCGGCACCGATGCAGGCGTCGAGGGTGTCGCGCGGGCGGATGCGTTTGGCGCCATCCTGTCCAATACGGTCAACAATCTGCCCGCCTACGTGGCCGGTGAAGCGGTTGTGACCAACAGCGATCAGTTGCTCGGTCTGTTGATTGCCACGAACGTGAGCTCATTGGTCACGCCGTGGGCCTCGCTGGCGATCATCCTCTGGTACGAGCGTTGCCGGTCGGCCGGTGTTCGGATCGCCTGGGGGCAGGTTCGCGGCGACGGCCGCCGTCACCGCTGCGGTCACTCTGATCGCGGCGGAAGGCGCGTTGTTGCTCAGCGGGGGATAAGGCGGGGCACCAGAGCACGACACACCGGGCACCAGAGCACGACACGCGGGGGGGCTAGGGGATGATCTCGCAGAGGACGGTGCCTTGGGTGACCGGGCTGCCCTGCTCTGCCTTCAGCCCCGTGATGATGCCCGATTTGTGTGCAGTGACCGGGTTCTCCATCTTCATCGCCTCGACCACCGCAATGAGATCACCGGTGGCTACCGGATCTCCCTCGGACACCACGACTTTGACCAGGGTGCCCTGCATGGGCGCGATGACCGCGTTCCCGGACACCGCCGCTGCCTTGCTCCGGCCTCGGGTGCGCGGTGTGGCCTTGGCTGCCGGGCCACCACGGAAAGCGAGGTCACCCGGCAGCGAGACCTCCAGCCGACGGCCACCTACCTCGACGATCACGGTCTGCCGCTCGGCGCCGGGCGACGGCTCGGACGCCCCGGTATAGGGCTCGAAGGCAGCGGAGAACTCGGTCTCGATCCACCGGGTGTGCACCGTGAAGTGCTCGCCATCGGTGGCGGCGAAAGCCGGGTCGTCGAGGACGGCCCGGTGGAATGGGATGACGGTGGGCAGGCCCTCGACGGTGAACTCGGCCAGCGCCCGCCGGGACCGCGCCAGAGCCTGCTCCCGATCCGCACCGACGACGATGAGCTTGGCCAGCATCGAGTCGAACTGGCCGCCGATCACGCTGCCGGCCCGTACCCCGGCGTCCAGCCGCACTCCGGGTCCCGACGGTGGATCGAATACGGTGACGGTGCCGGGAGCGGGGAGGAACCCCCGGGCCGGGTCTTCGCCGTTGATCCGGAACTCGATCGCGTGACCCCGAGGATCAGGGTCGGACGTGATGGTCAGCTTCTCGCCGCCCGCGATCCGGAACTGCTCGCGCACCAGGTCCAGGCCGGTGGTCTCCTCCGACACCGGGTGCTCCACCTGCAGCCGGGTGTTCACCTCGAGGAAGGAGATCGTTCCGTCGAGGCCCACCAGGAACTCCACCGTTCCCGCGCCGGTGTAGCCCGCCTCGGCACAGATCGCCCGGGCCGCCTCGTGGATGGTTCGGCGCTGATCACCCGACAAGAAAGGGGCCGGGGCCTCCTCGACGAGCTTCTGGTGCCGGCGCTGCAGGGTGCAGTCCCGGGTGCCGACCACGATCACGGTGCCGTGCTGGTCGGCGAGCACCTGTGCCTCGACGTGCCGCGGTTTGTCCAGGTAGCGCTCCACGAAGCATTCGCCGCGCCCGAAGGCCGAGACGGCCTCGCGCACCGCGGAGGCGAGCAACTCGGGGATCTCCGCGATGGTGCGGGCGACTTTCAGGCCGCGACCGCCACCGCCGAAGACGGCTTTGATGGCCACCGGCAGGCCGTGCTGATGCGCGAAGGCCACCACCTCGTCAGGCCCTGACACGGGATCCTTGGTGCCCGGCACCAGCGGCGCCCCCGCCTTGGTAGCGATAAGCCGGGCGGTGACCTTGTCACCCAGATCTCGGATCGCCTGCGGCGACGGTCCGATCCAGGTCAGTCCGGCGTCGATCACCGCCTGGGCGAAGTCGGAGTTCTCAGACAGGAAGCCGTAGCCGGGGTGCACCGAGTCCGCGCCGGCGCACACCGCGACGTCGAGCAGCTTGGCCTGGTGGAGGTAGGTGTCCGCGGGAGTGGCGCCGCCCAGCGCGAACGCCTCGTCGGCCAGTCGCACGAACGGCGCGTCACGGTCGTCCTCGGCGTAGACGGCGACGCTGCTCAGCCCGGCATCTCGGCATGCCCGGACCACTCGGACGGCGATCTCACCGCGGTTGGCGACGAGCACCTTGTGCAGCGCTCTCGTGGCGGGCTGCGGCACGGGCTCCTCCGCGGTGGTCGGTTGGTCAGACGCAGTCTAGATCGGAAATGCCGTTGCACTTGATGGTCCACACCACAGTTCAGCGGGCCCGCAACAGCGCGGCGAGTTCCTCGGCTCGGCGGACGCTGAAGATCCAGTAGGGCGTCGGGTCAAGCGGATCGGTGAGCTCAACCCGTAGCACGGGCCCGACCCATGCGCTGTGCAGCACGAATGCCTCCGGGTCCAGGTCCGGGCCCAGCGCACGTCGCTTGTCACTCGGCTGGATCACCTCGACCTGGCCCAGATGTCGGATCGGGACGTGCGCCGGGCCCACCCACAACTCGCCCCCGGACAGCCGGACCCGGCGAAGACTCATCCTGGTCAGCACCGCGCCGGCCAGTGGCACTGTGAGCAGATACGGCAGCCAGGCTCGCACTCCCGGGTACCCCATGTGCACCTCGGCGGCCAGCAGGGTGGCCACTCCCAGGCCAAGGGGCCACCACCACAACGGCACTGCGAGGCGCTCATCGAAGGCCGGCTCGACATTGGGCGGACGCCGGCCCGGGGCGGGACGGTCGGGCACCGGGCCGAGGGTAGTCTCGCCCGCCGTGCGCCCAGCCGAGACGTTCGGACTCGAGGTCCTGCTGATCCGGCTGGACCAAGAGGTGCCCCTACCCCGTTACGCTCACCTCGGCGATGCCGGAGCCGACCTGGTCACCACCAGCGACCTGGTGCTCCCGCCGGGGGAGCGGGCCGTGGTGGGGACCGGCATCGCGATTGCGCTGCCTGCCGGGTACGTGGCCTTCGTGCATCCCCGGTCCGGGCTGGCGGCGCAGGCGGGGCTGGGTGTGGTCAACGCACCGGGCACGATCGATGCTGGGTACCGCGGTGAGCTCCGGGTCTGCCTGATCAACCACGACCTGCGCGAGCCCGTGATGTTGCACCGGATGGATCGCATCGCGCAACTGGTGGTGCAGCAGGTGGAGCACGCCACGTTTCGTGAGGTGACCGCGCTACCGAGCTCGCCCCGCGGGGCGGCCGGCTACGGCTCTACGGGGGGCTCTACGGGGACTCAGGCCAGGGCCAGGCGAGAGGAAGAGGGCTGAGCAGTGTTCGGACGTCGCCGTAGGGCGAACCTGGAGCCAGATGGCGATGACAGCCAGGACGCCGCCGCGGTGGGCGAGGGTGTTCTCCCTGAGGGGCACAGAGAAGGACCCAGACTCGGGCCCTACGACGGCGCCGAGCCGCCCGACGACGAGCGGGTCCGGCTGGATCTCGGATCGTTGCGCCTGCCGGTGCCCGAGGGCGCGCAACTGCAGGTCGAAGTGGACGTGTCCGGCCCGGTGCGGGCAGTACACCTGATCACCGGCGTCGGCCAGTTCACGGTCACCGCTTTTGCTGCGCCGCGCAGCGGAGGGCTCTGGCGGCAGGTGGCCCAGGAGCTCGTGACCCGGTTGCGGGCCGACGGTGCGAGGGTCGTACGCGCGGCGGGCGAGTGGGGAGAGGAGATCGAGGCGGTCACCGCGGAGGGCGTGCTCCGGTTTCTGGCGGTAGACGGGCCGCGGTGGATGCTCCGCGGCGTCGCGGCCGGGCCCGCCGAGCACGCGCAGGCGCGGACCGCATTGCTACGCGACGTCGTCCGGGAGACCGTCGTAGTACGGGGTCCGGAACCGCTGCCGGTGCGTAGCCCGCTGCAGCTGCAACTGCCCGGGCCGCTCGCTGAGCAGCTGAGACAGGCTACCATCGAACCGGATAGCCCAACCGCTGGCGGCGACCGGAACACCGCCGGGCAGAGCTAACCACCGATGGGCGATATCTGCCACGCTAGCAGGGGATCGTGGTGGCATCGGGCTACGCTGAGAACCGAGCGGGTCCGTCGGGGTACCCTCGATCGCGGTCGGAGATCCACATGGGCGCTGCTGCTCCCGGCTACTGGCGGCGCATGGTCCGCCGGCTTACCAGCGACGCCGCCGAGCTGGACGCCGACGACCTGTGCCGGCGCGTGGAGCAGTCCGGCGCGCGGCGCGCCAGCGAGTGCACCTGTGGTGAGGCCGTGACCGTGCTGGGGCGGCTGCGTAGCGTGGAGCACTGCCCGCGGGCGGCCGCAGCTACCCTGGAGGCCGAGCTGTTCGACGGTTCGGAGGGCATCACGTTGGTGTGGTTGGGTCGGCGGCGGATTCCCGGCATCGAACCTGGTCGTACCCTGCTAGCATCCGGCCGGCTAGCCGTCCGGGACGGCCGAAAGGTCCTCTATAACCCCTACTACGAGTTGCAACGGAGTTCATGACCGACCCCGCTGCGTCCCAGGAGCCTGGGCCCCAGGAGTCTGCGCCTCAGGAGCGGCGCGCCCCGACGCTGCTGGAGCAGATGGGCGGCGTCGGAGGACTGGTGGCCTCAGTGGTACCGGTGGTGGTCTTCGTGGCGATGAACACGTTCACCGGGCTGCGACTGGCGATCTGGGTATCGCTGGGTGCGGCGGTGGCGGTGGGGCTGTGGCGGTTGACCCGCCGGGAGGCCCTCCAGCCAGCACTGTCCGGGCTTCTCGGGGTGGCGGTTTGCGGCTTCATCGCTTACCGCACCGGTGAGGCCCGGGGCTTTTTTCTGTACGGCATCTGGTACAGCCTGGTCGCTGGCCTGGTTTTGATCGCGTCGGTGGTAGTACGCCGCCCGCTGGTCGGCGTGCTCTGGTCCGTGCTCAACGGCTCCAGCTTCCGCTGGCGCACCGACCGTGGCGCTCGGTTACGGTTCGACGTGGCGACCCTGGTCTGGGCGGTGTTCCTGCTGGCCCGTTTCGTGGTGCAGCGTTGGCTGTACCAGGCGCAGGAGACCGACTGGCTGGGGGTGGCCCGCCTGGCGATGGGCCTGCCGCTGACCGCCGTCGCCGCGTTGGTCACGATCTGGGCGATCCGCCACGCCACGCTGGCGGCTGGGGATCGATCTAGCCCGCCGTGGGACGATGCGGAGCAGGCGACCGATCGGGTAGGGAAAGACGGTGCCGCGGCCCGCTACCACGGTTGGCTGGCGGCCGGCAGGCTGCCAAAACCGGCTGGCGGTGGCCGCCCCCGCCGGTGAACAGGCCGAGCAGCTCGCCGCGAATCTGGTGCCACACGATGCAGGGAAAACGGGCGGCGGCGCCATGCCCAGCGACGGCAGGTCCGGCAGGAGATGGGGCTGGACACCGCGACCGGTGCGGGCCGGGAGGAGTGGCTGGATCAGGTGTACTCCGATATCTCGCTGTGCTACACCGGCTTCAAGGACGGCCAGCCCACCGCCACCTCGATCAGGACAGGCGACGTGTCCTGGGAGGAAGTCACCCTCGCCGACGAGGACGGCACACACCATGTCAGTGAGGGAGGCCCACGCCGGGTGTGGCGCATCATCGAAGACACCCACGCCCTGTGGAACAACCTCGGCCAGCCCGGCTGGGACCGTTTCGGCCTCACCGTCACTGAAGACCACCAACGGGTCTGGCTGGACACACCAACCAACATCCGCACCTGGTCGCTGCCGTCACGAGCCGGGCGAGACGAGTAGAACAAGATCAAAGAAGGCTCGCTGATCCGGTTCCGCTGCCAAGGCGACCAGGTCCTCACCCGCGTCACCCGCTACGCCAACTTCGACGACATGGTCGCCCACGAACGATCGCCTCGGTCAACCCGCTGGACCCTGGTGGTTAATTCGGTCAGGCTGCGAGGGCGAGTTCGAGGCGGGTGAGGTGGCTGGTGCGGGTTCGGTCGAGTGGGTGTCCGTTCCACCAGGCGTCGAGCCGGATGAGGTTGAGCGCGGTGGCGGAATACACGTGTTCGAGGTGGGTTTTGGGTAGTCCCCGGTAGCGGGCGTGGCGCATGCCGCACACGGCGACGCCTTGGCGGATGGTGCCTTCGACGCCGGCGCGGGTGGCGTAGCGGGCCTGCCAGGTCTTGGTGTTCTGGACGGTGCGGGCGGCCAGTTGGGCGTGGTGAACCTCGCGTGGGGGCACGGTGAGCTGACGCCCAAACTTCGGCGATTCCGATCTGGTGCACTGCTCGC
>DATDHI010000105.1:0-13399 GCA_036521655.1 Pseudonocardiaceae bacterium | reverse complement strand
GGGAGTGGCGGCACCTCCGCGCGAACGCCGCCCTGGCAGTCCGCACCGGGGTGCCGCCGGAGCGCGTGGTGATCGCCGAGGACGGCGTGGTGGTGGATCTGGTGGACGGTAGCGCCGAGATCACCGGCCGGGTCGAGGTCGGGCAGGTCTACGTGGATGGGCTCTCAGTCGGTGACGTGGGCGAGACCACGCTGTCCGACCGGCTCGTCCTCGGCGAGGGTGGGTTCATCGCGATCACGGTGGTGGTCACGGCAGCGACTGGCCGCGCGGTGGCCCCACCGACGATCTCCGGCCGGGGGTTCTCCGACGACCCCAAGGCACTGGAGGGCGTCGTGCCGCTGGTGGAGATGGAACTGGCTCGCACCGAAGCGGAGGGCATCATCGACACCCATCGGATCGCCCAGGCGGTGCGGCGGGTGGTGGGCCGGTGGGTCGCCGACACCTACCGCCGCCGGCCGATGATCGTGCCCACGGTGCTACCCGTCGACTGAGCAGGGCCGGCGGCCAGGTTCCGGCGTGTCGCGGACGCATAGACCTCAGCTGCGCGCGACCATGAACGGGCAGCGTGACAGCGTCGTGGTCGCCGCCCAGCGTGGCCCCTGTAACTGCTGAGGCCTGTGTGGTGTTCTTTGCTCCTGGGGAGGAAGGGACGGACGGGTTACCGTGTGGGACATGGCAGGACGGGCGACCACGAATACGACAAGCGGGCGATCCCAGGGTTCCTCGAGGAGCCAGGGTTCTCGGAGCACGACTTCGCGGAGCAAGGCTTCGACGGCCAGCTCGCGCCCGCGGTCGGACCGTCAGCGGCCCGCGAGAAGGCCGGCCCGTCGCCCGGTTCGGCGGCTGACGCCCCGCAGGAAGCACATTCTCGGCCGGGGTCTGTCCGGTGCGTGGTCGCTGCTGGCCAGGGGAGCCGGTGGGCTCGCCAGGGCGCTAGGCCGAACCCGCGAGCTCGAACCGGCGCACCGCCGCGACGGCTTGGCACTCGGCTTGGTCGGTCTCGCCGTGGTCGCCGCTGCAGCAGTGTGGTGGGCAGCTGGGGGACCGGTCGGCGCCGGCGTCCAGCAGACCCTGCGGGCAGTGTTCGGCACCGCGTCGGTGGCGCTACCGGTGGTGCTAGCGGGGGTCGCGGTGGGCCTGATGCGCACCGAGTCCGATCCGGAGGCTCGGCCCCGCCGGACAGTCGGCACCCTGCTGCTGATGCTGGGGACGCTGGGCCTGTGGCATCTCGCGGCTGGCGCTCCCTCCAACGGGGAAGGACGGTCCCGGGCCGCCGGCGCGGTCGGGTTCCTGGTCGCTGACCCCTTGGTCAGTGGATTCACCTTGTGGGTGGCGGCCCCTCTGCTCACCTTGCTGGCTGTCTACGGGCTGCTGGTCCTGACCGGGACCCCGGTGCGGGCGGTGCCCGAACGGATCCGCACTCTGTGGAAAGCGCCGCCGGAGCAGGATCCGGATCAGGCTGCCGATGACGCCGTGACCGGCACTGATCCGGCGACCGCGCGGCTGCGCCGTCCCTCCCGGCGCAGGCAGGCCGCCCAGACGGCGGAGATCTTCGCCGAGCAGCTAGGCGCCGCCGATGCGCCTGACCAACCCGCCGCGCAACCGAAGCCCGCGGCCGTGCCGGTCAAAGGACCGGTCAAAGGACCGGTCGAAGGCAAGCTCAGCCCACAGATGTCTGTGCACCGGGTGGTCGAGGGCGACTACCAGCTGCCACCGCCTGATCTGCTGCTCCAGGGCGACCCTCCCAAGGCCCGCAGCAGGGCAAACGACTCGATGATCGAGGCGAGCGACGGGGTTCTCGACCAGTTCTCGGTGGATGCACGGGTCACCGGGTTCACCCGAGGCCCCACCGTCACCCGCTATGAGGTGGAGCTGGGGCTCGGGGTGAAGGTGGAGAAGATCACCCAGCTGACCCGCAACATCTCCTACGCGGTGGCCACCGACAATGTCCGGCTGCTGGCCCCGATCCCGGGCAAGTCCGCGGTCGGGATCGAGGTGCCCAACAGCGACCGGGAGATGGTGCGGCTGGGCGATGTGCTGCGCTCATCGGCGTCCAGCCGCGACCAGCACCCCATGGTGATCGGGCTGGGCAAGGACATCGAGGGCCATTTCGTCACCGCGAACCTGACCAAGATGCCCCACCTGCTGGTGGCCGGGTCCACCGGTTCCGGCAAGTCGAGCTTTGTGAACTCGATGCTCGTCTCGCTGCTTGCCCGGGCCACCCCCGACGAGGTCCGGATGATCCTCATCGACCCGAAGATGGTGGAGCTCACTCCCTACGAGGGCATCCCACACCTGATCACCCCCATCATCACCCAGCCGAAGAAGGCGGCGGCAGCGCTGGCCTGGCTGGTGGAGGAGATGGAGCAGCGCTACCAGGACATGCAGGCCAGCCGGGTGCGCCACATCGACGACTTCAACAAGAAGGTGAGATCGGGCGAGATCCAGGCACCGCCGGGTTCCGAGCGGGAGTACCGCCCCTACCCGTACATCATGGCGATCGTCGACGAGCTGGCTGACCTGATGATGACCGCCCCGCGCGACGTCGAGGACGCCATCGTGCGGATCACCCAGAAAGCGCGGGCGGCCGGCATCCACCTGGTGCTGGCTACCCAGCGGCCCAGCGTCGACGTGGTCACCGGGCTGATCAAGACCAACGTGCCGTCCCGGCTGGCCTTCGCCACCGCCTCGCTGACCGACAGCCGGGTGATCCTGGACCAACCCGGCGCGGAGAAGCTGATCGGGATGGGCGACGGGCTCTACCTGCCGATGGGCGCCTCCAAGCCGGTGCGGATCCAGGGTGCCTACATCGGCGACGACGAGATCGCCAAAGTCGTCAACTACACCAAGAACCAGGCTGCCCCGGAATACCACGAGGGAGTTACCGCCGCTAAAGCCGGTGAGCCGCGGGAGATCGACCCGGAAATCGGCGACGATCTCGACGTGCTGCTGCAGGCCGCAGAACTTGTCGTGACCAGCCAGTTCGGCTCGACCTCCATGCTGCAGCGCAAGCTGCGAGTCGGCTTCGCCAAGGCGGGCCGGTTGATGGACCTGCTGGAGAGCCGGGGGGTGGTCGGCCCCTCGGAGGGGTCCAAGGCCCGCGACGTGCTGCTCAGGCCCGAGGATCTGCCCGGGCTGCTGTACATGATCCGCGGCGGCGATCCGGGCGGCGACGCCGGGGCGGACGAGGACTAGCCCGGGCACCAGGGCGCGACACACCGGGCAGGGGAGCACGACACGCCGGTGGGTGGGGTTAGAGCTCGAGCAGCATGCGGGTGTTACCTAGGGTGTTGGGCTTGGCGTAGGGCAGGTCGAGGAACTCGGCGACACCGGCATCGTGCGATCGGCGCATCTCCTCGTAGACCTCCGGGGTGACCGGGGTCCCCTCGATGACCCGGAAGCCGTGCCGGGAGAAGAAGTGCTCCTCGAAGGTCAGCACGAACACGCGACGTAGCCCCAGCTCCCGCGCCTGCTCCACCAACTGCAAGACAAGCGCATGCCCTACCCCACACCCCAGGGCGTCAGGGTGCACCGCGAGGGTGCGGATCTCGGCGAGATCTTCCCAAAGGACGTGCAGTGCGCCGCAGCCCACGAGGGCATCGTCCTGTTCGACGACCCAGAACTCTTGGACGTCCTCGTACAGTGTCACGAGCTGTTTGGCCAGCAGCACCGCCGGGACGTAGCAGTCGACAAGATCTTTGATCCTGCGGACGTCCCCGACCCGCGCTCGACGCAGGGTGGGCGGAGCAGGCACAGGGAGAACCTATCGGTACCTTTCAATACCGGATTGGAGGGTCTCAGACGGCCTCTCGTGCAGATATGCTGCATAAGAATGCTCTGAGCTGGGTTGATGGGAGGGCCAGGTGCTGCGCAGCTTCCGGCTGGCCAACCACCGATCGTTCCGGGACGAGCACGAGCTCCTGCTCATGCCGTCCTACGACAACGACCGGGATGTCGTACCGGTCGCTGCAGTGTTCGGAGCCAACGCTTCCGGCAAGTCGAACCTCCTCGACGGCCTGCGGCTGGTGTCCGATCTGGTGCGTGGTTGGGGCACCCGGGAACCCCGGTCCGGTATCCCGCGGAGCCCCTTCAGGCTAGAACCGAAGTCGTTGCTGGAGCCGTCCAGCTTCCAGGTTGAGCTGGTCTTGGACGGTGTGCGCTATGCCTACGGCTTCGCGGTCGATGACGAGCGGGTCGTCAGCGAGTGGCTGCACGCGTACCCGGTCGGCCGTAGGCGCGTGCTGTTCGAGCGGGAGCACTCTTCGATCGCCTTCGGTTCGACCGTCACACAGCGTGCGCGGGCCGAGGTCATCGAAGACTTGCTTACCGAGGACGCGCTGTTCCTCGCCGTGGCGGGGTGGCTGAGGCTGCATGAGTTTCAGCCTGTGGTTGAGTGGTTCCAACAGTCCCTAGTGTTTGTGCGGTCATCCCACGCCTGGGCGCGCCGTGGTGAGCGACTCGCACGGCTCGTCGAGCGGTCGGATGCCGACCGAACAACCCTCCTCGAGCTGGCACGCGCCGCGGATGTGGGGATCTCCGACATCATTGTCGAGTACGTGGACGATTCGCGTGCCGCTGCGCAGGCCGCGCTGCTGACGAGGGAGATATCTGAGCTGGAAGCGCTGGAGACCCAGGCTGGTTCCGCAATGCCCCGGGAGCATGCTGAGCAGTTGCAGCGGGCGCGGTCGCGAGCCGACATCCTCCGGAAACAGTCGCGCCGAGCCAAGCTCCTGGTGATTCATCGCAGTGTGGGACTCGAGCTGGCGGACGAATCCGACGGCACCCGGCTCTGGCTGGAGCTGTTGCCCGAGGTGATCACCAGCTTGGATCGCGGCCGCACGTTGGTGGTCGACGAGATCGACACCAGTCTGCACCCGTTGCTGGTCCGTAAGTTGGTCGGTCTATTCCGTGATTCAGTCACGAACGCGAGTTGCGCCCAACTGCTGTTCACGACTCATGATGCGTTCCTGCTCGCGCCGGTCGCCGGTGAACCGGGCGTGGAGCGAGATCAGGTATGGTTCGTCGAGAAGCATCCGGACGGGGCGTCCGAACTCTACCCGCTCACGGACTTCAAGCCGCGCCAGGAGCACAATCTTGCCCGGCGATATCTGGGTGGGGCGTACGGAGGTATCCCGATCCTCGACGGGTTCGATGTGCTCGGTTCCCATGTCGCGGCTGACTGACGGCTTTCGATGAGCGTTGTAGGGCCCCGCCGGGGCAGGCGGGCGCCGTTTCGCGAGCCACGCCTGCGACTGTTTGTCCTGTGCGGTGGTGAGTGCACTGAACCGGCCTACTTCCTCGGGCTGAAGGGATATCTGCGAAACCCTGCGGTCCAGGTAAAGGTCAAGGCGAAGGCTCGTGCGCCCGAAGACCTCGTCAGGTACGCGCGATTGATCGCCCCCGCCGTTGGGGACGAGTTCGACGAGGTGTGGTGCGTCGTGGACTCCGATGAGTTCGACCTCGAGCCGGCCGTAGCTCTCGCTGCCAAACTGGATGTGCGGCTCGCGGTGTCGAACCCGTGCTTCGAGCTGTGGCTGTTGTTGCATCATCAGGACTGCACGGCGCCCATGTGCGATGCCAGGGCCGTCCTGCGCCAACTGGCCAGGCAGCTGCCTGGGTATCAGAAAAACGGTCTCCGGTTTGCTGATTTCGAGACGGGGGTGATGGATGCGATTCGCCGCGCGGAGCGCCTTGATCTGACTGGCTGCAAGTACAGATGCGATCCGTCCAGCGGGGTCTGGAAGCTGGTTCGCTTGATCATGGACGGGGGCCGGATACCCTGAGATTATGCCGACCTCGTCGAAGCCGCCGCGTGTTGCCCTACTCACCTTGGGCTGCGCGCGAAACGACGTTGACTCCGAGGAACTGGCAGGTCGCCTGACCGAGGGTGGCTGGGAACTGGTGGACGCCGACGGGGGCGCGGCGGACGTGGTGGTGGTGAACACCTGCGGTTTCGTCGCGGCGGCGAAGAAGGACTCCATCGACACCCTGCTGGCGGCGGCGGATACCGGCGCGAAGGTCGTCGCGGTGGGTTGCCTCGCCGAGCGCTATGGCGCCGAACTGGCGCAGAGCCTGCCGGAGGCCGACGCGGTGCTGGGGTTCGATGCCTACCCGGAGCTGGGAAATCGGCTGCATGACGTGCTTGCCGGCCGGGCGGTGCCCGCGCACCGGCCGGTGGACCGCCGCACCCTGCTCCCGATCACCCCGGTATCCCGGCCCGCGGCGATCGCCGCTGGTCCCGCACTGCCCGGGCACGGCTGGGGCCCGCGGGTGCCGCGGCACCGGCTGGACGACTCCCCGGTCGCCCCGCTGAAGATCGCGTCGGGCTGCGACCGGCGTTGTGCATTCTGCGCCATCCCCACCTTCCGCGGCGCGTTCGCCTCCCGCCCCATCGACGAGGTGCTGGGCGAGGCGGCCTGGCTGGCCGGCACGGGAGTGCGGGAGCTCGTGCTGGTCAGCGAGAACTCCACGTCCTACGGCAAGGACCTGGGCCGCTCCGGCGCCCTGGAGGAGCTGCTGGGCCGGGTGGCCGCCGTTGCGGGCATCTGGCGTACCCGGGTCTCCTACCTGCAGCCGGCGGAGATGCGCCCCTCTCTGGTCGCTGCGATCGCCGGCACCGCCGGGGTGGCGAGCTACTACGACCTGTCCTTCCAGCACGCCAGCGAGCCGGTCCTGCGCCGGATGCGCCGGTTCGGCTCCCGGGAGTCGTTCCTGGCCTTGCTCGACCAGATCCGGCAACTGGCGCCCGCAGCGGGGGCCCGCAGCAACGTGATCGTCGGGTTCCCCGGGGAGACCGAGGCCGACGTCGCTGAGCTGGAGCGCTTTCTCATTGAGGCCCGGCTGGATGCGGTGGGCGTGTTCGGCTACTCCGACGAGGACGGCACCGAGGCTGCCGGGCTGCCTGGGCAGCACGGCGAGCACACCATCGGCGAGCGCGTTGCGCGGGTCAGCGCGCTGGTCGAGCAGCTCACCGCGCAGCGCGCCGAGGAACGGGTCGGGGAAACGATGGACGTACTGGTCGAAGATGATGCTGCCGGGCGCGCCGAGCACCAGGCCCCCGAGGTGGACGGCGAGTGCACGCTCACCGGAGCGGGTGCCGGCTCCTTCGCGGTCGGCGACCTGGTGCGCTGCAAGGTGATCGGCGCCGAGGGTATCGACCTGGTCGTTGAGCCGGTGGAGCTGATCGCTCCGGCCGGCGGCGTGCCGTGACCCCGCCGCAGCCGGACGGCCGGGTTCCGCTGTGGAACCCGGCCAACCTGCTGACCATGTCCCGGATGGCGCTCGTGCCGGTGTTCCTGCTCGCCCTGTTCGCCCAGGGCGGCACCGATCCGGCGTGGCGGGTGACCGCGGCGGTGATTTTCGGCGTCGCCTCCATCACTGATCGGCTCGACGGTGACCTGGCCCGGCGCCGCGGGCAGGTCACGAACTTCGGGAAAATAGCCGACCCGATCGCCGACAAGGCGCTCACCGGGGCAGCTCTGGTGGGGCTGAGCCTGCTCGGTGTGCTGGCCTGGTGGATCACTCTGCTGATCGCCGTCCGCGAGGTCGGTGTCACCGCGCTGCGCTTCTGGGTTCTGCGGCACGGGGTGATCCCAGCCAGCCGTGGCGGGAAGGTCAAGGCTTTCGCCCAGGCCGTCGCGATTGGGCTCTACGTGCTGCCGCTGCCGCTGGCGGCCCAGCCGCTGCGGTGGGTGGTGATGGGTATCGCGGTGGTGCTCACCGTCGTCACTGGCGTCGACTATGTCATGCGCGCTCTGCGGCTGCGTGCCACCGGCCGCGCGGTCGTGTTGCCCTAACCGCGCCGGAATCCGGACATAGGAGGCCAGCGCGTGCCACGCTGAGTACCGTGGGGACCAGCGGGCCGGTGGCGTAGGCTCGGCCACCTGACCGAGATGGGGCCACAGACCCAGGAGGGAACGCGATGACGCTGCTGCGGGAGGCCATCGGCGAGCGGCTGCGCCGTACCCGGACCTCGCAGCACCGCACGCTGCGGGAGGTGTCCAGGGCGGCCCGGGTGAGTTTGGGATATCTCTCCGAAGTGGAGCGTGGCCGCAAGGAGGCGTCCAGTGAGCTCCTCGCCTCGATCTGTGATGCGCTTGAACTGCCGCTGGACGAGCTCTTGCGGCGGGTGGCAGGCGATCTCGATCCGGTGTACCTGCCCGAGGTGCCCGACACGCTCCCCGCCGAGCTGGTGGCGGCCTGAGGAGTACCTGACTTTCCAGCCTGTCCGGGGCAACCCCGAGTTATCCCTAGGGTCAGTGGAAGCGCTGCTCCGCACCTGACACCATGGAGTGAGCACGCGGCTCATGAGGAGGCAGCGGAGGAGATGGCCAACCCGTTCGCGAAGTTCTGGAACTACCTGATGGCTTCGTTCTCGGCCAAGATCGACGAGCATGCCGATCCCAAGGTGCAGATCCAGCAGGCCATCGAGGACGCGCAGCGGCAGCACCAGGCGCTGTCCCAGCAGGCCGCCGCCGTCATCGGCAACCAGCGCCAGCTGGAGATGAGGCTCAACCGGCAGCTCGGTGAGATCGAGAAATTGCAGTCCTCCGCTCGCCAGGCCTTGCTGCTCGCCGACGAGTCGCGGGGCAAGGGTGATGAGGACAAGGCCCGCCAGTACGAGCAGGCGGCGGAGTCCTTCGCCACCCAGCTGGTCACCGCGGAGCAGTCCGTCGAGGATCTCAAGACGCTGCACGACCAGTCCCTGCAGGCTGCGGGCCAGGCCAAGCAGGCGGTCGAGCGCAACGCGATGGTGCTGCAGGGCAAGATCGCGGAGCGGACCAAGCTGCTCACCCAGCTGGAGCAGGCGAAGATGCAGGAGCAGGTCTCGGCCTCGCTGCGGTCGATGAGTGAGCTGGCCGCGCCGGGCAACACCCCTTCGCTCGACGAGGTCCGGGACAAGATCGAGCGCCGGTACGCCAACGCCGTCGGGTCAGCCGAGCTGGCCAAGAACTCCGTGCAGGGGCGCATGCTCGAGGTGCAGCAGGCAACGGTGGATCTGGCGGGCCGCACCCGGCTGGAGCAGATCCGCGCCTCGATACGTGGGACCCCGGTGGCGGGCGAGGTCACCGCCGGTGAACCTGCATCCCAGCCCGCCGCACCGCAGCCTGCCCAGCCCCCGCAGAGCCAACCCCCGCAGAGCCAGCCGCAGCCGGGTCAGGCCTGACTCCAGCGCCAACCTCCCGGCCCGGCGCCAGCCTCCGGCCCAGGCAAACTGCTGGTCAGGCACCGACCTCGTGAGTCGTAGCGGCGTCCGGACGGCGTCTGATCTTGGTGTTGCGCAGCATCCTGGCCAGCAGCGCATCGAAGTTCATCGCGATCTCTCTCGCGCCAGGCGTGCCCCAGCGCTGGATCGGCAGGCCGGCTCCCTGCGCCTGCTGCACCGCTGAGCGATCGGGCAGCACGGTCGGCAGCACGAGCGGTCCGAAGATCTCCCGGAGCTCATTGATCCGGAAGGAGTGCTCACTGGAGCGCGCCCGGACCCGGTTGATCACCACGCCGAGCGGTTGCAGCGCAGGGTTATACCGGCGTTCCTGCTGCACAGCCTCGAAGGCGCGCTGCACGCCGGAGACCGCGTAGATCGTTGGTTCGGTGACCAGTAGCGCGCGGTCGGCCGCCACCAGCGCTGAGCGGGTGAGCTGACCCATCGAGGGCGGGCAGTCCAGCAGCACCAGCCGGTACGGCACATCGTCCGGCCCGGCTGCCGTGTCCAGAGTGGACAGCGCGTGGTCCAGACCCCTGAGCTGCCGGACGTTGGGAGCCGGCCGATTATGCACCTCGGCCTCCTCAGCGCCGACCAGCACGTCCAGACCTTCGCCCCAGGCGCTGGGCGCGATCGAAGCCTTCAGCACCGAGCGCACCGGATCGGCCAGCACGTCGGCCAGCGTCGAGCGCGTCTCGCCGGGTTCCAGGGTCGCAGTGCAGTTTCCCTGCGGATCGAGGTCCACGATCAGAGTCCGGATCCTGCGCTGCAGGGCTGCCCCGGCGAGCCCAAGCACCACCGAGGTCTTGCCCACCCCACCCTTAAGGCTGAGCACCGCCACGACTCGCACCGGTGCAGCTTATGGTGCCCCGCTTCGCCGGCCAGCGCGCGTCCCGCGGCAACCGGGTCACCTGGATCCCTCTATGGTGCAGCGCATGCGAGCCTCTGCGGTGCACCGAGCGCTGGAGGCCGAGGTTGCGGCTGCTCGCCGGCGGCTGGGCACCACTCCCCGGGTGCTGGACGTGGGTGGTGGCAGCGGCGTCTGGGCGGTGCCGCTGGCCGGATCCGGCTGTGCAGTGACTGTCGTTGACCCCAGTCCTAATGCGCTGGCCACGCTGCAGCGTCGGGCTGCCGACGCCGGAGTCCAGCAGTTGGTGACTCCGGTGCAGGGGGACGCGGACTCGCTGGCCGACGCCGTCGGCGCGGCCAGTGCCGATCTGGTACTCGGGCACGGCGTGCTGGAGGTGGTCGAGGACGATGCGGCAGCGATGCGGGCGCTGGCCGACGCCACCGCTGCCGGTGGTGCGATATCCGTCCTGGTGGCCAACCGGTACGCGGCGGTGCTGGTCCGTGCGTTGGCCGGGCGGCTGGCTGACGCCCGCCTGGTGCTCGACGACCCGGACGGCCGGTTCGGTGCGGCCGACCCGGTGCTGCGCCGCTTCGACACTGCTGGCCTGATCCAGCTAGTGGAGGCCAGCGGGCTGAGCGTGGAGCTGATTCAGGGTGACGGTGTGCTCACGGATCTGGTGCCCGGCGGTGTGCTGGAGGGTCATCCCGGGGCTGCCGACCAGCTCGCCGAACTGGAGCTGTCTGCGGCTGGGCGGGCGCCGCTGCGCGACATCGCCAGCCGGCTGCACGCTCTGGCCCGGCGGCCAGCGTGAGCGGCTAGCATGGCTGGATTCGAACAGGGGTTCGAGAGCTGACGGAGGGTGCCGTGGGGCGCAGTGCGGACCTGCCACGACACACGGTGGTGAGGCGTGCAGATGACAGCGGCTGCCCTGTGCTGCACGTCGACATGGACGCCTTCTTTGCCTCAGTCGAGGTTCGCGAGCGCCCTGAGCTGGCCGGGCTGCCCGTGGTGGTGGCGGGCGGCAGCAACCCGGCCGGGGAGCGTGGTGTGGTGCTGTCGGCGACCTACGAGGCACGAGCTTTCGGGGTCCGCTCGGCAATGCCGGTGGCCCGGGCCCGCCGGTTGTGCCCGCTGGCGGAGTTCGTGCCGCCGCACTTCCCACGGTATGCGGAGGTCTCGCGCGGGGTAATGGCGCTGTTCCGCGAGATTACCCCGCTGGTCGAGCCGCTCAGCCTGGACGAGGCATTCCTCGACGTCGGCGGGTCGGTGCGCAGGCTGGGGATGAGTCCGGCCGGGATCGGGGAGTGGATCCGCGGTCAGGTCTATGACGCGCATCGGGTGACTTGCTCGGTCGGGGTGGCTCCGAGCAAGTTCCTCGCCAAGCTCGCCTCCGGACTGTCCAAACCGGACGGGTTGCTCGTCGTGCCTGCCGGCGGTGTGCTGGAGTTCTTGCACCCATTGCCGGTGTCCGCGTTGTGGGGGGTGGGGCAGCGCACCGCCGAGTCGCTACACCGGCTGGGGTGTGCCACCGTGGCAGACGTCGCGACCGTGCCGCTGCCGGCACTGCGGCGCGCCGTGGGCGTCGCTTCCGCCCAGCACCTGCACGAACTCGCCAACGGCAAGGACGAGCGGCGGGTGATACCCGATGTGCCGGAGAAGTCCGTGGGAGCGGAGGAGACCTTCTCCCACGACCTGGCCGACCGGGCGCTGCTGCGCCGGGAGCTGCTGCGGCTGGTCGAGCGCGCCACGGCCGGGTTGCGCGGCCGCGGCCTGAGCGGGCGCACCGTCGCGCTGAAAGTTCGCTACCCCGACTTCACCACCGTCACCCGCTCCCGGACCTTGGCCGGCCCGACCGACTCCGCGCAGGAAGTATTCGGGGTGGTGGCAGGCCTGCTGGACGCTCACCTGCCGCCGGGGGCGACGGTCCGGCTGCTCGGGGTGCGGGTGGAACAACTGGTCCGGGGTGCCGCGGCCGGGCAGCTCACCCTGGATGGTGGTCACGCGAACTGGCCGGATGCCGAGCGTGCCGCGGACGCTGCGCGGTCCCGGTTCGGCAGCGCCGCGGTGCGACCGGCAACCCTGCTGGACACCGCCTGCCGGCACCGTCCCGGCGAGCCGGAGCGGCCCGGTGAAACCGGTGCGTAGTACGGGTAGTCGACACCGCCCCATGGCCGTATCCTCGACGAGAGGAGCCCACACTAGGCGCGTGGCTGCCCCAGGTACTACCGTCGGGACTAACCGCCATTTAGCCCGCCATCGAAGCCAGGGTGCCGGAGGAGGAGCGATGCCAGGACTCTCCGAGCACGAGCAGCGCCTGCTCGACCAGATCGAGCGCGCGTTGTATGCAGAGGACCCCAAATTCGCGTCGAATGTCCGGGGCGCCCGGATGCGCAGCCCGTCCCGCCGCCGGCGAATCCAGGGGATCGCCCTGTTCGCGGTGGGTTTGGTGCTCCTGGTCGTCGGAGTCATGCTGCCGATCCGTCCGATGGGGATCCCGGTGGTCAGTGTCCTCGGCTTCCTGGTGATGTTCGCCGGCACCGTCCTCGCGATCTTTGCCCGCGGCATGACCGCCGACGGCCGGGGCGGGGCAGCGGCTGGTCACCCGTCTGCCGGGGACGGCTCGCGCAGCACGCTGGCGCAGCGGATGGAGCAGCGGTTCCGGCGCCGGTTCGAAGACCACTGATCCGCATCAGCCGGATAGCTTCGTGGCCGGCTTGCCGCGGCCCACGGGACACGTCGCCGGATTCAGCGCCGCCGGCGCAGGACTGAGCGGGATAGCAGGCGCGCCATTGGAGTCAGCGGGGCGCAACGGGCCAAGCTGGCGCGCACCGCGTCCACCGCGTCGGAGAGATCACCGGCGCTGGTGCGGGGAGTGCTGCTGTACCAGGAGCGCTCCACCGCCCCGACAAGAGCCTGGAGCCCGTCCCGTCCCGGCTGGTCCAGGGCGTGCTCGCGGCCTAGCCGCAGGGCCGCCGCCCGCACCGTCTCACCAGCCGGAGACACCAACCCGCGGTCTTCGGACTCAGCTAGCAGCTCCTCCCACCCAGCTGAGGCCGCTTCCGGTCCGCCGGTGCCGACCAGGTGAAGCCGACGCCTGCGGCGAGCCTCGCGCACTCCCAGCGGGGTGAGCCCGGCGATGGCCAGCAGCCCGGTGGCGGTGAGCCCGATCCTGATGCCGGCGCCGCCCTCGGTGTCGCGGATGGGCAGGTCAGACATCCCAGGGCTTAAGTTGTCAAGCAGCAGTTTGTTGATCTTGTTGGGTGTGGTGGGCCCAGGCGATGTCCTCGTCATAGAGGGTGCCGGTTGTAAGGCAGCCATGGAGGATGCCGACGAGCCGGTTGCCGAGC
>DATDHI010000104.1:0-2004 GCA_036521655.1 Pseudonocardiaceae bacterium | reverse complement strand
ACGCCGCCGAATGGGTCACCAACAACTACGACGACCAGAACGCGTGTTCGCGTTCGAGGCGCAGTTTGGCGATCTGGTCTTCGATGGCTGGTAGGAACGAGGGGTGCGAGCTGTTGGCTGGATACCGTGCGGTAGCGAGTGTTTGGCGGTGATGGTGAGTGCGGTGTCCTGTGTCTGATCGCGGTTTGTCGGGGGCGGCTGGGAGGATGCTGGTTGTGGGCAAGCAGCTGCGTCGGATTGGTGATCCGGTGGTGGCTGCTGGCCCGGTTGGTGTTCGGGTGCGCACCCGGCTGCAGCTGTCCGAGGACGAGGCCGCGGCGCTGGGTGAGGTCGGCGAGTTCCTAGGCTCTGTGTACCGCCACGAATTTGCCCACCGGATCGCCCTGGGCGGCATGGATCGTCGGGAGCACGCCTCGTGGCGTGCGGTGCGGAAACGGGCGGTGACGGCGGTGGCGTCGTCGCGGTGGGCCGGTGCGATCACCCGTGGTGTGGAGGATCAGTACCAGCTCGGCATGCGCGCCCTGGGGGCGCATATCACCGCGGTGGCGGCGGCTATCGCGGTGCTGGAAGCCCGGTGTGCGCTGCGCCCGGGTGAGGTCGCAGCCCGGGATCTGGACGTCGCTGGTGGGCCGCGGCGACGGTCACGGCGTGCGCTGCGTGGTTATCGGACTGCGGCCGAGCGGTTTTCCAAGACCCGCCGCTTGGCAGCCCTGCGTGACCGGCTGGCCCAGGCCCAGGCTGCGCTGTCCGCGGGCCGGCCGTCGATCACGGTAGGTGGCAACCGGCTGTGGCGTACCCGCCAGCATCTCGACGCCGCTGAGATGAGCGAGCAGCAGTGGCGGGGTGCCTGGGACGCCACCCGTATGTTCCTGACCGCTGACGGGGAGTCGGGCAAGGCCGGTGGTAACGAGACGATCCGGGTCGATGAGTCAGGTCGTCTTCGGGTGAAGGTTCCTGCGGCCCTATCGGTCCGGTTCGGGACGCACCTGCATATCGCCACCCCGGTGGCGTTCAACAACCGCGGCAACGAGTGGTCGGCCCGGGTGGTCGGCCGGCGGGCGGTGCGCTACGACATCACCCTGGACCCCCAACGTGGCCGCTGGTATCTGGATGCGTCGTGGACCATCACACCCGAACCGGCCCGTCCGCTCGATGATCTGCGCGCCGGCCGCGTCCTTGGTGTGGACCTCAACGCCGATCACCTCGCCGCCTGTGTCCTGGACTGCTCGGGCAACCCGGTCGGTGCACCCGTCACGATCGACGTTCAGACGGCCGGTTTACGGTCGTCGAGCCGCGACGGGCGAGTCCGCGCCGCGATCACCGACTTGCTCAACCTGGCCGAGCATCATCAGTGCGCGGCGGTGGTGGTGGAGTACCTCGATTTTGCCGATGCCCGCTCCTCCGGCCGCGAAACCATGGGCCGCGGCTGGCGCGGGAAACGGTTCCGCCGCACCGTGGCCGGCATCCCTACCCGGCGCTTCCGGGATCGGCTCAGCTCGATGGCCGCCCGCCGCAGCATCGGTGTGATCGGTGTCGATCCGGCCTACACCAGCATGTGGGGGCGCCAACATTGGCGCAAACCCCTCCAGCGACAGACTTCCGATCCCGACGTCGTGACCGTGCATCACGGGGCGGCGGCCGCGATCGGCAGACGTGGACTCGGCCAGCCGATCAGACGGCGGCCGGCAGGACCCCGCACCCAACAGCGGATGCGTGCGGGCACTCCACCGGCCAGACCTGAGCGGCCACCGGGAACCACACGACGGTGCGAAAGTTCTGGCTCACCGCCACGCCCACCACGACGACGAGGCATGCCGGTCCACCAGATAACACCCACCGCCAGCGGCCAACACCGTTCGGGCCGCACAGGACTCACTCCTGCTCACTAACCAGGAACGGTGGGCACACGGCAAGGACGTTTTTGATGGTGCTTGCGTTGGGGGCGATCATCGGTGTCGCCGGGATGCTCCTCATCGACATCGCGGTCAAGGCCCGCTACGCATT
>DATDHI010000103.1:0-3867 GCA_036521655.1 Pseudonocardiaceae bacterium | reverse complement strand
TCGAGGCTGTCGTGCCCGAGGGTGCGGGCGGTCTGGGCGTGGTGGTGGGCGTCGGTGAGGGTGTCGGCCATCGCCGCGGCCCAGAGCTGGCCCTGGGGGTCGGCCCGGTGGAACGCGGCCAGATCTCTGAGCAAGTGAGCTCCGCACCAGGCGTGGTGGGCGTCGATGAGGTGGACGTAACCGGCGTAGCCGTCGCGAACGATGGTGCCGGTGTAGCCGGGCAGGATCTTGCCGGCGTCGATGTCGTCTTTGGTGCGTCCGCCGGTGTGCATCGCGGTGAGGAACTCGGTGGAGGCGGCGTGGACGTAGGCCAGGCCGCCCTCGGCGCGGACCGGGGTCTCATCGACGTGCAGCACCCCCACCTGGCGCAGCAGCTCCCGGACCCGGGGCAGGAACTCCCGCTCAAGCAGTCGGGCGGCGCGTCCGCGGACACCGGCCATGAACCCGGTCGACACCGTGACGCCGAGCATCGAGGCCATCAGCCGGGCGGCGCGAGCGACGGGCAGGTAGTGCCCGCACAGCAGCTCCGCCGCCCGGCCCAGCACCCCCGGCCCGTACCGCGCCCGCCCCGTCACGCCCGCGGGGGCCTCGCCCGGGGTGCGGGCGGCGCAACACGGGCAGGCCCGGGTGATGATCCGATACTCGGTGACCCACGGCGGTGGCGGTGGCAACACGTCGGTGATTTGGCGGCGCGCCGTGCCAGTCACCCGTGCTCCACGCAGCTGCGCCCCACAGTCCGCGCAGCGCTCCGGGTCGCAGATGATGGTCTCGTTCGGGTCCTCGACCAGCGGCATCGCCGAGCCCGGCGCCCCCTGCTGCTTACCGGGGTCGCGTCCCGAGGAGCGACGCGACGAGCGGCGCTCGGGCTTGCGGTAGGGCGGGTCCGAGGAGGGTGGCCTGTTCGACGTCGAGGAGTCCTTGCCCAGCCGCTGCTTCAGCTCGGCCAGCTCCTCAGCCTGCCCCGCCAACGCCACCTCCTGCACCGCGATCCGCTCAGCCTGCGCGTCGATCACCTCGCGAAGACCCGCGTTCGCCGCGCGAAGCTCGATGACCAGCCCAGCCAACTCCTCCACAGAGGACGGCACCGGCTCGGACACCAGCCCATGATCACAACAACACCCGCAAGATCAAGCCGACACACCGGCGAACGACCTACCTGCCACATGAAACCTCACACCGACCGCGGGGGCGGCTGAATAGCTACCGCTGGGCAGCACGCTGGAGATATGGGAACCGCAGGTTGAGGCGCTTGCCGAGCGATACCAGGTGCTGCGCTACGACCACCGCGGCCACGGGAGATCCCCGGTCGCGAACGGTCCCTATGCGATTGCCGACCTCGCCATCGACGTGCTTGAGCTACTGGACCGGCTGAATATCGAGCGCGCGGCTTTCTGCGGGCTCTCGCTGGGTGGCATGGTCGGTATCTGCCTTGGGGCTTACGCCCCGGATCGACTGTCCTCGCTCGTGTTGTGCAGCGCCACCGCTCATTACGATGACCCCGGGCCGTACCTGGAGCGGGCCGCATCAGTTCGTTGGGTGGGCACGTCCTCGATAGCACCGGAGGTGGTCGCCGGCTGGTTTACCCCTGATTGGGCAGCCCAGCACCCGGAAGTGGTGGAGCAGGCGACCCAGATGATTGCCGGTACCTCGGATGAGGGCTACGCCGCAAGTTGCGGGGCCATCGCCAGCTGGGATGGTCGCAAGCTACTGGGCCGTATCAGCATTCCGACCTTGGTGATTGCCGGTTCCCACGATTCGAGGACGCCGATCACGCCGCATGCAAAGACTCTCGCCGCCGCCATTTACCGAGCGAACCTGCAGGTGCTCGACGCGGCACACCTGGCGGTCATCGAGCAAGCGGATCGGGCCAACCGCCTGATCGCCAGGCACGCCGCCAGCTGATTTGTTGTGGTTGTTGCGGCTACTTGTTGCCTGAGATCCACTGCCCCCACGAGATCTGCCAGTCACCGAAGCCGTCCCACGATTTGAGGTCGGGGCCGCCGGTGTTGCTGGTGATGACGATGTCGCCCCTCTTCACGTTGTCGAAGAACCACTTGGCGTCCGCCGGTGACACGTTGATGCAGCCGTGGGAGACGTTGGTGTTGCCCTGCTGGGCGACCGACCACGGCGCAGCATGCACGAACTCTCCGCTGTTGGAGATGCGGGTAGCCCACTGCACCTTGGCGATATAGCCACCGGGCGCGTCGGCAGCGAGACCGAAAGTGGTCGAATCCATGACCTTGGTCGCGTCCCGCTCGGTGACCACATGCACTCCCCTGGCGCTCGGGGTGTTCGGCTTGCCCATGGAGATCGGCATCGTGCGCACCGTCCGGCCGTTGATCTCGATGGTCATCTGGTGGGCCGCACCGTCGGCCCGCGCGATGAACGCGTCACCGACCGTGAAGTGGGACGTCCGGTCCTCCTGGCCGAACACCCCGTTGCCGAAATCCTTGCCGTAGTCGTGGAATTCCACCGTGACCTTGGTGCCAGGCTCCCAGAACCGCTGCGGGCGCCAATGCACCTCCTTGCTGGAGAACCAGTAGAAGGCTCCCTCCACGTGCGGGCTCGTGGTGACGGTGATGGCGTTTTCGGCCGCCTCCCTGTTCGCGATCGGCTCGTCGAAGTACACCGCGACCGGCTGGCCAATGCCGACCGTCTGCCCGTCCAGCGGGGCCATCGACGGGTAGGTGAGGGTGCGCGGCGCGACGGTGCTGAAGGTGGACGTGCGGGTCACCGGTCGGTCGTCATCGCCGACCGCGTTAGCGTTGATCGTGTAGGTCTTGCCGTAACCCAGTGGCTCGCTGGTTTTCCAGGCCGTCCCGTCGGGCTCGAGCTGGCCGGGAACGGGCGCACCCTGGGGGCTGGTCAAGCTAACCTGGCCGAGCTTGCCCTTCGCGACGGTGACTGTGATGGACGACACTGGCGAGACGCCGGTCGCCTGATCCGGCGGATCGGTCGCGATACTCGCGACCGGAGGAGGGGGCGGTGGGGTGGTGGTCTCGCGAGCAGCGGCTTTCGACGCACTCGTGGCGCCCGAGTTGCACCCCGCCAGCAGCGCGCCGACGATGAGTAGCGTCGCGAGCAGCGCGATACGCCTGACCAGCCCTGACATCCTGTTCCCATCCCCAGCTTCGTTCCCGCCCACAGCCGCTGTGCGCAACCTTCTCACCTGCGGCACCATCCGTTCCCCCGCTACAGCCAGATGACTCCCGACTACTTAGCGTACGATCACGTAGTCTGCCTCACCGGTCCGACAGAGTTGGGGTAGGGCCTTCGGAGTACGTCTGTACCGACGCGCGGCGACGGCGCCAGGTTGCTCCGGCCTGATTCGGACCGTCCGGCGCCAGCGTGCTAGCGTCCTCCCGGTCGCGCAGGACAGGCGTCGACACCAGCGCCGCTAGCTCAACTGGCAGAGCAGCTGACTCTTAATCAGCGGGTTCGGGGTTCGAGTCCCTGGCGGCGCACCACCTCTCACCAGCGGAAACGAACCTCAAGAGATCGATTAACTCGATCTTTGTCCATCAAGTTGTCCATTCTGGCGCTGTACGCTGGCGTTATGGCACGTAGAAGCAGGCTCCGAAGGACCTGACCGGCATCCGCCAGCGGGGCTCTACCTTCCAAGTCCGGGTCTCTGCCGGGCACGACCCGGTGACCGGGCGGCAGCTCATGCTCAGCGGTTCGGCCGACACCGAGGACGCCGCGATCGTGATCCGCGACCGGCTGCGCCAGCAGGTGCGCGACAACACCGCAGCGCGAACCAACGTCACCCTCGGCTACCTGCTGGATGAGTGGCTATCCGGGCATCAGGTCGAGGAGACGACCCGCGACAGTTACCGCCTGCTGATCAACGGCTTCATCCGTCCGGCA
>DATDHI010000102.1:0-12980 GCA_036521655.1 Pseudonocardiaceae bacterium | reverse complement strand
CTCGCGCCCTTCGTCGACACACTCATCGAGCTGCGGGACCAGGCCCGCAAACGGGCTTCGTGGACATTCGCCGACACCCTGCGTGATCGGCTCACCGCCGCCGGGATCGAGGTACGCGACACCCCCCACGGCGCTGTCTGGCTGCTCGCAGGGGATCAGCACGGTGGTCCGATCCCCGGGCCGAGATAACACAATGCCGATCGTGGCCGCCTGACAACCCTGCGTACGCCGAGTTCGACACCAGGGCTGCCCGGGCGCCTTCGAACAGCTCTGGCGTCGAACTCGGCGAAAGCAGGGCTGTCTACCGGTCCGGAGATCTTGAGGCCAGGGCCACGAACGCCGGGCGGTACCCGCTCGGACCTCGGTAGCGAAGAGTTCGGCTGTTCCCACGCCGCGAAGCGACCGCCCGCAGCCGCCTTGGACGTGCATCGCTGGCTCCTTCCCGGCCATCGGCGAGGGGAAACCTCACAAGATCGCAGCACTGGAAAGAAGGCCAACCGGGCCGCCGACGGACTCAGGCCCATCCCCGCTAAGCTCCCTGCCAACCAGATCAACCGAGACACCACACCCGTGCGCACCGCCGCGGCCCGCAAATGGTGCAAACCTGCTGAAACTAGGCGGCACCATCACCTACACCCCCCACAGCATCATCGTGCGCCCCGACCGACCCACCAACCCCAAAGATTATCGACCCGCACCGTGCTCACCGACCAACTCAACACGCCGTGCGGTGCCGCGCTTCTCATACTGCCACTTCCCTCAGCTCGTATCTCAGTGTAAAGTTCCGATTACGCGCCAATAGTGAGCGGCCGCGTTTCGAGCTGATCGAGTGCCACAACATTTCTCGCAGGGTTGGGGGAAGCATTGAATGATTCTGGGCAGCCGGAGCTCGGGGGCTGGTGGACGGGCCTGATCATCGGGTTGGTCGTCGTAGTGATCGTGGTGGTCGTTGTCAGCGTGATCCTGGTGCTTGCAGCCCGGATCAACACGCAGGTGCGCGCAGCGTCTCGTGAGCTCGAGGCGACACAGTCGACCACGCAGCCGCTCGTGGAACTGAACCGAACGAACGACACGCTCCGGAGCATCCTCCGCGGCGCTCGGACCGCTCGACAAGCATTGGGGGGATAACGCGATGGTTATGGCTCTCGCTGCCGAGGAGATCACGTTCTGGCAGGTTATCCTGGTTGTCGGGGCGGTTGTATTACTTGCCGTGATCGCGCTTCTCAGCCTGCTCCACTACTTGGTCGGCGCCATCGAAGCCAGCGCGCAGCGACTGTGGGAGGTAGCGCAGGGCGTCCGCGGCAACACGGCCAACATCAAGGTCGCGCTCGCTGTAGCAGACACCCTGGATGAGATCGCGGACGAGGCGCGCCGCCACGCTCGACTTCTGGGGGTGGGTGCGTGATGAGCACGGGACTGCTGGTGACCCTCACCGTCGTCGAGATCCTGGCCCTGGTGGTCGTGTTGGCGCTGTTCGTTATAGCAATCACCCGCCGGCTGCGCTCCCTCGCCAACACCCTCGAGCAGATGAGCGGAGGGGTCATCGGGGCGATCCAAGGGGACGTTTGTCTGGTTGGCGCTGGCGCGGCGATCCTGAACCGGAAGCTGAACGCGATCGCCGACGCGCTGCCGGCGATCGCGGAGAAGGCCGAATCGCTGCCTCCGAAGCAGGCGCAGGCAGCGACCGCGCAGCAGACGCAGGCCCAGAGCTCCAGACCTGCCTGGCGACCCTCAGTAGGTGGTTCGGACCCCGCGGTACGGCGAAGGTAGGAAGGTAGGCGACGATGGCACTCTGGTGGATCGGCAACGCGATCTTCATCCTCGTGGTCATACCCGTCGTGGTGGTGCTCCTGCAGCGCCTGATGAGGGCCACGACCGACGTTGGGAAGCAAATCGACGCCATTCACAGTCAGGCCGGGGGCATCGTCATCGCAGTCGACGATGTGAAGGCGCTGGCACCCACCCGCGACGCCGTGAAACGGGTGGGGGCCGGCCTCACCCGCTATGTACAGGCGGTTGACCGCATCCTGTGAGGAGCGAATTGCCATGCCGTTAGCCGCTGTAATCACGATCATCGGCGCAGTGCTCACCGTGCTGGTGCTGGCTGCCTATCTGATCAGTATTGCGCTGGTTCTCCGCCGCGTCGACGCCAGGCTCCGCGCAGTCACCGCCGGTCTCCAATTGGTTCCCCAGAGGACTGAGCCAATCGGACCGATCATTGGCGAGATCAACAGTGACCTTAGCGGAGTGAACGATACCTTGCGGCGGGTCCTCGCCAAAGCCAAATAGCGAAGAGCTGTCGTTGCGGCCACCACCGAGAGCCGCGCGGCCGAGGCACCCTGCGCTTCGGTGGCAGTCGATGTGCGACGCAGGGTAAGTGGGATGAGCACCCACCCTCAGTCGCCCGTACAGCGCAGCCGTCTCGCCGACAACCAGAGCACAATCACTGCTGTGTCCCCTCGGTATCGATGCTTCGGCCCGGCGAGCACGGCAGCCAGGTCCGCGCCGATCGCGGACACTGCACGGCTGGTCGCTGACGCCGCCATCACGCTCGCCATGGGAGCCGCGCGAACGGGCTCACGGGTCATCGGCCTCGTGACCCACATGCTGCGCCCGCTCACCGATCTCGCGGCACGACCGCACCTGCTACCTCGGCGCTACCGGGCGATGCAGGCCGACCTCGAGGCGCTGAACACCATGACGGCCGGGGTGGACCGGGAGTCCACCGGCTCGCTGAGCTCCGAGGCAGCGCGGGGTGGGCGTATTCAGAGCATCGAGGTGGATGAGGCGGTCGCGGCCTGGGCCGATCGGGTGTACGGACCCCGCCGTTAGCAGGATTAGTCGTTGCTTGACCCTGACCGTTTACGACTACAATGAACCTCCGTGCGCGGATCTCTGGATGACGACGACCTGGTCGCTCTGTACCAGCCGTTCGAGACCGCACTACGTGGGTTCAATCGACGGCAGGTCCTGGACCATCTCGAATCGCTCGATGGCCGCATCTCCATGGTCGCTGCCGATCGGGATGCCGCGCTGGCGCAGGTCGCCGACCTTAGCCGCGTGTTGAACCACCTTCGGGTTGAGAGCGAGCTGCTCGAGCATCTACGCTGCGAGGCGACGCAGGCGAAGTCGCAGGTTGAGCGCATGTTGCAGTCGCCGATGGCCGAGGCCAGTGCCCGTATCCAGCGCATCATGCGGCTGGCCGAAGAGGAGGCCGCCGAAGTCACGTCCAAGTCCGTGGACGAGGCCGCCGAGCTCAGGGCTCAGGCCACGAAAGAGGCCGCCGAGCTGAGGACTCACGTCACGAAGGAGACCGCAGCGATAAGGGCTCGCGCCGAGCAGGAAGCCACCGAGCTCAGCGCCCGCGCTGAGCAGGAGACCAGCAGGCTGCGAGCGTGGGCCCGCAGTGAGACGGAATCGATGCTCCAACACGCGACGCTGCAGTGCCATCGACTCGAGACGGATGCCGCTCGGCGACGGGAGGCTGCCGACCACGATGCTGCGCAGCACATCGCGCGGCGTGATGCCGAGGCGAACGCCCGGCTGCGGGACAGCGAGCTGCGCAGCTTCGGCCGCGTGCACCTCATGCTGCAGGTCATCGGAGGGCAGCTGGCAACCCGGGTCGCCGCGATCGAGCGGGACGAGGCGCAGCTCAACGAGCTGCGCGCCCAAGCCGCCGGCGAGGTGGCCGAGTTGGGAGCCTTGCGCGGCCAGGTCACCTCTCAGCTGGCTGCCACGCACCAACTCTTGGCAGAAGCGCTCAAGCAGGTCCTGCGGACCCCGGTCGGCCAGTCCGGCGAGCCACCCAGCCCGGTGCCGATCCAGCGCGATTCCCGCCCGGGCAGCCAACGCAGCGTCGAGGGCGGCACGATGTACCTGCTCACTGCCGGAGCCGAGGATCGCCGGCCACGCGATCCCAGCTGAGCCCCGGCAGGCGATGACGCAACGATCCCGCGCAGCAACGATTCGACGCCGTACCCGGAGAATACGCAACGATCCACTACACGCTGCACACGCCGCACGGCTGATCCGGAGGGCGTCGGCCGAATAGCCTCGCAACCATGACGGTCCTTGACGCGCCTAGTTCCACAACGTCCGGGTTCATCGCCACCGACGAGCATTGGAGCGCGCACAACTACCACCCGCTACCGGTGGTGATCACCTCCGGTCAGGGGGCCTGGGTCACCGACGCCGCCGGGCTCCGCTACCTCGACTTCCTCGCGGGCTACTCGGCACTGAACTTCGGGCACCGGCACCCCGCCCTAGTGGCCGCGGCGGTGGACCAGCTGGGTCGGCTGACACTAACCTCGCGGGCGTTTCACCACGATCTTCTCGGCGCGTTCTGCCGGGAACTCGCCGAGTTGACCGGCACCGAGATGGTGCTCCCGATGAACTCCGGCGCCGAGGCCGTCGAGTCCGCCATCAAGATCGCCCGGCAGTGGGCGCACCGGGTCAAGGGCGTCCCGGACGGCACCGCGGAGATCGTGGTGGCGGGCGGTAACTTCCACGGCCGCACCACCACGATTGTGTCGTTCTCCACCGACGAGGTGGCCCGCGCCGGATTTGGCCCGTTCACTCCGGGCTTCGTGGTGGTGCCCTACGGCGACCTCGACGCGCTGCGCGGCGCAATCACCCCCCGGACGGCGGCGGTACTCGTCGAGCCGGTGCAGGGCGAGGCGGGGGTTCTCGTGCCGCCACCGGGTTACCTGGCCGGGATCCGCGCAGCGTGCGACGACGCCGGGGCGCTGCTGATCGCCGACGAGATCCAGTCCGGGCTGGCCCGCACCGGTGAGGTGCTGGCCCTGGACCACGATCGCGTGAGGGCCGACCTGTACACCCTCGGTAAGGCGCTGGGCGGGGGGATCCTGCCGGTGTCGGCAGTAGTCGGGCGGCGCGCGGTGTTGGGTGTGCTGCAACCTGGGGAGCACGGTTCTACCTTCGGCGGCAACCCGCTGGCCTGCGCGGTCGGCCTCGCGGTCGTCGAGCTGCTGGCCACCGGCGAGTTCCAGGCCCGGTCGCGGGAACTAGGTGCACACCTGCACGCCCGGCTGGGCACGCTGGTCGGCCACGGCGTCGCGCAGGTCACCGGCCGGGGACTGTGGGCCGGGGTGCACATCGCTCCCGGCGGGCCTGCCGGTCGCGAGGTAGCAGAGACGCTGATGGCCCGTGGGGTGCTGTGCAAGGAGGCCCACTGCTCGACGTTGCGGATCGCACCCCCGCTGGTGATCACCCGCGACGAACTGGACCTCGGCCTAGACGCCATATCCGACGTCCTCACGCGCTGACCCCGACCGCCAGACCAGACCGCCATTCGGCGCCGAACGGCGCTCGGCAGGGCTCAGGTGACCGCCATTCGGAACCGAATCGCGGCCGCCAGGGCTCACGGTACCGTTCCAGCGTGAGCGACCAGACCGGACCAGAGCTGTAGGCGAGGAGAGTTCGTGCCCGTCCGCCCGCACCGGGCCTTGCGGTGTCTGGGGGTTCTGACGTTACTGCTCGGGGTGCTCATTGGCGGATGCACCGCCGGTCCCTCGGACCGGCCCCCGGTGGCGGTGCGGGACACCAACCTGCCGCTGCGGCCTCCCCCGCAGAGCCCGCCCAGCAGCACCCCGCTGCCACCCGTGGGCGATTACAACCACGGGTCGCTTCCCTGGCGGGACTGCACCGCCACGATCTCATCGCAGCTCGGCATGCCCAGCGCGCGACGGGTGGACTGCAGCGAACTTCGAGTCGACGCTAACGTGGCGCGGCCGGCGTTCGGGGACTCCCTCAGATTGGACCTCACCCGGGTTGGCGACAGCCCAGCCCCGCTGGTGGTGCTTGGTGAGGCGTCCGGGGAGCCCGGCACGGTGCGGGCCGTCCGGTTGGCCGCACAGCTGCCGCCAGCCCTGCTCGACCGGTTCACTCTGATCGGGTTGGCCAGGCGCGGCACAGGCCCGACCGAGCCGCTGGACTGCATTCCCAAGAACGTTCGGAGCCGGATCATCGGTATCGGCCCCAACGGCGAGTCCGGGCAGCTGGATTCGTTGCTCGACATCACCCGCGCCGCGATCCAGACCTGCGTGCAGGACATCGGCGAGGTGCTCACGGCGATCAACTCCTCCCGCACCGCCGATGACCTCGAGCAGCTCCGGGTGGCGCTGGACGCGCCGGTGCTCAACGTGGTCTCACACGGCGAGGCGTCCCGGGCTGTCACCGAGTTCCTGCGCAGGTACCCCACCTCGGTCGGACGGATAGTGCTCGACGGCGCGGCTGATCCCACGCTCGACGGCGTCACCGCCGCCGAGGCAGCGATGGCGGCCGCCGACGCCGGGTACACCGCGTTCGCCGCCGACTGCGTAGCCCAGGGCTGCCCACTGGGACCCGACCCCCGTGCCGCCCTGACGGACCTGGCCAAGGCGCTGAGCAGGACGCCGCTGCAGGTCGGGTCGCAGCGGGTTACTGCCGGCACGGCCTACCAGGCCGTACTCGAGACGGTCGGTGACCCACAGCGGTGGAAGCAGCTCTCCAGCGCGCTGGCGGCCGCCCGCGACGGGCGCGGGGCCGAGGTGGCCATGCTGGTGCAGCCAGTGCTGGACAAAACCAACGGGCTGCCCGCGCGCTTCGACCCGGCACTGGCCACGCAATGCAACGACACCCCGACCCGGGTGCCTCCGGAGCGCGCCCAGCAACTCGTGCAGCAGTGGCAGCGGCGTTCCGCGCTGTTCGGGCCGCTGTTCGCCGGGCGGCTGCTGATGTGCAGCGCATGGCCGGTGCCCCCGGCACCACCGGTGCTGCCAAGTGAGCACCCGCTGCCACCGGTACTCGTCGTGGGCACAGACGGGGACCCGGTGACGCCGGTCGACGCTGCCCGGCGCACCGCCCAGTCGTTGCCCTCGGCGACCTTGGTGATCTGGCAGGGGCAGGCGCACGGGGCGCTGCCGGGTAGCCCCTGCATGGTCGACCTGGTCACCCGCTTCCTGACGGATGCCTCGATACCCACCCAGGGCACCCTGTGCCCGCCGTAGCCGAGCTTTACAGCCCTGGTTCAATCACAGTTGCCGGAACCCGTGGTGATCACAGGAGAGTGAACCTGGTCATGTCGTTGACCTCCTCGGTCGACCAGCCGCCATCGGCGGTGCGGTCGGTCGAATTGTCCATCGGGGGCATGACGTGCGCGGCCTGCGCCGCGCGGGTGGAGCGCAAGCTCAACAAGCTGGACGGCGTGCACGCCAGTGTGAACTTCGCCACCGAGAAAGCCAGCGTGCAGGCCTCCGCGCCGGTGGACATGGCGGAGCTGATCGCGCAGGTCGAGAACGCCGGTTACCGCGCCGCGCCGATCGAGCCCGACCAACCTCCTGCCGAGGACGAGCACGCCCCGGTGGGGTACCTGATGCGTCGCCTGGTGGTGGCGCTGGCGCTCGGAGTGCCGCTGGGCGATCTGTCGATGACCGTGGTGCTGCTGCCCTCGTCGCGGTTCACCGGGTGGCAGTGGGTGCTGCTGGCGATGACCTTGCCGATCGTGACGTGGTGTGCCTGGCCCTTTCACCGCAACGCCGTCGTCAACGCCCGGCATGGTTCGACGTCGATGGACACCCTGGTGTCGCTGGGGATCACCGCGGCCACCTGCTGGTCGGTGTACACGATGTTCTTCCAGGACGGTGCCGGTGCAGGCGCCGACCGTGGTTGGGGGCTGCTCTTCCGGCCCGGTGGCTCCATCTACCTCGACGTGGCCGTCGGCGTGACGATCTTCCTGCTCGCTGGGCGGCTGTTCGAGGCGCGAGCGAAGCGGCGTGCTGGGAGCGCCCTGCGCGGGCTGGCCGGCCTCGGTGCGCGGGACGTGGCTGTGCGCCGCGCCGACGGGCAGGAGTACCGCATCCCGGTCGCGCAGCTGCAGGTCGGCGATCACTTCGTGGTTCGCCCGGGTGAGACCATCGCCACCGACGGCGAGGTACTGGCGGGCCACAGCGGAGTGGACGCCAGCACGATGACCGGGGAATCGGCGCCCGTCGAGGTGTCCGAGGGCGATCGGGTCATCGGCGGCACCATCGCGTGCAGCGGCCGGCTTGTGGTGCGTGCCACCAAGGTGGGCGCCGACACCCAGCTGGCGCAGCTGGTGGCCCTGGTCGAGCAGGCGCAGAGCGACAAGGCCGGCATCCAGCGGCTCGCGGACCGCATCTGCGGGGTGTTCGTCCCGGTCGTGTTGGCCTTGGCGGTGTTGACCTTCCTCGGCTGGCTGGCCATCGACGGGTCGGTCGAGCGCGCGTTCAGCTCAGCACTGGCGGTGCTGATCATCGCGTGCCCGTGCGCGCTGGGTCTGGCCACCCCGACGGCACTCATGGTGGCCTCCGGGCGCGGCGCGGAGCTGGGCATCTTCATCAAGGGCCACCAGGCGCTGGAGTCGGCCCGCGCGATCGACACCGTGGTGCTGGACAAGACCGGGACCATCACCAGCGGTCGGATGGCCGTGATCGACGTCGAGCTGGCAGCGGGAACCTCGCTGGAGGACTTGCTGCGCCATGCCGGCGCCGTGGAGGACGCCTCCGAGCATGCCGTCGCCACGGCGATCAGCGCGTTGGCCCGCGCTGGGTTGAGTCGGATCCCTCCGGTGGCGGACTTCACCAGCCTGTCCGGTCTCGGGGCCTACGGCGTCGTGGACGGCCAGCAGGTGCTGGTCGGATCAGCGCGGATGCTGGCCCAGCGCGGCATCAGGATCCCGGCCGAGCTGGACGAGCGGCGCACCCAGTGGGAGCAGCAAGGGCGCACGACCGTGGTGGTTGCCGTCGGCGGCGTCGTCGAAGGCGTGTTCGCGCTGGCGGACACGGTGAAGCCGACTGCGGCCGCAGCGGTCACCGAGCTGCTCCGGCTCGGACTGCGCACCGTGCTGCTCACCGGGGACAACGAGGCAACCGCCCGAGCGGTCGCCGCGCAAGTCGGCATCGACGAGGTGATCGCCGAGGTACTCCCCCACGACAAGGCTGCCACGATCGAGTCGTTGCAGGCCCAGGGGCGTTCGGTGGCGATGGTCGGCGACGGCGTCAACGACGCGCCCGCACTGGCCCGCGCCAACCTCGGCCTGGCCCTCGTCAGCGGCACCGACGTCGCGCTTGGCGCCGCTGACCTAATCCTGATCCGCGACGACCTGGACGTCGTACCCAGCGCGATCAAGCTCGCCCGCAGCACCCTGCGCACCATCCGCGGCAACCTCGCCTGGGCATTCGGCTACAACATCGCCGCCCTGCCACTCGCGGCATTCGGCCTGCTCAACCCCCTGATCGCCGGCGCTGCCATGACCCTGTCCTCCCTCTTCGTCGTCTCCAACAGCCTCCGCCTACGCCGGTTCGGCTCCCCCGTCCGCCATTGGGCTCCGAATGGCGCTCAGTAATGCCCGCGCAACCGCCATTCGGAGCCAAATCGCGGCTCCGGTGGGCGGCCGGCTGCGCTCGGGGCCACCCCGAGGACTGAGGCACCCCGCGCATCGTGCGCGCTGCCAGGCCCTCGAGTGGGGGGAGCGGGCCTTCCGGTGAGGGACCCTAACGGCGTCATCGTCCAGCTTCTCGACCGGAACGCCCACTAGTTGGGCGTGTTTTCGCCGCTGGGGCGCTTGGCGCGGCTGGGCTGCACTCGTAGCGGTTCGCCGGGCATCTTCGGGTATTCAGGGGGGTAGGGCAGGTCACCGAGGCCGTGGTCGCGCTCGTCGCGCTCTGCCCAGTCCAACAACGTCTCCAGGCTGAAGGCTTCGCTGTCCAGCGCGGCGTGCGGGTCGCCCCGCTCGGTGAGCAGCGCGGGCACTGTGAGCACGTCGAAGTCGTCGGGGTGCACCTGCGGCAGGTCGTCCCAGGACAACGGCATCGACACCGTGGCGCGTGGAGTGCCGCGCACCGACCACGCCGAGGCGATCGTGCGGTCCCGAGCCGCCTGGTTGAAGTCCAGGAACACCCGCTGGCCGCGTTCCTCCTTCCACCAGGACACCGTGGCCCGGTCTGGGATCCGGCGAGCAACCTCCCGGGCCAGCGCGATCACCGCCCGGCGAACCTGCACGAACGTCCACTCCGGGCGGATGCGAACCGCGGTATGGATCCCCCGACCCCCAGATGTCTTGGGGTAACCGACCAGTCCCGCATCAGACAGCACCTCGTGCAGCACGCCGGCCACCACGACAGCATCCGCGAAGCCGGTCCCCGGCTGCGGGTCGAGGTCCACCCGAAGCTCATCGGGATGATCCACCCGCGGGCGGCGCACCGGCCAGGGGTGGAAGTCGAAGGTGCCCAGGTTCGCCGCCCACGCGAGCACGGCGGGCTCGGTGGGGCACACTTCGCGGGCGGTCCGCCCGGACGGAAAGGTGATCTGCACCGAGTCCACCCAGTCCGGGGCGCCTCGCGGTACGCGCTTGGCGTAGAAGGCTTCCCCGGCCACCCCGTCCACGAAGCGCTTGAGCGTGACCGGTCGCTGCGCCAGCACCCCGAGCAGCGGACCGGCCACCGCCAGGTAGTACTCCACGACCTGCCGCTTGGTGATGCCGCGTTCGGGGAAGTACACCTTGTCCGGGTTGGACACCCGCACGGTGCGCTGACCCCCGGGGCCCGGCACCGTGAGCTCCAACGCCTCGCTGCGACCCACGACCGGCAAGCTACCGCACCATGACCCGACGCACCGAGGACCGCCTTATTGCAGACCGGCCGCGCATCGTGGGGCTACCGTGGGACGGTGGTGCGCGATGAACCCCAACGCGACCGGCCGGGTTCGGATCCTGACGCCGAGGAGCGACGCTGGCTGGACGACGAGCTGATCGGTCTGGACCGCGACGATCCAGAGGTGCAGGCCTTCTCCGAGCATCTGGATCGCGCCCGCCGCCAATACCCGGGTTTCACCGTTGAGGGCTACCTGTTCGGTGTCACCGACTTCGCCGAGTCGGCCAACCGCGCGCAGGGACTGAGGCGGGCCGCTGCCGTCCTGGTGGTAGCCCTGATCCTGCTCGGGGTGGCGATCACAGTGTGGGAGGTACTTCTCACCCTGCTGGGCTGAACCCTGCTGAGGCGATAACCTCCCGCGTAGCGTGGTGGCTATGGATCCTGTGGCTGGTGTTACCCCCAAGGTCGTGAAGTCCGACACCGAATGGCGCGAGCAGCTCACCCCGCAGGAGTACGCGGTACTGCGCAAGGCAGGCACCGAACGGCCTGGTACCGGCGAGTACGAGAACACCAAGACGCAGGGTGTGTACGAGTGCCGGGCGTGTGGCGCGGAGCTGTTCCGCAGCGACCACAAGTTCGAGTCGCACTGCGGGTGGCCATCGTTCTTCACTCCGCTGGCCGGTGACGCGGTGCTGCTGCGCGAGGACCGCACCATGTTCGCTAAGCGCGTCGAAGTGCTCTGCGCCAGCTGCCACAGCCACCTCGGTCACGTCTTCGACGGTGAGGGCTACGGCACCCCTACCGATCAGCGCTACTGCATCAACTCGATCTCGCTGCGGCTGGTACCCGAGGAGTCGCAGAGCTAGGGCAGGGCGGCGACGAGCTCGGCCACCGGAACCCGAGGACCGGTGAAGAACGGCACCTCCTCGCGGACGTGGCGGCGGGCCCGGCTAGCCCGTAGCGCGCGCATCAGATCGACGATGCGGTGCAGCTCATCGGCCTCGAATGCGAGGATCCATTCATAGTCGCCCAGCGCGAATGACGCGACCGTGTTGGCCCGCACGTCGGGGTAGTCCCGGGCCTGCATGCCGTGCTCAGCGAGCAGCTCACGGCGTTGCGCATCGGGTAACAGGTACCACTCGTAGGAGCGCACGAAGGGGTAGACGCAGACATAGCGCCGCGGCTCCTCGCCGGCCAGGAACGCCGGCACATGACTCTTGTTGAACTCCGCGGGCCGGTGCAGCGCCACGTTCGACCACACCGGCACGCTGGCCCGGCCCAGCGCGGTGGAGCGGCGCAGCTCGGCGTATCCTCCCTGCAGCGCCTCGATCTCTTCGGCATGCCACCAGATCATCCAGTCGGCGTCGGCGCGCAATCCGGCGAGGTCATAGACCCCGCGGACCGCGACACCCTTGCCCTCCAGCGCCGCCAGGTACTGCTGGGCCTCGCTCGCAGCTTCGCCGCGATCCGCAGGCAGCCGTCCTGGCTCCACCCGGAACACCGACCACATGGTGTAGCGGATGGTGGAGTTCAGCTCGGCGTAGTCCGGGCGGGTCATGGCCGCCATCGTCTCACCCGTCACCGCACAGGTGCTGCCAGGTACGCCGCGATCCGGCGGGCAGCGACGTCAGCGGTGCCGATACACGCCGACACACCGACCCCGTGCAGTGTGGCGCCGGCGACGGCGAGGCCCGGCACCCCGGCCACTTCGCGCTCCAGGGCGGCAACAGTGTCACAATGCCCAGGCGCGTACTGCGGCAGGGCGCCACCCCAGCGGGCCACCACAGTCTCCACCGGCACCGCGGTGACGCCGGTGATCGCCGCGAGATCTGCGCGCACCATGTCGACCAGTTCGGCGTCGTCACGCTGCAGCAGCCGCGCCTCGCCGTGGCGGCCCAGCGAGCCCCGGACCAGCAGCACCTCCTCCGATGAGGCGTGCGCCCACTTGCGTCCGGAGAACGTGAACGCCTTGACCGACAGGGGCTCGCTGGGGGGCTCCCTGGACGCCACCAGCACGCCCGACGCCTCTGGGACGGTTGGCACGGCCGCTCGCGGCAGCGCGAGCCCGACCACGGCGGAGGAGGCGACCTCGACCCGGCCCGCGCAGGCCGAAGCCACGGGCAACGGACCGGCCAGCAGCCGCCGCAGGGCGGGGGCCGGGACGGCGAGCACCACAGCGTCGGCCTCGACGTACTCGGGCCGGGTCGTGCTGCCCAGCTCCAGCCGCCAGCCTTCGGGCGTGCGAGCCAGCCCGCGCACCGGCAGGCCGAGCCGCGGTCGCACCGTGGCGGCGGCCACCAACGCGTCTGCCAGACCGGCGAGCCCACCCAGCAGGGTGCCGAAGACCGGATCCGGGCATGAGGGCCGTAC
>DATDHI010000101.1:0-4636 GCA_036521655.1 Pseudonocardiaceae bacterium | reverse complement strand
GGCCAGTCCGGGCCGATTGGCCTTGCGGCTGGAGATTTTGTCTTCAAAGAACTTGCCGCACCCGGCTTCAGTGAGCGCGTCACGCTGCAGTTGCGTGTCTTGTGAGTGTCGTCAACAGATCTGGCCCCACTTGTCGTCATTGGTTTTGGCTCCACCCGGCGGTGTGAACGACTCGTTGAGCTCTCGCGCCGATACCGACCGGCGAAACCAACCCCGACCACCGCCAAGGGATGCCAGCCCTAGGCTCGGCGGGCGTGAACGAGAAGGTCGCGGCGTCGTGGAACGTCGAGTACTCCGCCGGGTGCTACCACAGCGAACCGTCCGTGCCTTTCGTCCAGGACATCCTGGCCGCGGCCCGTCGGCACGGTCTGAACATCCACTTCTTCACCGCCGCCGAACTGCGCACCGTGATCGGCACCTCCTTCGCCGAGGAACTCCCACCACGTCGCCACAGCACCTCACGAACCCCACCAGACCAAGGTCAGTGGTCACAATGGGAAGCGGTCTGGCAACGACGACCAGACAGAGACAACAGCGACCGATCATGTGACAACATGTGCTCCCGGTTGATCCAGATGCGGATGCGTCATGGGTGTAGGGAGGGGGTTGGTGGAGTGTGCCGCGAGGCGAGGATGCGGAGAGTTTGGCTGCCGGGGCGGTGGAGTGGCTTGTTGGCTCGACCCGAGATACCGAGACTGGTTTGACGTGGGCACCCAGCGCGACCGACGATGAGATCAACACCACCCTCTACCACGGGGGCGCCGGCATCGTGCTCGCGCTTTTGGAGGCGCAACACCACTTTCAGGACGACCGCTACGGCGATGCCGCCCTGCGCGGCGCGCGTGCCATCGCCGCCGCGGTCGACCAGGAGAAGGACTGGTCGTTGTATTTCGGCTTGACCGGCCTGGCCGTCGCGTTGCGCGCGGTCCATGAACGTCTCGGAGACGCAGGCGCCGGCGACGCAGCCGACCACGCGCTTGACCGGGTACGTGCGCACTTCGACGGTCAGCGATGGAGCCCCATGTTCGAGTTGCTCGCCGGCAACGCCGGAATCGCGCTGGGAGCACTACACGCCAGCGACGTCGAGCTGGCTGTCCTCGCGGTGACGCCCTACCTCCAGACCGCAGACCCCACACCAGGCGGAGTGAACTGGGCGGTTCGTCCCAGCCCAGCTCGGTCTCACCACATCGCGCACGGCACGCTCGGCATCGTCTACGCCCTGGCGGCCGTCGCAGCCGCGACAGAGCGCGCGGAGCTACTCGAAGTAGCGTTGGCCGGGGCTTCCGATGTCACGGCCCGCAACGAGGCACAACCCGTCGGATTCCTGGTCCCGCATTCCGATCCACCCCACAAGCCCGACCTGATCGAGCGATACAGCTACGGCTGGTGCAACGGCCCAGCCGGTGACGCGCAGGTGTTCCGGCTGCTGGGCGCGGTGACCAACGACCCCGCCTGGTCCGACCGCGCCGACCAGTGCTGGTACACCGTGACCCACTCCGGGCTTCCCCAACGGATACGCCCTGGCTTCTGGGACAACAACGGCCGCTGCTGCGGAACAGCCGGCGTGTTGGCGCTGGCCTGCGATCGGTACATCGAGCAGGCAGAACCGCTCGACTTTGCCAACGTGCTCGTCGACGACCTCGCCGCGCGAGCAACCATCGACGCCTACGGAGTGCGCTGGTCCAACCACGAACACCGCATCACCCCCAGCACGCTCGAACCGCGAACCGGATGGGCGATGGGCAACGCCGGCATCATCCGCGAACTGCTCAGATTCGCCCGTACCAGTACCAGCAGCGACCCGACTTACGCCGTCCCCTGGCCCGACCATCCAACCGCAGCCCCGCGCATGTGAGGGGCCTTCGTGGGCTATGTGCCGGCGCGTTGGGCGCGGGCGTGGGCGTGGGCCAGGCGGTAGGAGTCGGTGCCGGTTTCCAGGATGTTCCCGGCGAAGGTCAATCTGTCGACAATGGCGGCGCAGAGCCGGGGATCGGTGAAGGTCTTTGTCCAGCCTGAAAAGGATTCGTTGCTCGCGATCGCGACGCTGGCGGTTTCTTCTCGCTCGGTGAGGACTTGGAACAGCATCTCCGCGCCGCGACGGTCTAATTCCATATAACCTAACTCGTCAATGCACAGGAGATCGACGCGACCATAGCGGGTGATGGTGCGGGCCAGCTGACGCTCGTCGGCGGCTTCGACAAGCTCGTTCACCAGCTTCGTCGCCAGACTATATCTGACTCGGAAACCTTGTTGGGCGGCCGCCGTGCCCAACGCGATGAGTAGATGTGTCTTCCCGGTGCCGGAGTCTCCGATCAAACATAACGGTTCACCCTTGCGGACCCAATCACAACGAGCGAGGGTGTGAATGGTGGCTGGGTTGATCGATGGGTTGGCCTCGAAATCGAAATCGTCCAACCATTTTTCGCGGGGAAAGCCGGCGGCCTTGATCCGCCGCGCCGAGCGTCGGCGGTCGCGGTCGTCGCACTCGGCCAGCAGCAGCTCGGCCAGGAAACCCCAGTAGCTCAGCTGCTCGCGCTGTCCCGCGGCGGCGATTTCATCGACCCGTGCGCGGATCGTGGGCAGCCGCAAAGCGCGGCAGGCCTGGTCCACCGCGGCCTGGGCGGCCTGCTCGGTCATCGCGCGGCTCCGCAGCCGGGGCTGGCTCATGACACCTCCGAACTTGCGCCCGGCGCGGCGACGCCGGACTGGGTGGAGGCGGCCGCCCGGCGGGGCAACAGCTCGTCGTAAGCGGCGACCGACGGCGCAGGACGACGATCTGGGGGCAGCGCGGCGAAGGTGGCGTCCGGGTCAGACAGTCGACGCTGGGTCAGGCTCACCACCCGGGCGGTGTCGCGGCTGGGGCTGGGTGGCTCGGCGATGGTGCGTGGCCGGGCTTGCGCGAGGCGGCGGACCTCCACGGCTACCACATCGGCGCGGACCGCGCCCACGACCAGCGCCGCGGCGATCCCGGCGATCACCTCGCCGTGGGCTTGACGGCGGTGCAACAACAGCACCTCCACCAACTCCCGAGTGCCCGCGGTGTCCCCGAGAGCCGTGCGGGCAGCGGCCCAAAACGCCTCGTGCTCGGCGGTGAACACGCCCGAGCGGCGGGCTTGGACCAGCGCGGTCGCCCCCGGCAACGCGCCGGGTTTTTTCAACAGCACCTCGAGGTAGTGGTCCAACACCAGCGTGGTGGACCATTTGCGGGCCGAACGTTCATGCCGCGCCACTTCCCGGCGCCCGTCAAAGACCACCAGACTCGACGCCCGAAGCTGCACCCGCACCAGCCGCCCGACCAGCGACGCGGGCACCGAGTAGTGACAGCAGCGCACGGTAATCCGCGCGTGGCGATCCACTCGCGGTGTCAGCGTCAACCCGGTCTCAAATGCCTCCCTCGGCAGCGGGGACAGCGCGGGCTGCTCCGCGGTGAACGCCGTCCCGATGTCGTCTTGGCGACCTGGTAGATACCGGGCGTTATCGAGGTCGTCGGCGGCCGCGAGCAGCTCATTGAGCTCAGCCAACGAAGCGACCTTGGGCACTGGCACCAAATGCCGACGCCGGAACCGCCCGATTTCACCCTCGACGCCGCCCTTTTCGTGGCTCCCCACCAAACCTGGGCGACAGAAAAACGAGTCGAATCCATAATGGCTACGCAACGCGATGAACCGCTCGGTCTCCTCCCGACCCCGGCCCCGCAGTACCCGCACCACCGCCGATTTGAGATTGTCATACCGGATCCGCCCGGGCACACCACCCAGCCGTTCAAACGCACAGACGTGGCCTTCCAAGAACGCCTCCTGGCCTTGGTTGGTGAAGGCGACGGACACGCCTTTGCCGGATGCGGCCAAACGCAGCTTGAACAAATGGCACTTGGTCATCGTCCCGTCGATCTCGGCATAAAACTCGCCGAAATCGACCTCTGCTTCATCACCGGGGTCATGGCTTTGGGGCACCATCACCTCCACCCCGTCGGCCAACCCCAGCTCGACGCGGCGCCGACGCACATAGCGCGACACCGTCACCTCACAGAGCACCGCGCCATGCTCAGCACCCAACCGCTGCCAAATCCGGCGCGCAGTGTGACGCTGCTTGCGCGGCACGTCCTTATCCGCGCTCAACCAGCCGTCGATCACCTCTGTCCACGGCCCGATCGCCGGCGCCGCCCGGGGAGAGGACTTGCGCGCCGGCGGCACCGCCGACACCAACGCCTCACGCACCGTGCGTCGATGCACCCCATGCCGCTCCGCCAACGCACGCACCGACAGCTGCTCACGGCGATGATCTCGCCGGATCGCCTCGAAAAGCTCCACCCGCCCAGCCACCTCCACCGACCTCCCCCAAGGGCCGGGCATCCGCCGACCGCGGGGATCACTCACCCAGAGGTGGGGCCAAATCCGATGAAGACACGCCATCCCCAGCCACCGCCACCCACAAAGGGTGGAGCCAGATCTGATGACGACAACCTCACCAACCGGGGCCAGAACAGATGACCACACTCACAGGACAACAGGTAGTGGGTTTGGACCTTCATCGGCGGCGCACGGTGATGGTGCGGATGACGCCGGCGGGTGAGCGGTTGGAGGCGGTGCGGTTCGCGTCGGATCCGGCGGTGCTTGCCGAGCAGATCGCCAAGGCC
>DATDHI010000100.1:0-9223 GCA_036521655.1 Pseudonocardiaceae bacterium | reverse complement strand
TCAGGCACCTCGGCCCTAAGGACGCGTCTGCGCACGCGCGCTTCATGAGCTCCAGCCAGTCTGCCAGGGAGACATTGTCTCCTCCTGGCACAAGGACCGTCGCCCCAGGAGGTGCGCCACCCGGCCGCGCCTGAGGGGCCGCCGGTGCCGGTGCGGCCGAGGGAGCTGCCGAGCTTCCGCACGAGGTCATCAGCGCGCCCAGCAGCACCGCGCAGATCAACTGTGTGAGCCGTCCCCGTACCGACATCGTTGGCCCCCGTGCTGGCTTGCCGTAGTCCTCCGTCATGTTAGACACGGCCCAGGCCGTGCCTGATACGGAAAGTATGCGCACATGCGATCACGGCTGGTCGCTGGAACCCTCGCCACGGAGTTGGCTACGTAGCCGGTCTCGCTCGACTCTGCGACGGGCCCCGGCCGTTGCCAGCCCTGCGTTCACCCGAACCCGCAGCGAGCGCAGCAGCACCATCGACAACGGCAGCGCAAGCACCAGCGCGAGCAGGATCGACACCAACAGCGGCATACCGGTCAGCAGCAGGAGCAAAGCCACCGCGGTCACCATGCCCAGCCGGGCCGCGCTGTACAGCACGATGTCGCGGGCGAGCGCGGAGCCGGACGGCGGGGTCGGCGGTGCCACCACGGCATTGGAGCCTACTCGCCGGCCAGCGATGGGCACCGCACGTAGCGGGACCGACACTACCGGATTCGCCCGTTTCATCCCATTACCGATGCTTTACCTCCACACAACCGTTCGAGTACCTGGCGCGTGACCTGTCACGATACTCCTAAAGGTCCCGACTGCGAGGTCACCGATCCCCGGGGGGTCACAATGTCCCATCCACATACTGGTGAGCGTTTACTTACCCCAGGGGAGGTAGCGTCACTGTTCCGGGTAGACCCCAAGACTGTCACTCGGTGGGCCTCAGCTGGGCGGATCGGCTCGATCAGGACCCCCGGCGGCCACCGGCGGTTCCGGGAGGCCGAGGTCCGCGCACTGCTCGCCTCGCTCACCACGCCGGCTCCCTAGCTGATCTGCAGGACCCCGCCGTGAAGTGCGGGTGAAGCTTGCTCATCGCTGTCGTGGAGCGCTACTACTCTCGGGGCAGACCTCAGGAGGTGACTGCCGTGCTGTATATGATGGCGGCTATTGGAGCGGCGGCGGTCACGACGCTGCTATGGAAAGCCTTCGGCCCACAGCGCGCAACCGCGCGCCGAGTACTCGCGCCGGACGACGATCCGGAGTTTCTCCGAGACTTGAACCGCAAGCGGCCGGATCCGGGCGAGGAGCGCTGAGCCTGCCCGCCAGCAAGTGGGCTGCTAGCGCCGGGTCCGGCTGATCGCCAGCGGGAAGTCGTCGGCGACGGTAGCGCCCAGTTCCAGGGCGGCCAGGCGGGCGCCCGGACCGAGTCGGTCAAGGTCGATCTCCCCACCCTCCTCCAGGTGCTCGTCGAAGGGCATCCGGCACACCGCCCGGCAACGAGACGCGAAGTGCGCGGCAACCCGGCCCAGGTCCACCTTGCCGGCGGTCGGCCGCACCGAGTTGATCACGGCGACCGATCGGCCGACGAGTTCCCCGTATCCGTGCGCGTCCAGCCAATCCAGGGTGGCCGAGGCCGAGCGTGCCCCGTCGATCGAGCCGGACGAGACGATGACCAACGAATCCGCAACGTCCAACACGCCCTTCATCGCCGAGTGCATCAGCCCGGTTCCGCAGTCGGTGAGCACGATGTTGTAAAAGTGCTCGAGCAGGTTCACCGCGCGCCGGTAGTCGGTCTCGCTGAATGCCTCGGACACTGCGGGATCCTGCTCGCTGGCGAGGATCTCCAGCCGGCTCGGCCCTTGCGAGGTGTAGGCCCGGATGTCGGAGTAGCGGCGGATCCGATCGGCATCGCGCAGCAGGTGGCGCACCGTGGCGGTGGTTTCCAGCGGGATCTTCTGGGACAGCGTGCCCCGGTCGGGATTGGCGTCCACCCCGATCACCCGGTCGCCGCGCAGCGAGGCAAAGGTGGAACCCAGTGTGGTCGTGACAGTGGTTTTCCCGACGCCGCCCTTGAGGCTCAGCATCGCGATCTTGTAGCAGCCATGCAGCGGCTGGTTGATCCGGAAGATCAGTTCCCGGCGCTGCAGGTCGGAGGGACTCTCCCCGAGGTTGACGGTGCGCCCGGAGGCCACGAACAGCGCCCGTCGCCATCCTGACGGCGGGGGCTTCCTGGTCTGCCGGAGCAACTGCGTGGCGGCCAGGTCGTGTGTGGGCTGCTGCACGGGGTGCCCGTCCACCGGGTGTGGCCCCGAGTGCCCACCCTGTACGCCGTGTTCAACCACGCTGATTGCCTCCGCTAGATCCCGGCGTAGGAGTGGAACCCGGCGATGACGATGTTCACGAAGAACAGGTTGAACAGCATCACGCCGAAGCCGGCCACGTTGATCCAGGCCGCCCGCGAACCGCGCCATCCGGCCGTTGCCCGGGCGTGCAGGTAGCCCGCGTACACCACCCAGGCGACCAGCGAACAGGTCTCCTTCGGGTCCCACCCCCAATAGCGGCCCCAGGCCGCCTCGGCCCAGATCGCGCCAGTCATGACTGCGAAGGTCCAGATCGGCAGGGCGAACACCGCGGTGCGGTAGGCCAACCGGTCCAGCGTCGCACTGCTGGGCAGCCGGTCGGCGACCCGGTCGCCGGCCCGTTCCCGGACCAGGTAGAGCACGCTGGCCACCCCGGAGACCAGCAGAATGCCAGATGCGGTGGCCGCCGCGGAGACGTGGATGGTGATCCAGTACGAGTTGAGCGCCGGGATCAGCGGCGCGGCCTGGGCGTAGAGCACCGTGCCGCCCAGGAACAGCAGCACCACGACGGGCAGCAACACGAACACACCCAGCCGTCGCAGCACGGGCTCGGCGCCCCGCTGCCGGTACAGAACGACGAGCCACGCGGTCACCGCCACCAAGCAGATGGCCGAGGCGAACTCGTACATGTTGGCCCACGGCACCCGCCCGATAGCGGCTCCGCGCAGTGCCAGTGAGCTGGTGTGCACCAGCGCGGCGAGCACCGTCAGGGCCACCGCCGACCGGCCGACCCGCTCGGGCTTCCCACGCCGTGGCGCTGGTGGTGCCAGCGTCGCCACCGGTGCCAGCGTCGCGACTGACCCCTCGCCCGGGGCCACGACCACCTGGGACGGGACGGCGCCAGCCCTTGCTGCGGCGTACTCGACGGCGTGTAGCACCATCGCGAGCAGGTAGAGCACCAGTGCGGTGCTGTACGCGAGGTCGCCGAAGGACGCCAAGACGGGGTTCACCGGCATCACATCACGTCCCCTTTCCTCGACGCTGCAGCGGGCACAAGCGGCTGAGAGGATCCGGGCGGCAGCAGGTCAGCGGCAATCCGGTCGAACTCTTCGCCGTACCCGGCGGCTTCGGTGCGGGCCAGCCCGCCCAGCTCGACCACGGTACCGTCCGGTCCGGCCGGGCTGACGCGCACCCAGAAGCGCCGCCGCTTCACCGTCAGTGACAGCGCCAGGCCAGCGAGCACCAGCACCGCGAAGCCCAGCACCCAGAGCTGTGCCGGGTCATAGGACACCTGCAGTGAGACGAAGCGGGTCACGCCGTCGAAACGCACCACCGTCCGGTCGGGCAGGGTGAGCTGCTCGCCGGGGCGAAGGTTCTGCCGCGCCACCTGCTTGAGCCGTCCGGAGTCCACCATGGACTGGTCGATCGAGAAGATCGACTGGCCGCGGCCCGAGTTGTTGCCCAGATCGCCCTGCAGGACATCGATCGCGACGGCCGGATCACGCAGATCAGGGAAACCGGAGGACAGCAGCGAACCCTGGAATGCCGCGGTCGGCGCGAACAGACCGGTGATCGCGATCTGCCGGGTGCGGCGCACGGCGTCGTCGGTCACCCCGGGCGGATCGAACTTCGTGGTTCCCTCCGACAGCAGGGTCGCGATCTCCACTGGTCGCCACTGCACGAGCCCGGTGCGCTGCTGCCCGTCGGGGAAGGTGACGGTGAACTGCGGTGCGTAGCCGTTGCCGAGCAGGTAGACCCGGGTGCCGCCCAGCCGCAGCGGGTCGTTGACCGCAAGCTGCTGGGGATGCCAGGCGCCTGCGGCCAGATCGTCGGGGCCCTGGTAGGAGATGGCGGCGCGGAACTCCTGCGGCTGCCCGGTGCTCAGGTACGTCGAGGTGAAGCGCTCGACCCGGAGGCAGAAGGGGCCGAGCCGGGTGCCATCCACGGATAGGCCGGGGCGGAACGAGTCATAAGCCAGCGGGCCGGAGTTGCAGAACTGCGAACCATTGGCCAGCACGATCACCTGACCCTCGTAGCCGACCAACTTTCCGATCGCGAAGCACACCAGCAGCCCGAGCAGGGCAAGGTGAAAGACGAGGTTGCCGGCCTCCCGCAGGTAGCCCCGTTCGGCGGATAACGTGCGGGTCCCGTGCGGCTCGTCCCCCTCGGCGATCCGCCAGCCGCGCAGCCGTCGTCGTGCTGCGGTAATGACCTCCTCGACGCTGATGTTGGGCGACTGGGAGCGAGCGTGGTGCGGCAGCCGTGCCAAGTTTCGGGGGGTGGCTACCGGAGCCCGGCGCAGCTGCCGGGCGTACTCGGCGCTGCGCGGCACCACGCAGCCCACCAGGGACACGAACAGCAGCAGGTAGATCGCGGCGAACCAGGGGCTGGCGAACACCTCGAAAAAGCCCAGCTTGTCCAGCACCGGGGCCAGGGTCGGGTGCTCAGTTCTGTACGTCCGGACCCGCTCGGGATTCAGTGCATACTGCGGCAGCAGGGCGCCTGGCAGCGCAGCCAAGGCCAGCAGGAACAGCAGCACCAGCGCAGTGCGCATGCTGGTCAGCCCGCGCCAAGTGTTGCGGGCCAGCGCCATCAGCCGTGTCAAGCGGTCCATCAGATCGGCGTCTCGAAACCACGGACCGGCCCTCGAAGCACGGCGATTAACTCCGCCCACAGCCCGGTGACCAGCAGCAGTCCGACCACGATCAGCATCGCCCCGCCGGCCAGCTGCACGATCCTTACGTGCCCTCGCAGCCAGTCAACCGCGCGCAGGGCGCGCCGAACGCCGAGCGCGAGGAGCAGGAAGGGCACCCCCAGCCCGAGGCAGTAGGCGACGACCAGCAGCACCCCCCGGGCCAGACCACCGCCCGGGGTCCCCACAGCCAGCGCGATCACCCCACTGAGCGTCGGCCCCAGGCACGGAGTCCAGCCCAGCCCGAACACCGCGCCCAGCAGCGGGGCGCCGAGCACATGCCGGGCTCCCAATCCTGGTCGCGGGTGGACTCTCACGTCGCGCTGCAGCACCGGGACCAGCCCGACGAACACCAGCCCCATCGCGATGGTGACCACGCCGCCGGCGCGCTGCAGCATGACCTCATTGAGGGTGAGGGAGTCCGCGACGCCGAGCACGGCGACCACACCAGCGGCGAACACCACCGAGAACCCCAGCACGAACAGCGCCACCGCGCCGAATACCCGCCCCCGACTCTGGACGCCGCCCTCGGCGCCGACCAGCCCGGTGAGGTACGCAAGATACCCGGGCACCAGCGGAACCACGCATGGCGACGCGAAGCTCACCGCCCCCGCCAGCACCGCCACCCCAGCCGCCACCAGCAGCGGCCCGGAGACAGCGAGTTCGGTTAGCCCCACAGTGGGTCAGCGTAGGTAGCCCTTCAAGGGCTACCTACCCCGGGTGCGGACGCTCTCAACAGCTACCAACGCCCGGGCAAGTCAGTGGAGTGCACGCACGGAAATGCAAGAGCGGACTTCGGCGAGCGCAGGCGGTGGCGGTCGGTTGGACTCATCTGCCGTCTCCAAGCCATTCATGCGCGAGGAGGGAGTAGAGGACGGAGTCGCGCCAGGCGCCGTTGGTGAATACATGATCGCGTAGCCGGCCTTCCTCGGTGAACCCCAGCCGGGTGATGATGGCGATCGACGCGGCGTTGTCGGGCCCGATGGCAGCCGTGATGCGGTGCAGCCCGAGTGTGGCGAACCCGAAATCGATGATGGTGCGGGTGGCGTCGAGGGCGTACCCACGGCCCCAATGCGGCGCAGCGATAGCAGCACCGATTTTGGCGGCCTGCACGCCGCTGAGCCCCAGTCGCTCAAACCCGATCAGCCGATCATCGGTGTGCGTGGTGACGGCGAGGTAGTACTCGGTGCGCGGAGTGTGCCTGGCACGTTCGAGGGCGCCGGTGAGCATCGCGGCCTGCTGCTCGCGGGTTCTAGAGTCGAATGACAGCCACCGGGTCACCCGGTCATCGCCGAGGATGGCGTCGGTGTCGTCGAGATCGTCGGCCCGGAACTCGCGTAGCCGCACGCGATCTCCGGTCAATCTCACCCCGTGCTCTACGGTCTCGGTCATCATTGCAGCGCCAGACGCTCGGCGGTGAAGCCCTCGATGGCGCTCACCAGTTCAGCGGCGTCCCGGCCCGGATCCTCGACGGTCCTCAAGGCGGTGCGCACATGCTCTACCGATGTGACGATCCCGTGAATGCGCTTCGGTGGGGGGAGTTCCAGGACCGGCGCAAGCGCTTCCGCGGCGCCATCGATCTCGTCAAGGAAGACTCGCGCGACGGCCAGGGCGCTGCGTGCACCGGATTCGTCGCCGAAGGCCCGCTCCCGGTCGGGTGCTCCCGCGTAGGCGTCCAGTGCTTCCAAGGCGAACCGTTCGGTGTGGTCAGCCTCAGTTTCGCCGCCCCAGGCGAGTGCGTCGGCGGCGTAGTAAAGCTGGCGTGGTCGGCTGAAGGTGCACAGCCCGCCGAGGCTGTCCAGTTCGTCGGGTTCCATGCTGTCCCGCGCCTCGGTGGCGCGGACCAGGGCGGCGTTGGCGTCTTCCAGCCGGTTCAGCGCGGCCAGTGATCGCGCCTCGCTACTGACCAACCAGATCCCAGCGGTGCCGCGGCTTCGGGTTGCGGCCTCCGCGCCGAGCTGCGCATAGCGCGCCGAATCCTCCAGTCGCCCGGACCAGTAGGTGATCAATGCTTGCAGGCCACGGGTCCAGGCGCGCAGCCCGTCGTGGCCGGCGTTGTCCGCGCAGGCGTAACCCGTTCGGGCGTGCGTCATCGCGTCATGCGGAGCACCGAGGTCGTGTGATGCCTTGGCCATCAGCCCGCAGGCGATCCCCGCGATCAGGTAGAGGTCTCGGGCCTGCGCCGGTCGCTGGCGCCCTTCCAGGAGTCCGAACGCACGATCCTGGGTGGCTACCAGATCGCTGAGCAAGGTGGGCAGCGGTTGCTGCTGGTAGGCGGTGACCAGGCGACGGACGTCGTCGATCAACTGGTCGAGGGTCTCGGCGCCGACGTTCGATGCTTCGATGCGAGTGAGGAAGTCGCGAGCCCGGTCGGCGCTCATGGCGATCACCTGTCCTTCCCAGTCTGTCCGCGCGCTACCCCGCTCCGGCGCCGCCCCGTCGCGGCGTCGGGTCGGCCGAACCACCCCCACGCCGTACGGCGGGCCGAGCAGCCGTGCCGTCGGCTCGCCGAACAGCCGCTCCAGGGCAGCCTGGGCCTGCGGGTAGGGCAGCCCGCGTACCTCTCCGGCCACCCAGCGGTACGCCTGCCGCTCGCTGAGCGCGGTCCCGGCGATCCGTTGGTAGTCCTTCCTGAACTTATCCAGTGTGACGTGTCGCTGCTTGAGCAACTGTTCCAGTCGCGTCCGTGGTGACTCCTGCTCGGCCATCACGCTCCCCTGGTCGGTCAGCCCCACGGTAGATCCACTCAGGCCGAAACGGTGACGCCTGGGAGCAGACGGCAACAGACGGCACCGGCTGGCAGGCGTCGTGACCTGCCCATGGCAGCCCCATTCTCCGAAGCTGATCACACCCACGGCAAGCAGGAGTAGGCGAGGACATGGCAGGTAAGCACAAGCGCAGAGCCGCGTCGGTACACCCAGTCGCCTCAGGCCCGCGAGTCATCTTGCTGACCGACGCCCGGTCACGCACCGCGCACCGGGTGACCGACGATGCTGCCGCCGCAGGCCGCCGCTCCGGTGGTGGGCGCTATGTCGCCGTCTGCGGCATCGAGGTGCTCCCCGCGAGCCTGGCCACCCCGGAGCGCACCCACTGCTCACCATGCAGCAGGGGCGCCCGGTGAGCTGGTACCTCCGCTCGATGGGCGACCACGACACGCACCGGGGTCAGCTGCGCGACGACGGTACCGTGGTCGCACTGTGCGGAGCGCGCTTCCAGTCATCGCGACTAGTGCCCGGCGGGCCAGCGCTGCGTGGTGATCCACCCGACCCCGACCAGATCTGCCCGCAGTGCTACCGCGCCAGGGACAGCCAGTGATCATCCCGGCTGTTGTTAGACGGTATGTGAGTTCGGGCTGGGGCCTCGCTCACATGTGATCGTGGGTTGCCGACAGGAGTGGTTCTGGCTGGTAGAGCCACAGATGTGGGAGGCCCCAGTGGTTGTGAATCGTATGAGTGTCGGGCTGGATGTGCATGCACGGTCGGTGGTGGCGTGCGGCGTGGATGGGCAAACGGGGCAGCTGTTTGAGCGCCGGTTGACTCCTGATCATGGTGAGATCGTGTCGTGGGTGCGGTCGTTGCCGGGGCCGGTGGGGGTGACGTATGAGGCCGGCCCGACCGGGTTCGGGTTGGCTCGGTTTCTGGCTGCGGAAGGCATCGGGTGTCTGGTGGAGGCACCGTCGAAGTTGCAGCGTCCGGCGGGGGATCGGGTCAAGACTGATGTCCGTGATGCCCGGCATCTGGCCCGGTTGCTGCATCTGGGGGAGATCGTCGCGGTCTGCGTGCCGAGTGTGGAACAGGAAGCCGCCCGGGATCTGGTGCGGGCCCGGGAGGACGTCCGGGGGGATCTGATGTCGGCACGGCACCGGCTGTCGAAGCTGTTGCTGCGCCAGGGGATCGTCTACTACCAGGGCAAATCGTGGACCGGTGTGCACGATCGCTGGCTGCGCTCGCAGCGCTTCACGCTGCCCGGGTTGGCGCTGGCCTTCGACATTGCCTACGACACCATGCTCAGCACCCTCGCGCGGCGCGACCGTGTGGACGAGGCGATCATCGTGATGGCCGGGGACAGCGAGTTCACCCCGGTGGTGACCCGGCTGGGGTGTCTGCGCGGGGTCTCGACGGTGACCTCGTTCGCCCTTGGCGGTGGAGATCGGGGACTGGACCCGGCTCCCGGGGCCGTTCGATCGGGGCCTACCTGGGGTTGGTGCCCACCGAGTCCTCCTCGGGCGGGTCGCGGTCCCAGGGCTCGATCACC
>DATDHI010000099.1:0-2090 GCA_036521655.1 Pseudonocardiaceae bacterium | reverse complement strand
GGCGTCCCGCACCAGGGTCGCGACTCCAGATCCATCGAAGCCATCTCTCTTGAACCGTCGTCCCGCGGTCTCGATCATCCGCCGGCGGGTCGCGTCCTTGTGGTCGGGGGCGTAGCGGGCCATGTCTCCCTATTCCTTCCGTTGGGGGCTTGCGTCCAGGATAGCAGTATGCTCATACTATTACGATCGTACGACAATCTGGAACGAGGAGCATCCATGCCTGAGGTCGCCTACCCAACCCTGCGGCGTAACCGCCGGCTCTCCCGGAGGCCGAAGCGGGGCCTGGCATGACCAGCACCCGCTTCGACCTGACAGACAAGGTCGTCCTGATCACAGGCGGCAACGGCGGAATCGGCGCAGCAACTGCACGGGAGCTTCTCAAGCGCGGTGCTCGAGTTGCCATCGCCGACATTGATCCCGCGACCCCGACCGGACTTCCGCAGTTGGTAGGCATCCTGGGGCTGTCCTGATCGTGTTTGTGCTGGTCAGCGCCTTGCGGGAGCCCGGAACTGCGAAAAGGCGTAGGCACACGGATTTGGGCGTGTCGCTGGACGCCGGGCCCGGATGTCTGCTGGGGTGTAGGCATGTACCTGCGGCAGACAAGGCGGACCAACAAGGACGGGTCGGTGGTCGCCTACCTGCAGCTGGCGCACAACGAGCGGCACCCGGTGACCGGCGCGCCGACGGCGAAGGTGATCCACAACTTCGGCCGCGCCGAGCAGGTCGACCGGGACGCGCTGGCCCGGCTGGTCGCCTCGATCTCGCGGTTGCTGACCCCGGACCAGGGCCTCGCCTCGCCGGGCGCCGGGCAGGTGGAGATCCTGGACTCGCGGCGCCTGGGTGGGGCGTGGGTGCTGGACCGGCTGTGGGAGCGGCTGGGGGTCGGCGCGGCGATCCGGTCGGTGGCCGACGGACGTCGCCTGGACGGCGAGGCCGTGGAGCGGGTGCTGTTCGCGCTGGTCGCGCAGCGGGCCCTGGAGCCCGGCTCCAAGCTGGCCGCCACGACGTGGGCGGCCGAACGGGTCGCCATCCAGGGGTGTCGCGGGTTCAGCGACGACCAGGCGTACCGGGGGATGGACTTCCTGCTGGGCGCGCTGGAGCAGATCGCCAGCGAGATCTTCGCCTCGGTAGCGCACCTGCTCAACCTGGACCTGGACATCGTCTTCGTCGACTCGACCTCCACGTACTGGCAGACCGAGGGACCGGACCTGCTGCCCGAGCCGCAGGACGACGACGTCCCGGCCGACAGCGCGGGCGGTGACGGGGACGCGCCGTACCGGCCGGTGGAGTCCGGGCGGCGGGCGTTCGGGCACAGCAAGGACTTCCGACCGGATCTGCCGCAGGTGGTGATCGCGATGGCGGTCACCCGGGACGGGGTCCCGATCCGGTGCTGGACCTTCCCCGGCAGCGCGAGCGACCAGGCGATCATCCGCACCGTCAAGGACGACCTCGGCGCGTGGAACCTGCGCCGGCTGGTGTGGGTCGCCGACCGCGGGTTCGCCTCCGCCACCAACCGGGCCTACCTGACCAAAGGCGGCGGGCACTACATCCACGCCGAGAAGCTGCGCCACACCAACCTGGCCGCCGCCGCCGCGCTGGCCCGGGCCGGCCGGTACAAGGCGGTCGCCGGGAACCTGCGGGTCAAGGAGGTCCACGTCAACCCCGCCGACCCGGCGAGCGGCGGTGACGGGGACGGCGGGGCCCGCGCGGTCCGGTTCGTGGTGTGCCACAACCCGGAACAGGCCGAGCGGGACGCCGCGGTCCGCGCCAATCTCGTCAAGCACCTGACCGGGCTGGTCGACGGCTCGGACACCTGGACTCCAAGCCGCCGGAGCGAGTTCGTCGGGTCGCTGAGGGACAAGCCGGGGCTGCGCCGGTACCTGCGCCGCACCAAGGCCGGGCTGTTGCGGATCGACCAGGCGGCGGTCAACCGGGAGGCGCACCTGGACGGGAAGTGGCTGCTACGCACCAGCGATGTGACGCTCACCCCCGAGGACCTGGCCGCCGCGTACAAGCAGCTGATCGCCGTCGAAGAAGGTTGGCGCGACATGAAATCCAGCCTCGGGCTGCGACCTGTCTTCCACTACCGC
>DATDHI010000098.1:0-4946 GCA_036521655.1 Pseudonocardiaceae bacterium | reverse complement strand
CAAGACCGCGGATCTGGCCGGGGTGGCTTCCCAACTGGCTGTTGCGCTGTCCCGCATCGACCCCCAGATCACCCAGGAGTCGATCCTCGCGGCAGCCCAGGCCGCTCCTGCGGGCCAGCCCGCCACCGTGGCGGTGCTGCGCGAACCGGACTACCAGTCGGTGCGGGACCGGATCCATGAACTGCCCGGGGTCAGCTTTCCCACCCGGCAGCAGCTGCTCGGACCGGACCGCCGCTTCGCCTCCCAGCTCGTGCCGGGCATCCGCAAGGCGGTCGAGGAGGAGCTCGCGGCGGCCGCCGGCTGGAGCATCGTCACCGTGGACGCGGCGGGTAACGAGGTCGAAGTGCTCACCAGGCAGCAGGCCCGCCCGATCCCGACGGTGACCACCACCGTCGACCGCGGGGTGCAGGCCGCCGCGGAAGGTGCGGTGGGCGCAGTGGGCAAACCGGCGATGATCGTGGCGATCCAGCCCTCCACCGGGGAGATCCTGGCGGTCGCCCAGAACGACCAGGCCGACGCGCAGGGCCCCCTGTCGCTGATCGGGCGCTACCCACCGGGCTCCACCTTCAAGATCGTCACGGCGTCGGCCGCAATCCAGGCCAAGAAGGTGACCCTGGATTCGCCGGTGGCCTGCCCGGCGACGACCAGCATCGGGGAGCGGCTGGTGCCCAACGATCATCTCTTCGACCTGGGCACGGTGCCGCTGCACACCGCTTTCGCCAGGTCGTGCAACACCACGTTCGCGCAGCTGGCGGCCGGTCTGTCCGCTGGCCAACTGACCGACGCGGCATTCCAGATGGGCATCGGAGCGGACTACACCATCCCCGGCATCACCACCTACACCGGAGATGTCCCGCCCTCGGAGTCGATGGTCCGGCGGGCGGAGAACGGCTTCGGGCAGGGCCGGGTGGTGGCCAGCCCGTTCGGTATGGCGCTGGTGGCCTCAACGGTCGCCGCCGGCGGGCAGCTGCGCACCCCGGTGCTGATCAGGGGAACGCAGACAACGACGGCTGTGCGGCCCGCTGGACCGGTGCCACCCGAGGTCGCGCAGGCGGTGCGGGTGATGATGCGCGAGGTGGTCGCCCAGGGCACCGCGAAGGCTTTGGCGGGCCAGGGCCAGTTGTACGGCAAGACCGGGACCGCGGAGTACAGCTCCACCGGTTCGCACGGCTGGTTCGTCGGGTACCGCGGTGACCTCGCGTTCGCGACGCTGGTCCTCGATGCCGGCTCGTCCGGTCCCGCGCTGGACGTGTCCGGGCGCTTCCTGTCGGCATTGGGCGCGGCGTGACGCGGTCAGTCGCGATCGCCGCCAGTGCTGATGTCCTCGCCGTGCTGGTCTTCGCCGCTGTCGGTCGCCGCACCCACGGCGAGGAGGGCGCGGTGGTGGGCCTGCTGGCTACCGCCGGGCCGTTCCTCGTCGGGTTGGCGCTTGCCTGGGCGCTGGCTCGGGCCTGGCGGGCACCACTGGCGCTTCGCACCGCAGCGCTGGTGTGGCCTGTGACGGTGGTCGCCGGGCTGGTCGTGCGTGCCGGTGTCATCGGGCGGCTGCCGCTGTCGTTCGCGCTGGTCGTAGCGCTGTCGCTGGGCGTGTTGCTGCTCGGTTGGCGGGCCGCCGCGGCCGCCGTCGAGGCGTTGGTGGCCAGATCAGGTGGCCATGGCAGTGGAGTTGCATAGAGTGTGGGAATGCCCGTGAGAACACCACTGCGCCCCGGCAGGGCCACGCCGATGCGTCCTGTTCCTGCCAAGATCGCCCGGCCGGAGTACGTCGGGAAACCTGCGCCCGCCCCCAGCGATGACCCGTGGGTGCAGCCGCCCGAGGTCATCGAGGCGATGCGGGTAGCGGGACGGATCGCCGCCCAGGCGCTGGCCGAGGGTGGCCGGGCCGTCGCGCCCGGCGTCACCACCGACGAGGTGGACCGCGTGGTCCACCAGTTCCTGCTCGACCACGGCGCCTACCCCTCGACGCTGGGCTACAAGAGATTTCCGAAGTCGTGCTGCACCTCGCTCAATGAGGTGATCTGCCACGGCATCCCGGACTCGACCGTGATCGAGGACGGCGACATCGTCAACATCGACGTCACCGCCTTCATCGGCGGCGTGCACGGCGACACCAACGCCACCTTCCTCGCCGGGAACGTCTCCGAGGAGGACCGGCTGCTCGTGGAGCGCACCCACGAGGCGACGATGCGCGGGATCCGCGCGGTGCGGCCCGGGCGCAAGCTCAACGTGATCGGCCGGGTCATCGAGGCCTACGCCAAGCGCTTCGGCTACGGGGTGGTGCGCGACTTCACCGGCCACGGCATCGGCCGCTCCTTCCATGGCAAGCTGGTCGTGCTGCACTACGACGAACCCGAGGTCGACACGGTCCTGGAGCGGGGGATGACCTTCACCATCGAACCGATGATCACCTTGGGCACGATCGACTACGACCTGTGGCCCGACGGGTGGACGGTCACCACCAGGGACAAGCAGCGCACGGCACAGTTCGAGCACACCCTGGTCGTCACCGCGGACGGGGCGGACATCCTGACCCTGCCGTGATCTTCCGCCGGCCGAGGAGGTGGCGATTGGGCAAGATCTATCAGCGCATCGATTCCCGGCTCGCTGGCTGGATCGAAGCCCAGCCGGTGTTCTTCGTGGCCACCGCGCCGCTTGCGGCCGACGGGTTCGTGAACGTCTCGCCCAGGGGCATCAGCGGCACGTTCCGGGTGCTCGACGAGCACACCTTCAGCTACGTCGATCTCACCGGCAGCGGGATCGAGACGGTGGCGCACCTGCGGGAGAACGGTCGCATCTGCGTGATGCTCTGCGCCTTCGACGGCCCCCCGAAGATCGTCCGGCTGCACGGCACCGGCAGCGCGGTGCTGCGCGGCGAGCCGGGGTTCGATGCCGCACTCGAGCCCTTCGCTGCGGCCGTGGCCGTCGGCACCCGGGAGCCTGCGACCAGAGCCGTGGTGCGGGTGGACGTGCACCGGATCAGTGACTCCTGCGGTTACGGCGTTCCGCTGATGGACCTGCGCGCTGAGCGTGATGTGCTGGACTCCTGGTCGGATAACAGGGGATCAGACGGGCTGGCCCAGTACCAGACCGAGCGCAACGCGGTCAGCCTCGACGGTCTGCCCGGCATGGGCTGACGGGTGCGCGGCGCCCTGCTCGTCGCGGGCACCACCTCCGACGCGGGTAAGAGCGTGCTGGTGGCCGGGATCTGCCGGTGGCTGGCCCGCCGCGGGGTGTCGGTGGCGCCGTTCAAGGCGCAGAACATGTCGAACAACTCGGTGGTGACCCCAGATGGCGGGGAGATCGGCCGAGCCCAGGCGGTGCAGGCCGCGGCGTGCGGCATCGAGCCCGGGGTGCGACTCAACCCGGTGCTGCTCAAACCGGGCAGCGACCGGTCTTCGCAGGTTGTGGTGCTCGGGCGGGCCTGCGGCACGGTGTCTGCTGCGTCCTACTCCGACCGCAAGGCTGACCTCCTCGACGTCGTGGTGGGCGCATTGTCAGCGCTGCGCGCTCACCACGAGGTGGTGGTCTGCGAGGGCGCCGGTTCGCCCACCGAGATCAATCTGCGGTCCACTGATATCGCGAACATGGGGCTGGCCCGGGCTGCCGGGTTGCCGGTACTGGTCGTCGGGGACATCGACCGCGGGGGAGTTCTCGCGCACCTGTTCGGCACGCTGGCCCTGCTGGCGCCCGCTGACCAGGCGCTGGTGGCGGGATTTGTGATCAACAAGTTTCGCGGCGACCCGGATCTGCTGGCGCCTGGTCTGGCGCAGTTGCGGGCGCTGACCGGCCGGCCAAGCTATGGCGTGCTGCCTTATCGTGATCAGCTGTGGCTGGACGCTGAGGACTCGCTGGCGCACGTCGCCGACGGCGTGGTCGGGCGCCCCGCGTTGCCGTGTGGCACTCAGTGGCTGCGTGTGGCCGCAGTGCGGTTGCCGCGGATCTCCAACGGCACCGATGTCGACGCGCTGGCCTGCGAGCCCGGCGTTGCGGTCCGCTACATCACCGAGCCCTCCCGGCTGGCCGACGCCGACCTGGTGGTGCTGCCCGGCACGAAGTCCACCGTGGCGGATCTGGCCTGGCTGCGCCGGGTCGGCCTGGCTGATGCGGTGGTGGCGCACGCCGCCGCCGGGCGCCCCGTTGTCGGGATCTGCGGCGGGTACCAGATGCTCGGGCGTCGCATCGTCGATAACGTCGAGTCCAGCGCTGGGGAGGTCGCCGGTCTCGGGTTGCTCGACTTGGAGGTGGTGTTCGATCCCGTCAAGCACCTGGGGCGGGTGGCGGGCACGGCGCTGGGCGAGCCGGTGACCGGCTACGAGATCCATCACGGCCGGGTGGTGCACGCTGGGGAGCCTCCCCTGGTTGCTGGCGCAGAGGGCTCCGACGGGGGACACGTGCTGGGTACCCACTGGCACGGGTTGTTCGAGAACGACGCCTTCCGCCGCGCTCTGCTACACCGGGTGGCGCGCCTAGCCGGCCGGCCCGGTTTCCGGCCAGCGCCCGACACCGGCTTCGCCGCCGCTCGCGCGGCCCAGCTCGACCTGCTAGGCGACCTGGTCGAAGCCCATCTCGACACCGACGCTTTAGCCGATCTTATCGAGCACGGCCCCCTGCCCGACCTGCCCTTCGTCCCGCCAGGAGCCCCCGACCACTAGATCTCCCGGCGGTGGCCCAGGTCGATCACCAGAACCACGAGCCGGCCGCCGTCAATGGTGTAGGTCACCCGGTAGTCGCCCACCCGGATCCGGTATGCGCCACGCATGCCCGGTAGAGCGATCACGCCGGGCGGTCGAGGCTGCGCGCCGAGCGCGTCGATGGCGGCTTGCACGCGGCGGCGGACCGGTTTATCGAGCTTGGCCAGGGCGCGCAGGGCATCGCGAGCGATCTCGATGTGGTATCGACTCACCGGGTACTACGAGCACCGGTGGCCGCGTCGCCGGCCTCCAATT
>DATDHI010000097.1:0-15540 GCA_036521655.1 Pseudonocardiaceae bacterium | reverse complement strand
GGAACGCCTCGGTGCCCTCGGAATGCAATCGTTCCCGAGCGACGGTGTCGCCGCGCGCATACATCCGCCGATGGCCCGCTTGCTGATGCCCCGCCAACGGAGTGTGAGCCCGCGGCGCGGCGCTATCTGAGGATTCTGGACTCGGCTGGCCGGCGTCGGGCCGGATCTCGTTGTATATCGTGCCCGCGATCCGCATACCCAGGTAGAACAATGGCCACGCCCAGCACCACACGATCGTCCGCTCATCCAGCTGCAGCGCATCTTCGTCGGCCCAGCTGCCAGTGACCAGCCGGTGCTGGATCACCCAGTAGGCGTTGTCGGAGTCGATCGCGAGCAGGTCGACGCGGTCGGCGTAGCGGATCTCCTCCCCGTCGGGAGTCACGAGATGTGAACCGGGCGCCGCTGGGTCGGGGATGGTCACCTCGAAGTCGGTGTCGATGCGCACCGGGGTGAACTGGTCCTGCGTCGGCGCCCACGCTGCGTAGGCGTCCAGGAGCGCGTGGCCCCGCGCCAGTGCCCGCTGGCGGTCCTCGTCGGTCCCGGGCTGGGAGTCCACCGACCGCACCAGTGCCTGATGCACCAGGGGCTGTACGACGGCCCGGTTCCACTCCCACATCCCGGGGAAGTAGTACACCGCGAGCGCGTCACGCAGCGCCTGGCCCAGGTCGATCGGGCCCGGCGGCAGGTCCGGTTCGAGGTTCTGCCGGTTACGTGAACTCAGGTCCCATTGCCGGCGGCAGCGCTTGAACGCCTCCCGGTCGGACGCGTGGATGCGGTAGACCATCGCACCTCGCCTCAGTGCCCATGACTCCAGTGTGCCGTGACAGCTCAGTGCGCGTGCGGCCAAGGGTCATCCGCTGACCAGCGGCAACGATCATGACCCCCGGCCGCCGCCTCCATCTCGGCGAGCAGGTCATCGACGAATGCCGACACTTCGTGCTTGTCGTGTGCTGGCCACCCGCCGTAGTAGATCCAGGCATCGGGCAGTGGGGCGTCCTCCGTTGGCCCGACGAACACCCCACCGGCACCGATGCGCTGCAACGTATACCGCTCGCCCCGGCGTTCGATGTAGACCAGCTCACCGGGTTCGGGCCAATCGGCCGCGATCTCGGCGACTAGCTCACCCTGATTCAGCGAAACCTCCCACCGTAGGTGGTCAGCAGATCCGCGGCAGCGGGTCGCCGACGAGCAGATCAATGATCCGGGTGCCGCCGAAACCGGTCTTGAGCAGCACCAGCCCCGGCGGGTCCTCGGCGACGCGGCCGACGACAGCGGCCCCGGCGCCCAGCGGATGCGCCTGCAGCGCAGCCACGGCGGCGTCGGCTGCCCCAGCGTCAACGACGACCACGATGCGTCCCTCACAGGCGACGTAGAGCGGGTCGATGCCCAGCAGCTCGCAGGCGCCGCGGACCTCGGCGCGCACCGGGACGGCCTCCTCATCAACCACCACCGCCACGCCCGCTGCCTTGGCCACCTCGTTGAGGATCGTCGCGACCCCGCCACGGGTGGCGTCGCGCATCGCCCGGACGTCCGGGCCCACCGCATCGAGCAGCCCCCGCACCAAGCCGTGCACCGGCGCGGTGTCAGAGACCAGATCGGCGTCGATGTCCAACTCGCCGCGTGCCAGCATGATGGTGATCCCGTGGTCGCCCACGGGGCCGGAGACGATCACCACGTCGCCGGGGCGGGCGGTGGCCACACCGAGGGTCAGGTCGCTGGTGAGCAATCCGACTCCGGCTGTGTTGACGTAGCAACCGTCACCCTTGCCCCGCTGTACGACCTTGGTGTCACCGGTGACGATGGAGACCTCGGCCGCCGCCGCCGCCGCCGCCATCGACGCCACGATCCGCCGCAGGTCCTCGACCGGGAAACCCTCCTCCAGGATGAACCCGGCGGAGAGATGGTCCGGCCGCGCCCCGGAGACCGCGAGGTCGTTGACGGTGCCGTTGACCGCGAGATCGCCGATATTGCCGCCCGGGAAGAACAGCGGCGACACCACGTAGGAGTCCGTGGTGAAGGCCAGCCGGGCAGTGCCCGAGGTCACCGTCGCGGCATCCTCCAGAGGCTCCAGCAGGGGATTGCGGAAGGCGTCCAGGAAGATCGCCTCAATGAGCGACTGGGTTGCCTTGCCACCGGCGCCGTGCGCGAGGGTGATGAGTTTCTCGCGCACCCTGGGCCGCGCTCGCCGGGCCCGCTCGATGCGTTCCAACACCAACTGCTCCCGGCTGCGGAGCTCGGTTCCGGGCGTGGCGTACATCCCGGGGTGCTCCGGGTCGTGGCCAGAATCGTGCTCCGCGACGGCGGCTTCCGCCCAGTCCGCCTGGTGCTGCTCGGTGGTGTCGTGGTGCTGGGTCATGCCTGGCTCGCCCCGATCTGATGCGCATCAGCCTGACGCTGGTGCACGCCGATCTGATGGACCTCGGTTGCCTCGCGAACCCGCTGGCGGCTGAACCGGCCGAAGTTGTAGTACGCCGCGCAGGCTCCCTCGGAGGAGACCATGCACGTGCCGATCGGAGTCTCCGGCGTGCACGCGGTGCCGAACACCTTGCACTCCCAGGGCTTGAGCACGCCCTTGAGCACCTCGCCGCACTGGCATGCCTTGGGGTCGGCGACCCTGACTCCGGGCAGCTCGAAGTGCCGCTCGGAGTCGAAGGCGGCGTAGCGCTCCCGGACCTTCAGCGCAGAGTGCGAGATGAACCCCAGCCCACGCCATTCGAAGTAGGGGCGCAGCTCCATCACCTCGCCGACCGCCCGCAGCGCTACCGTGTTGCCGTCCCACGGGACCACTCGGGAGTACTGGTTCTCGACCTCGCAGCGGCCCTGCGCGAGCTGTTCCAGCAGCATGTAGACCGACTGCAGGATGTCCAGCGGCTCGAAGCCCGCGGTGACCAGCGGCTTGCCGTACTCCGAGGCGATGAACTCATACGGCCGGCAGCCGATGACGGTCGAGACGTGGCCGGGGCCGATGAAGCCGTCCAGCCGCAGATCGGGGGACTCCAGGATGGCCTTGATCGCCGGGATGATCGTGACGTGGTTGCAGAAGATCGAGAAGTTCTCGATGCCTTCCGCTGCCGCCCGCAGCACCGTCATGGCGGTCGATGGTGCGGTGGTCTCGAACCCGATCGCCATGAAGATCACATGCTTGTCCGGGTTCTGCCGGGCGATCTTTAGCGAGTCGAGCGGCGAGTACACCATCCGGATGTCGGTGCCGGCGGCCGAGGAGTCGAAGAACGACCCGCGCCCGCCGGGCACCCGCATCATGTCACCGAAGGACGTCATGATCACGTTTGGCTGCTCGGCCAGCGCGATTGCGTCGTCCACCCGGCCCATCGGGATCACGCACACCGGGCATCCCGGCCCGTGCACCAGGCTGATCGACTCCGGAAGGTAGTCTTCCAGCCCGTGCTTGTAGATGGTGTGCGTGTGTCCGCCACAGACCTCCATGAACTTGTAATGCCGCCCAGGCTCGCACAGCGCCGCAATCTTCGCGGCCAAGGCGCGAGCCTTCTCGGCGTCCCGGTACTCATCGACGTATCGCATGCCGCTCACGTCTCTTCGTCGATCCGTGACTCGAGTAGCGCGGCTATCTCTTCCTCATAGGCCTGCCCGATACCTATGAGGAAGTCCATCGCTGCCTTAGCCTCCTGCTCGTCGATCTTGGACAGCGCGAAACCAACATGGATCAGGATCCAGTCGCCGGGAACAGGCGGGTCATCGGTCAGCAGGCCGATGTTGATCGCGCGCTTGACCCCGCTGACGTCGACCTTGGCCAGGTCGGGCTGGTCAGGCAGGATCTCGATCACCTCGCCCGGGATGCCAAGGCACATGGGCTATTACCTCCGTGGTGGGATTGGGATCACATCTTGCTCAGCTTCTCGTGATCACATCTCGCTAATCTGCTTGTAGCGAGCCACGTCCTTGGACACCAGCACCGCTATGGAGGCCACGCCGATCACTGACCCCCAGAAGATCAGCCGACGCAGTAGACCGAACATCTCTGTCACTTCCTTCCTTGTCGGTGAGCAGATCCAGGACCACTCCGACCGCCTTGTCTACGGCGGCGGCGACGGTCGTGGACAACCCGATACCTTCCTCGGTGTTGGCCGGCTCACAGCCGACCAACAGGGTCCGCCCCGCGCTGCCGCCGAGGTTGTCCAGCAGCGCAAGTACCGCGTCGGGAGTCATCCCGTGCGCATCGACGGCTGAGGGCTGGATGTCTGGCACGTCGCCGCGCCGGATCTCGAGCACGTAAACCGTCCCCGGCTCGCCGCCGCGTGCCACCGCGTCGAGCAGGATCGTGGTGTCGGGTGCAATGTCGAGCAGGTCGTAGGCAAGGTGCATCCCGCGAATCCCGTAGTCGGCGACCTTCACGCCGTCGGGCAGCGCTTCGGTGCCTAGCCGTCGAGCCAGCTCAACACCGAACGCATCGTCGCCCAGGAAGATGTTACCGATGCCGACCACTACCGTGGTGGTCATGACCCGCTTCCCATCTGCCCGGTTCCCGTGGTCCCGACTCCCAGCGGCGCGAGTTCCTCAGGAGCGAAGTAGCGGAACCGGCCGTGCGCCATCGCGATGTCGGCACCCAAGTCATCGTCGAGGATGACCGCGACGTGGTTGTTCCCGTCGACGTCGAGGAGCACCGCTGCGACGGTTGCGGTGCGCCCGGCGAGGAACATGTCCTGGGCGTCCGCCCGGCGCAACCCCGGCGTGAGCAGCACCTTGCTGCCCTTGGCCACCTCGACTCCGTCGATCACCACACTGTCGGTGTCCGGGTTCACCGAGGCGTCTGCACCGGGATCCCACCACGGCGTGCCGGGGGTGGTGATTGTCTCGATCGGGTCCGGCTCCTTGCGGGTGCCAGGGGTTTCGCCGAGATAGCGGATTGCGCCATGCAGTTTGTCGAGCATCTCAGGGGGCATTGAGTCGACGCGGTCCATCAGCTTGCGGGCCCGCGGGTCGGTGGCCCGTGCCTCAGCCTTCTCCTCATCGGTGAGCGTCATCGTGCGCAGTGTGAGGATCTCGTCGATCTCGGTGCCATCGAACAGCTCGCCGGGGCTCTCAGGTGCGATCGCCGGATAGTCGTAGAGGATGATCGGTGATGCCAGGATCACGTCGCGGCGCCCCGGCTCGCCGATCATCACCGGCCAGGTGCGTTCATTGTGGCAACTCTCCGCGGCAGGCTTGGCCCATTCCGGCGGGTCGATCAGCGAGATGAACTCCCCGTCGGTGAGCGCCAGCACGGTGTGTGCGGCCAGCAGCGAGTGCCGCAGAGCCAGGTACCGTGCGGCATCCTGTTCGGTCCACTGCGCGGTGTTGACGACATCCATGGCGAGCTTCAGCAATCCGTACGGACCTTCCAACCGCTGCACTGACACCCGGATCTCGCCCTCCAGCGGCCAGCGCTCCCGGGTGATGCCGTCGACGGTCTCGGTGCCGCCGGCAACGGTCACCGGGACCACCCGCTCGGCGCCCAGAAACTCGGAGTCCAGCAGTTCGGTACCTGACAACTCAGCTACCGATATCACCGCGTTGATCTCGTGCTCCACCGCCTCGTCGAACACCGGCACCGATCCGTCGCCACCACTGCGGTGCTGTAACTGCAGGAACCGCAGACGGATGTGCAGTACCGGGTCCCTACCCGGTTCGAGCAGGCACTCGGTGTGCGAGCTCGCGTGCTCGCCGTGCCCGGCGGCGGCATAGGCAGGGGGCACGAGCACCCCCCACTGGAAGCGGACCTGGTTCTTGCCTGCCGACGCGCGGTAGGGGTACAGCAGATAGCCCTCGTAGAGGACGGCGTCGGCTACCCCCCTGGCGAGGTCCATCGGGGCAGTCATGATCCCCCTTCAGCAGTGCGGTCGCGGGCCGCGTCGAGCACCGCGATGATGGCGTCGTCCCAGGTAGGCAGGGCGCGAGAGGTCCGGAACTCCGCCAGCGCGTCGATCGTGTCGCGGCGCAACCGCAGCCACCCACTGCCGGGGAAGTGCATGTCCATCATGTCGCCCCAGAGCTTGACCGGCATCCGGTACCGGCACTCGGCGTGCCAGGGCACCTGCTGGATCCACAGACTCTTCTCACCGTCCGGGAATATGGTCCCGCTGAACAGCAGGATGAACGGGATCTCCCCATCCACCAGGCCGTGGAAGTACCGGCCTGCGGCGACCTCCATGTCGTAGCTGCACGGAACCGACACGTCGACTTCGATACTGTCGGTGAAGCTCGCCACGACCGTCGAGGAGTTGGCGAACTGGAACGGCTTGAGCGTGTCGCCCCAGCGTGCCCGCCCGCCGAACAGTTCAACCAACCGCTCGCCTTCCTGCTCATTGTACCCGCGGCGCTGCGGTTCGATCCTGATCTGGCAGCGCAGCGCGATGGCTCGCACCCGCTGCCCACCGGCCGACTCGACCCGCAGCCGGAACAGCAGCGTGGGCGCCGCGGCGTAGCGTTCGGGCTGCACGTCGAGGCAGGTGAAGGAGAGCTCAGTCATGAGTGGCGGCCCCATCGTTGACGGAGCTGCCGTTGGGGGAGCTGGCATCAACGGGCAACGGCTCGCTGCGCTCCCGCAGGCCGGCGAAGAATTTGTGGATCGCCGCCCAGGCCTCCTCCCCGCCGTCGAAGCCCTTCCAGTGCATGCGGACCAATCCGACCAGCTGGTAGCAGGCGTCGATCGGGACCGCGAAGAACTCGAACCCGCGGTCCCCCTTGTGCACCAGCAACGCCTCCACATCGGGTTGCAGGTCGGCCAGTGCCGGGGTCGCGGCGAGCAGGTCGGCCCAGGATTCCAGTGACAGCAGCGATTCAGTGGCCCCCGCCGGGCTGGGGTAGAAGGCGACGGTGTTTCCGAGTGCGCTGTTGGCGAAGAAGAACGCCATCGCCACCGGGATCCCGATAGAGTCCCAGCTCGCCTCGGCGAGCGGCACGTCAGCGGCGTACCGGTACCGTTCCGGAACCGCGCGGTACCGTCCGCGGGCCGCGCCCTCGGTGGTGAATAGCAGGGCGCAGGGCCGGCAGGTGCACATCAGACCGCGGCCCTCGACGTCGACCACGTGCCCGTGAAAATCGCCGATCGGCTCGGCGCACATCTCGCAGCGCTCGACCTTGTCGGCCGGGGGCGGCGCTTTGTGGGGGGCGGTGCCCCCCACAAAGCGCCTCAATCCCGTACTCATGACGCAGCCCCGACAGGGACCGCGATCCGGACCGCACCACTCTCAGTGAGCAGCGGGAGCGGGTCGAGGTGTGCCTTGGCGGTCTCGCCGGCCCCGCCAAGTCCACGGCCGGCCCGCACGACGTCGTAACGCTGCGTGCAGCCGGGACAGGCCAGCAAGGCCCCGTCCAACTTCGCGCCGGACAGGCCGGAGGCGCACAGCGGGCAGCGGTCGGCATAGGCGTAGAGGCTGCCCGCCACGTTGCACACCACCGCAGCGGTATCGGCGACCAGCATCGGAGCCACGTGGCCCTGCCGGAGATCGTCGATTCCCTCGACCTGCACCCAGGTCGACGCCGGTGGCTCCGGCTGCCGGCTCACCTGGGTCAGCGGCAGCAGGGTGTGCCCATCGGCCGCCGGAGCTGCAGCAGGGTCGGGCGTCATGCCCTCCACGTGAACCCCGGTCACCTCCGGGGCGACATCCTCGATCCCCTTCTCGATCGCCATTTTCACGGTGATGGCGGAGGACGGGCAACCGTCGCAGCTGCCCGCCAACCGCAGCTGCACCGTGCCGTCGGGGTCCAGCCCCAGGTACTCGACGTCGCCGGCATGCGAGCCGAGGTAGGGCCGGACCTTTTCCAGGGCGGCGAGGACACGTTCCTCGGTGCTCTGCGGGTGCAGGTCGTGCAGCACCAGCAGCCCCGCCACCATCTTGTCGTCGAGCAGCGGAGGGAGGGCCCGCTCGTCGAGCAGCTCCAGGATGCGGGCCAGGCCCGCACCGTAGAACTCGACGAGCAGGCCGACCAGCTCCTCAGCCCGCTGGGCGGTGGCCGGGTCGGAGGTCGAGGCGAACTCCGCGAGCAGTGCCTCGACCTGCGACCCGACCGCCTGAATATCAGGCGTGTTGCTAGCGGGCACGACTCAGCCGCCGTTTGTGTTGAATGCGTGTGGCGTGTGCAGTCGTTGCAACTCTTTGCCCTCTCCTAGATACATGTGCACGCCACAGGGCAGGCACGGGTCGAAACTGCGCACCGCACGCATGATGTCGATGCCCTTGAAGTTCGCCGGTGGGTTCTCCTCGAAGATCGGCGTGTTCTGCACGGCGTCCTCGTAGGGGCCCGGTGTTCCGTAGATATCGCGGACGCTGCCGTTCCACGGGGTGGGCGGGTAGGGGTGGTAGTTGGCGATCTTCCCATCCCGGATCACCATGTGGTGCGACAGCACGCCACGGACCGCCTCGGTGAACCCGCAGCTGATCGCTTCCTTGGGCACCTTGAACGGCTCCCAGGTCTTGGTGCGGCCGGCACGCACCTCAGCCAGCGCCTTCTCCACGAAGTGCAGCGCTAGGGCCGCGGAGTAGGCCTGGAAGTAGGTCCGTGCGCGGTTGCGCTCGATCGCATTGGACAGCGGCTTGCCGGCCTTGTCGTGCGGGATCTTCCACTCGAACGAGACCGCCGGCTTGGTCATCGTCCTTGGCAGGTTGATCTGCACACTGTGGCCGGTGGCCTTGACGGTGCCGGTGTCCACCAGCCCGGACAGAGCCGTCGGCCACAACCGGGCGAGCGGCCCGCCGCCGGTGTCCAGGGCAAGGTAGTCCTTGCCGTCGAACCACCGAGGAGACATTGTCCAGCTGTAAGCGCCGGAGAAGTCACGCTTGGCCGGCCGCGGGATGGTGTGCTGGTTCCACGGGTGCCGCCGATCGACCGGGTTACCCAGCGGGTCCTTGTCGACGAAGATCTCCTGGCCGTCCCAGTCCTCGTAGAACGAGGAGCCGAGCAGGATCCGGATGCCCAGGTTGATCTTCACCAGGTCGTTGGTGACCAGCTTGCCGTCCACCACCACACCAGGGGTGACGAACATCTTGCGGCCCCAGTTCGTCATGGACCGGTAGTCGAAGTCGCAGTGCTCCGGGTCGTTGAGCGAGCCCCAGCACGCCGTCAGCACCCGGCGCCGGCCGACCTCCTCATAGCCCGGCAGTGCCTCGTAGAAGAAGTCGAAGAGGTCGTCGTGCAGCGGCACGATCCGCTTGCAGAACTCCACGTACCGCATGAGGCGGGTGTAGTAGTCGGTGAACAGCTGGTGGGTGGCGACGGTGCCGGTGCCACCCGGGTACAGCGTGGAGGGGTGCACGTGGCGGCCCTCCATAAGGCAGAACATCTCTCGCGTGTAGCGGGAGACCTGCAGCGCCTCGCGGTAGAACTCACCCGAGAGAGGGTTGAGCGCCCGCATAATGTCGCCGATGTATTGGTACCCGTGGGCCTCGGCCTGTGGCGCCGGAGTGCGGTTGGCCAGGTCGAGCACGCCGGGGTTGGTCTCGGCGACCATCTTCTCGCAGTAGTCGACCCCGACCAGGTTCTCCTGGAAGATGTTGTGGTCGAACATGTACTCGGCGGCTTCACCCAGGTTGATGACCCATTCACCGAGGTGCGGCGGAGCCACCCCGTAGGCCATGTTCTGGTTGTACACCGAACAGGTGGCGTGGTTGTCGCCACAGATCCCGCAGATACGGCTGGTGATGAAGTGGGCGTCGCGCGGGTCCTTACCCTTCATGAAGATGGAGTACCCGCGGAAAACCGATGAAGTGCTGTGACACTCCGGAACAGTCTTGTTCGCAAAATCGATCTTCGTGTAGATACCGAGGCTGCCGACGATCCGGGTGACCGGATCCCACACCATCTCGGTGAGTTGACCTTTTGCAGCGCCTGCGCTGCCATGCCTGGGTGCGGTGGTTGTCATCGTTGGATGCCTTTCTCCAGCAGCTCGGCGATCACCAGGAGGGCCTGTAGCCGGTTTCGAGGACGCGGCCCTTCTTGCGCCACTTGGGTTCGGTGTCGACCTTCTTGAGCGTGATGTTGCGCAGTGACCGGATGACCGAACCGTAGGCCATGCTCGCGGTCCCCGACACGAGCGAACCCGGAGGTGCATCCATGAACGGCATGAACTTGTCCGGGAACCCGGGCATCGTGCAGCCGATGCAGATGCCACCTACGTTCGGGCAGCCGCCCACGCCATTGATCCAGCCCCGCTTAGGCACGTTGCACTTGACAACCGGGCCCCAACAGCCGAGCTTGACCAGGCACTTCGGCGAGTCGTAGGTCTTGGCGAACTCGCCCTGCTCGTAGTAGCCGGCCCGGTCACAGCCCTCGTGCACGGTGGCGCCGAACAGCCACTGCGGACGCAGGTGCTCGTCCAGCGGAATCATCGGTGCCGCGCCGGCGGCCTGGTAGAGCAGGTACAGGATCGTCTCGGACAGGTTGTCCGGGTGGACCGGGCAGCCGGGCACGCAGACGATCGGGATCCCGGCCTTGGACTTCCAGTCCCAGCCCAGGTAGTCCGGCACACCCATGGCACCGGTCGGGTTGCCCGACATGGCGTGGATACCGCCGTAGGTTGCGCAGGTGCCGACCGCGAGCACGATCGTCGCCTTGGGCGCCAGCTTGTCAATCCACTCGTTGATGGTGACCGGCTGGTTGGTGTCGGGGTGCCTTCCGAAACCGGTGAAGTAACCATCACCGTTGATCGACTCGTTCGGGATGGAGCCCTCGAGGACGAGCACGAACGGTTCCAGCTCGCCCCGGTCGGCCTTCCAGAACCATTCGATGAAGTTGTCGGCACCCTGTTCCGGGCCGCATTCGAAGTCGATCAGCGGCCAGTGCACCGCGATCTTGGGCAGTCCTGGCAGCGCACCCAGCGCGATCTCCTCGATGCTGGGCTGGGTCGCCGCGGTCAACGCGACCGAGTCGCCGTCGCAGGACAGGCCGCAGTTGATCCACAGGATGTGGATCGGGGCCTCTTCTTGTGTGGTGGGAGTGGCTTGTGCAGTCGGTCTGGTCATGGTCCCCTACTCCACGAGCGACCTCCGGTCGCTCTCTCGTTCCGGATGTCGCCTTTGGTCAGCTCGTCAAGCGTGAGCTCCCAGAGCGTGTGGTAAATCGTGGTCTGTGCCTCCTGGATCCGGTGCACGGAGTCAGAAGGAACCACGAACAGGTGGTCGATGCTGCCCAGTTCGGCCATCGCCCCGCCGTCGTAACCCGCCAGGCCGACGGTGAGCAGGCCACGTTTGCCCGCCTCGTCGAAGGCACGTACGAGATTGGTGGAATTGCCGGATGTGGACAGCCCGACGACGACGTCACCGCGCCGCCCGAATGCTGCGATCTGGCGGGCGAAGACGACGTCGAACGAGACGTCGTTCGACAGCGCCGTCAACACCGCGACGTCCCCGGCGAGCGCGAAAGCAGGCAACGCCTGCCGTCCCGGACCCGGGTACAGAAACAAACTCGCGAGGTCTGCTGCGTCAGTACAGCTTCCCCCATTGCCGATGGCGAACAGCCGCCCGCCGGTGGCGAATGACGCCGCCATCGCCGAAGCGCACGCCGACAGCCGCTGGCTATCGCGGCTGAGGACCTCGCGCCGTAACGCCACGATCTGGTGCACCTTGTCCACAGTGGAACGGCGCACCTCGGTCAGGACCGCCTCAAGGTCCGGAGTTTCGGGGTTGTCCGCGCCGGGATGGTCAGGATGCGAGTACAGGAAGGGGTACAGGGACGCGAGATCCTCGGACTGGGAGTGGGCATTCGACCGAGCGACTGGTCCGACCTCGCCGTGGCCGTTGGTCCCGGGACTCATTCTGACCCCTCCAGGACTGCGATTGCTTCCTTAGCATGGACGAGGATCTCATCACCGATCCCCGCCGACACCAACGCAATACTCACTTCCTCGATGCTGGACCCGGTGTCCACCATCGCTAGGCCGGCAGGGAGCAACTCGACAATACGGACCGCGACGGCCTGGTCCGAGCACGTGATGCACACCTCGCCATGACATTCCGGAATAGTCATGCGACCGCACCCGCTTCCAGCAGGCTCGGATGCTCGAAGAACACATGCACCAGCTCCCACAGCACGTGGTAGCCGGTGACGTGCACCTCCTTGATCACTCGAGGATCGTTGGAGCGGGCTACCACGATGTGGTCGGCGGCTCGCTGTGACGCGATCCGTCCGCCGTCACCGCCGGTGAGCGCGATTGTGAGCATGCCCAGCTCGCGGGCGGCGGCCAGCCCGCGCAGCACATTGCCGCAGTTGCCGTCGGGAGAGATCCCCAGCGCGATGTCGTGGGCGGACGCCAGGTGGCGCAACTGGTGGGCGAAGATCTCGTCGAAGCCTTCCAGGCCGGCGATGCCGGTCACCGTCGCGACGTCGGAGGTCAGTGAGATGGCGGGCAGCGCACGCTTGCCGACGATCACTGGGTGAACGAACTCCACGGCGACGTGCTGCGCGTCGGTGCTGGCTGTCCCGTTGCCGAAGACCACCAGAGTGCCGCCGAGATGGAAGCGGACGGCTATCGCGTGGCAGGCACTGGCGATCGCGGTGGCATCATCAGCGAGATGATAAAGGGGTAGTACCCGCCGCTCGAAGATTTCTGCGGCGGTGGCGGTCCCGGCTGGTGCCCCGGACACGCCGCACACCTCCCACCCCTGGGTTGGCACTGCGTGTGAATCACATCACCATAGGGGGGCACTGATCGGAGAGCAAGGGCCTCCCACCAGATCGGGTTACCTTGTTCCGAGGCAGGCCTACGGGTACAGCAGGCCGTTCGGACCTGCCTGACATGTCCGCTTCGCGGACGTATGTGCGGAAAAAATCGGACAAACGCTCCGCAATTTCTTGATAACCCACCGCATCAGGATCGGCGGACTTCTGGATCGCAGGATCGAGAAAGTCCGCCGCCCGCTGCACCCTGCGGCACCGGCTGGCGCCGCAGGGTGACCCGTACGCAGCCGGCCAGGTCCCTCGGCGTGGTCACCGGCCTCTTCGCGGGCCATGTGCTGTCAGCTCGGCGCCGCGACGGCCGGGCCGCGCGCGGCCGGTGCGTCGATGGCTAGCCGGCCGACATCACCGGCGCCGCGAGGGGCGAGCGGCGGCGCAGCGGCGGACGCCGGTAGGTAATCTTGTCGCTGGCAGTTCATCTGTACCAACAAGCGTTCCGGGACCGGGGAGGTGGGTGGGTGGCCCCTGAGCTGCCTGGGGTGTTCGCTTCGCTGGCGCCGATCCTCACCTCGTACGGTTACCTGGCCGTCTTCGGGTTCCTGTTCGTCGAGAGCTTCGGTGCACCAGTCCCCGGGCAGACCATGCTCATGGCCGCGGGTGTCTTCGCGGGCGCTGGGCAGCTCAATGTCTTCGGCGTCGCTATCCTCGGTTTCCTCGCCGCGGTCGCAGGCGACAACATCGGTTACCTGATCGGGCACTTCGGTGGACGGCGGCTGGTGCTACGTTTCGGCCGCTACATCTTTCTCACCGAGGAGCGCCTCAAGAAGGCTGAGGACTTCTTCGGGCGCAATGGCGGAAAGATCGTTGTCGTCGCCCGGTTCATCGACGGGCTGCGCCAGCTCAACGGCATCGTCGCTGGTATCGCGAAGATGCCGTGGTGGCGGTTCCTGGCTTTCAACGCGCTAGGCGCGGCTGCCTGGGTCGCGGTGTGGACCTCAGTCGGTTATCTGGCCGGCGATCACCTCACCACGATCTACGATGAGTTCGAGCGCTACCAGGCTCTGGTGTTCGCCGTCGCAGGCGCCGCCATCGTCGCTGTGTTGGCCTATTTCTTGTGGCGCAGACAACGTCAGAGCGGCACTACAACACCTCGGTAACCCGATGGCAGCACAACCCGGTAACGGTCGACTACGCCAAGGCCGGCCCGGCAGACCTGTGCCTGCGGACCACCGTGGGCCTGCCGTCGGGGGAAGGCAGGGGCTGCCCGTCGGCCGGATCAGTGCACGAGTGGCATCCAGCTCTAGGAGCGTTGCCCGCCACATGGATGCATATCGCACGCAGAAGCGACATGGATGCTTGTCGTCGTTGACGCACCCGTCGCGACGACGACAAGCATCCATGTGGCACTAGGGCGCCGGGGGTTAGGGGAGCTCTGCTTCAGGGCGGTGACGGTGTCATCGGGTGAGGGCAGGTCGGCGATCTCGGCGGCGAGGCGCTTGGCATTGCGCCGCAGGTGGGGGTCGTCGAGCCTCCGGCGACCACCAAGCCGGGCGCGCCTGGCGTTACGGTAGGCCAGCCTCCGGCGCTTCGGCGTCCTCACGCGGACGCGTCCAGTCGTACTCGGCGGGGAGTACGCCTGCCCGATCAGCTACCTCACCGGGGGTTCACCCGGATGCGGGCTGGACTCCGCTGGCCGTAGCGCTGGTGAGGGTCGTCACAGTGGGCACTCGGCTTAGGTGCACTGTCTTCTTATCATCTGTGACCGATTCCACCCTTCTCGCATCGTCGCCGGACGCCGGCGCCGCCGCCCGGCTGCTGTTCTGTACCAGACCTGCCTTCGGACATGTCTATCCGCTGATGCCGCTGGCCATCGTCGCTCGCGCCGCCACCCACGACGTCGTCTTTGCGACCGGTGAGGATTTCGTTCCCCGGCTACGCGATCTCGGGTTCGAGGCACACCAGGTCGGCATCGGCATCCGGCAGGCCGCGCAGGAGTTGCAGAGCATCCGCGCCAACCCGACCACCAACGGATCCCGCCCGGACTGGGATTGGCAAGGGCAGCTCTTCCTCGGCCCGCTGGCCCGGCGCAGCGGCGGAGATCTGCTGCCGTTGCTGGATCGTCTAGCACCTGACCTGGTGATCTACGACCAGGTCGACTTCGGTGCCGCGGTCGCGGCGGGAGTCGCCGAGGTGCCGGCGATCTGTCACGGGGTGTCGCGAGCGTGGAGCGTCGAGATGCGGCAAGCAGTTCGCTGGGACGCGACTCGATGCGCTGTGGGCCGACTACGGGATGGCGACCCCGCCACGTGATGTGTTCTGGGGGAATGCCTATCTCGATATCTACCCGCCGAGCCTGCAAGAGCCGTCGATCCTCGATAACCTCCACCGGATCCCGATGCGGCCCATTCCCTGGAGCGAACCGACCGCGGTCATGCCGGAGTGGGTGCGCACCAGATCCCGCCGCTGGTGTATCTCACCCTCGGAACGGTCGCGTTCGGCTCCGGCAATGGCCTACGGGTGCGGCGGAGGGACTGTCCACCATGGGCGTCGACGTGCTGGTCGCGCTCGGTGCATACGATCCTGCTGTGCTCGGCTCGATCCCCGCCGGGGTCAAACGTGCAACGCTTCGTGCATCAGGCGGACGTCCTGCCCCACGCGGACCTCGTCGTCCATCACGGTGGTAACGGAACAATGCTCGGGGCGCTCGCAACAGGGCTGCCCCAACTCATCCTCCTCCAAGGCGCCGACCAGTTCGTCAACGCTGACGTGGTCGTGTCCGCCGGCCTCGGACTGTCCCTGGAAACCCGACAGCGTGCACCCCGACTCGGTGATCCAGGCCGCGCGCTCGCTGCTCACGGACTGCTCTTACCGGCACACGGCCCAACCCATCCGCCGAGAAATCGCCACCATGCC
>DATDHI010000096.1:0-3406 GCA_036521655.1 Pseudonocardiaceae bacterium | reverse complement strand
GGATCACGAGACACTAGCTGGCGCTGAGTTGTGCTGCTCCGCTCGGCGACCGTGTAAGGAAAGTTCACGGCCCCGGCGTCGACTCATCTGAGCCCTCCCTGCTTGTGTGATGGAGGCGACCCGGAGTGTTGAGCGTCATTCCTCGTGAGCATCGGCGAGGTGGTTGGCGTCTTCGGGGATGAGCACGATCGGCCGGTGTTCGACGGGTCCGGGTGGGTTGGTGTGCGACGCCATGATGAGGATGAACGGATTGAGTCGTCTCGGTCCTCTTGCTGGAGCTGCCCGGGATGCCGCTGCGGCGGGTCCAAGGCTGAGCCTGGCGGACGGCGCTACTTCTCGAACACGACTTCGTTCCCGTCGGGGTCGCGGACCATCACCCACGGTTGGTCCGGGCCGCCGGCGATGATCGGGGTTTCGGTGCGTTGGAAGTGAGCGCAGAGGGCGTCAATGTCGTCTACTTCGAAGATCAGCCGGGGTTGGTGCTCGCCGCCGTCATCGAGATCGACACACAGTTGCGCCCCGCCGGCGTCGAGTTGGACGAAGTCGTCGGCGGTCTTGGTCCGAGGGAACCCGAGCACGCGTTCATAGAAGCCCAGGCTGGTGGCCAGGTCGGTGGTCTTGATCGTGGCGAAGCGCAGCCGCGTGGAGAACGCCGGGCGTGGCTCGTGTGGTGTGTGTTCGGTCATGGAGGTGTCCTTCCGGCGGCTGTCTGGTGGCTCCGGCGAGCGCCGCAAGCGACACTAGTAATCTGATTAGATGGTGTCCAGCGATGACGTGGGATGGACCGTCGGTTTGGCCGGCAAGCTCGGCGTTCCCGAAGACGTCGCGTTGATCTATGAGTTCGTCAACTCGGTGGATCACCGCTCGTTCGTCTATCAAGGCCACCGCAACGTCGGGGGTGATGAGCTGTGCACCACCGGGGGCCTGCGGACCTGGTTGAGCGTGAGAGGTCTGCTGCCGGGGGCGGACGGGCTTGTGGTGTCTGCAGCAGATCTCGCCGCCGCTCGCTCCCTGCGGGGTGAGCTGCGCGATGCGATCAGTACCCACGCCACCGACACCAGCGAGCCTGAGGCGGAGACTAGCTCTCGGCCTGCGTCTTCGCAGGTGGAGCGACTGTTCGCGGTCTGGGTCGGGATCGACGCGCAGGGGCGGCCGAGCGTGCGCCCGAGAGGAGATGGGGTCCGCGCGGCGCTGAGCCTCGTGCTGATCGAAGCCGTCTTCGCCCACGCGACCGGTCGCTGGCAGCGGCTGAAGATGTGCCTCGCCCCAGACTGCCGGTGGGTCTTCTTCGACAAGTCCAAACCACGAACGGCGCGCTGGTGTGAGACCGAGATCTGCGGCAATCGGATCAAGAAGACCAACCAACGCGCGCGCCGCCGCGAACGCTCCGACGGCCAACCGCAATAGCGGGCCATCGACACCCACCGATCACTCGGCGAGACCGCGTGCTCACGGTTGGCAGCGACCTGGCCGGGGTGGAGGTGCGGTTGTCCTCGGGCGCGCTGCGCTGTCCGGTTTGTGGTGGTCGGTTGAGGCCCTGGGGTCATGGTCGAACCCGCGGTGTCCGTGATGATGGCCGGGTTTGGTGGTTGCGGCCCCGGCGGGCGCGCTGCTCGGGCTGCGCGACCACGCACATCCTGCTTCCGGTGAACTGCCTGCTCCGACGGGCAGACAGCGTCGAGGTGATCGGATCGGCGCTGGTGGCAGCCGGTGCGGGATGGGGGCATCGGCGAGTCGCGCGGCTGGTCAAGCGACCGGCCTCGACAGTGCGTAACTGGCTGCGCCGATTCGACGCGCGGGCCGGGCCGCTGCGGATGTGGTTCACCGCGCTCGCGGTCGCGCTGGAACCGGCGCCGCTCATGCCCCAGCCAGCCGGGTCCGAGGTGGGCGACGCCGTGGCCGCGATCATGACCGCCGTTCGGGCGGTCTGGTCCCGGTGGCCGGATGTGCTGCTCAGCGTGTCGGCATGGCAGATCGCGGCCGCGATCACCTCGGGTCTGCTGCTGGCGCCCACGCTGGCCGTGGAGTCGATCAACACGAGTCGCCTCTGGTGATCCAGATCGGTCCTCGACAGGCTTGCGCTCGGCCAAATGGGTGAACCATGTCGAGGAGGGAACGTATGTCGCAGGCCGATGACGAACGGCGCCGCCGCGCCGAGCGGGCTCGCCGGGTCGGGTTGTTCCGCTACGAACTGATCCAAGAGGTGATCGACCCGCAGCTGTCCGCGCGCCAGCGCGGGCGGATGGTGCGCGAGCTGGCCGAGGCCACCCACACCGATCCGTTCGGTGCGCGGGTTCGGATATCGCGCCAGACGGTCGATCGCTGGATCCGCTGGTGGCGCGCCAGCGGGTTCGAGGCGCTGGTGCCGACCCCAGCGAGGGTGTCCGCGCGCACCCCAGCGGAGGTGCTGGAGATCGCGGTAGCGCTCAAGCGGGAAAACCCCGAGCGCACCGCCGCGCAGGTTGCGCGGATCATGTATTCCCAGTCCGGGTGGGCACCCTCGGAACGCACCCTGCAACGCCACTTCGTGCACCTGGAACTCAATCACGAGCGGCTGCGGGCGGACCCGCCGCCGGTGTTGCACCGGTTCGAAGCCGACCGGTGCAACGAGCTGTGGGTCGGTGACGTGTTGCACGGCCCGGTGATTAGCGGCCGGAAAACCTATCTGTTCGCGTTTCTGGACGACCGGTCCAGGGCGGTGACCGGTTACCGGTTCGGGTTCTCCGAAGACACCGTCCGGCTGGCCGCCGCGTTGCGACCGGCGCTGGCCGCCCGGGGTGTTCCCGGCTCGATCTATGGCGACAACGGATCGTGCTACGTCGATTCGTGGCTGCTGCGCGCCTGCGCGAGCCTGGGCATCAAGCTGGTGCACAGCACCCCGGGCAGACCCCAAGGCAGAGGGAAGATCGAGAGGTTTTTCCGCACCGTGCGCGACCAGTTCCTCGTCGAGGTCACCGAGCAGGTCGCCGCCGGCATCACCGGGCTTCCCGAGCTCAACCGGCTCTTCGCGGCCTGGGTCGAGACGGTCTACCACACTCAGGTCCACTCCGAGACCGGGATGGCGCCGCTGGCCCGCTGGCGCGCCGGGATCCCCGACCCGCTGCCGCTACCGAGTCCCGCGCAGCTGCGCGAGGCGTTTCTGTGGTCGGAGTTCCGCACCGTCACCGCCCACGCCACCGTCTCGCTGCACAACAACCGCTACCAGGTCGACGAGCTGCTCATCGGGCGCAAGGTCGAGCTGGTGTTCGACCCGTTCGACCTGACCGACATCGACATCCGCTACGGCGGCCGCGAGTTCGGCAGGGCCGTGGCCTTCACCATCGGCCGCCACGCCCACCCCAAAGCCCGGCCCGAACACCCCGAGCACCCGTCCGAGCCCAGCGGCATCGACTACCTGCGCCTGCTC
>DATDHI010000095.1:0-3713 GCA_036521655.1 Pseudonocardiaceae bacterium | reverse complement strand
ACCTCCGGGCTGATGAAGGTAGTCACCGGCCAGTTCCGCGCCGGCGGATTCACCGAGCCCTTCGGGCATCCGGTGCTCTACGTGGTGTGTGTGGTGGGCCCGATGGCGTTCTTGCTCAGCCAGAACACGTTCCAGCAGGGCACCCTCATCGCCCCAGCACTGGCCATGATCACGGTGGTGGATCCGCTGGTCGGGGTGGCGATCGGGGTGAGCTGGCTCGGGGAGCAGGTGAACGGCTCGCCCGGGGCGCTCGCCGGCCGACTGGCCTCGGCGGCGGTCCTCATCGCCAGTGTCGTGCTGCTCGCCTACCGCGGCACGCAACTCCGCCTCGACATCGAACAAGAGGCCGGCTCGGCATGCCGGGCCACCTGGGGATGACCAAGGCGTTGGTCACCGGTGGCTCGTCGGGTATCGGCGCGGCCATCGCCGAGGCGCTCGCCGCGGCGGGCTACCAGCTGGTGGTGCTCGGGCGGGACCCCGACCGGCTGGACGTGCTGGCGCGCCGTACCGGTGCTCGTGCCCTGGTGGCCGACCTGTGCACCCCCCAGGGCCTGGCCCGGGCAGCAGCCGCCGCCGCGGAGGTCGATCTGCTGGTGCACTCGGCGGGCCGCGGCTGGGCCGGTGAGCTGGCGACGATGGCCGAGCCGGACATCGACGCGCTGGTCGCGTTGAACCTGACCGTGCCGCTGCGGCTCACCTGCGCAGCACTGCCCGGGATGCGCGAACGCGGGCGCGGCCACCTGGTGTTCGTGTCGTCCATCGCGGCGGTCGGCGTCGGCGGGGAGGCGGTGTACTCGGCGACGAAGGCCGGGCTGCGGGCTTTCGCTGCCAGCCTGCGCCACGAGGTGGCCGCTGAGGGGATCGGCGTCACGACGTTACTTCCCGGCGCGGTGAACACCCCCTTCTTTGACCGGCGCGGGCTGGCCTACGACCGGCGGTTCCCCCGCCAGGTCGACGCCGCCGAGGTCGCGTCGGCACTGCTCCGGGCGGTGGAGCGGGGTCAGGCGGAAGTATTCATACCGCGCTGGCTCACCGTGGCGGCACGGGTGCAGGGCGCGATACCTGAGGTGTTCCACCGGCTGGCGCAGCGATTCGGCTGAGATCACGCGACTGCGGCCCCGAATCGTAGGCGGATGCCCTCGCCGCGCAGTTCGCGGCGAAACCACAGCAGCGAGACCACCGCGGCGATCGTCACCAGGCTGAACGACCCGGCGGTCGTCACCATCAGGAAGTCGCCCAGGGTGGCGCGGGCGAGCACCCACAGGGTCGCCACGCCGTTGGTGAGGAAGACCAGCGCCCAGAGCAGCGACACCCGCCGGAAGTACCGCTGCACCCGCAGGTTCCCGGTGAGAGCGGCGGGGAAGGCGCAGAAGTCATCGGCCAGCCGGGCGATCAGGGGCCGGCGCAGCGGGACCGTGGCCAGCAGCACGAGTGCGATCAGGAAGTTCTGCAACGTGGGCTGCAGGAAGTACAGGAATACGCTACCGCTGGCGTACCCGATGGCGGTCCGCACCACGAGCAACCCCGTGGTCAGCAGCAGCACAGCGGGGATGGGCGAGCGGGTCACCAGCCGCCAGATCAGCGCAGTGAGCGCCCAGCCCAGCGCCGCGAGCAAGCCGGCCGTGAAGTTGCTGAGGGTGCAGCAGGTAGAACAGCCCCAGCGGCGCCAGGACGACCTCGAGCAGATGCCGGGCGACGTGGCGCAACTGACCGTACAGCGCTCCGAGGTGGATGGTCTGCAGTCGTTGATGCATCACGGTGGACGTTAGCCGGGCCCTCCGGGTTGCCCCGACCCGGGGACCGCGCGGTGCTCCGAGCTCCTCGAAGCAGCACTCCGTGCCCATGCGCGAGGCGTTCGCTCACGAGGCGGTTCTCGAGCTGCCCTGTCCAGTGGCCCCCCACCACAGTCGCGCCGATCGGATTGGCGACGAGGTGTGCGTCCGAACGTTGTTCGCCGCCCTGCCGTACTGAACTGCCACGCCCTAGGAGGCTGGTGTTTTTCGCCGGATCCCACCGATAGTGACTGAAGCGCAACATCTTGACCTGCGGTTTTGCGCTCCCGTTCGCCAACTTTTCGTGCAGATCAGCCGTTTGACACCAGCCTCCTAGGCGGCGGCTAGGGTCGTCGTTGATGGAATCCCTGGTGATGCCCCGGTACGGGGCCGGTGCGCTCGCCGACGTCATCCCGTCATTGCTGGCTGGGCTCCAGGTGCCGGACATGGTCAATGTGCTTGATCTGCCCAGCGCCCGCAAGGTGTGTGTGCTGCTCGTCGACGGCCTGGGGTGGCGGCTGCTGCAGACCTACCGCGACGACGCACCGTTCCTGTCGTCGCTGGTGGCAGGTCGTGAGCCGATCACCGCTGGGTTTCCGTCGACGACGGTGACCAGCATCGCCGCACTCGGTACCGGGTTGCCGCCCGGGGAGCACGGGTTGGTCGGCTATTCGTTCGCCATCTCAGACACCGAGCTGCTCAACGCCCTGACGTGGAGCCGTCACGGTCTGCGCCACGCGAAGGATCTCCGCTCGCAGGCCTTCCCTGAGCAGATCCAGCCGCGCCGGACTGCCTGGGAACGAGCGACCGACGCGGGTGTCGCCGTGCGATTCGTCACCCCGCACGCGCAGGAGAGCACCGGTCTCACCAGGGCTGTGCTGCGAGGCGGTGCGTTCCGGAAAGTTCATGCGCTCGGTGACCTGGCCGGCCGGGCGCTGGAGGCACTTGGCGAGGACGGACGCAGCCTCTGCTACGCCTACCACGCCGACCTCGACACGCTCGGCCACGTGTACGGGCCCGGAAGCGATCCGTGGCGCTACCAGTTGGCCCATATCGACCGCCTCGCCGCAACGATCGCCGGGCGGCTCCCGCGCGCGGGTATGCTCATCGTCACCGCTGACCACGGCATGGTCACGGTTGCCGAAGAGGATCGAATCGACTTCGACGCCCACCCGCGGCTCCACGACGGGGTTCGGATGCTGGGCGGTGAGGCCCGCGTCCGGTACCTCTACACCGAGTCCGGCGCGACCGAGGACGTGCTCGACCGCTGGCACGAGATGCTCGGGGAGCAGGCGTGGATCGTTCGGCGCGATGAGGCCATCGAGGCAGGATGGTTCGGGCCGCGGGTTGCAGACCACGTTCGCGACCGAATAGGCGACCTCATCATCGCTGCCCGCGGAAACATCGCAGTGATCCGATCAGCCCTCGAGCCTCGGCAGAGCCAGCTGGTCGGCCACCACGGCTCGCTCACCGCCGACGAACAGCTCATCCCGCTCCTGGTCTTCCACAACAGCCAGTAGGACCGGCAGCTGGTTCTGACAGCCCATCTGAGACAGGCGCAAACCATGCTGCGGCGGGTGAATGAAAGTGAGCGCACGTGGTCCGAGCTTGAAAGGGTTGTATCGATGCGACGCCTACCAGAGCGAACGATCATGGCGCTCTTCGACGCAACGATCGGGCTTCGAGTACGCAATGCGACCTATCGCTCCTACTTCGAATACACACACCGGACGAATAACCGAAGCAACTGCAAGTCGTGACCTGCGACAGTTAGTAGATGCCGATCTGCTCGCGCCTAGAGGGGAGAGCCGGGGGGCTGTTATCTAGCCCGTCCCGAACTTGTCGACATTCGAAAAATGGTAAGGTCCATGCGGGAAGAGCGGGATGATTCGGATCCGTTTGCCACTGCCGAGTGATTGCGGATATCCACTTGCCGCGGCG
>DATDHI010000094.1:0-2339 GCA_036521655.1 Pseudonocardiaceae bacterium | reverse complement strand
GGACCGCCGGAGGCCCGGGGGGTGCCCCGGGACCGTGTGCGCATGCTGGTGGCGACCGGCAGCGGGCTCGAGCACCGCAGCGTGGCGGACCTGCCCCGGGTGCTTCGGGCGGGGGATTTGGTGGTGGTGAACACCTCCGACACGGTGCCTGCTGCGGTGGGAGGCGTCACCTCTGACGGGCAGCGGGTCGAGGTGCACCTGTCCACCCTGGACCCAGCGGCGCCGCTGGGCTACCCGGCGGCGCTAGCTGCCACCGAGTCGCAATGGGCAGTCGAGGTGTACGGGGGGGCGGGGGACCGCTGGGCGGCGAGCCGTCAATGCAGGACCGGGCCGGCACGCGCATCCAGCTGACCGGCGGGGGGCTGCTGCTACTGGGCCGGCACGCTGAGCACAGGCCGTCGACACAGCGTGCACGAGAGCACGACACGCCGAGGGGTGGCGGTTGTGGAGTGGCGAACTGCGCACCCCTGTCGCCCTGGGACGGTGGCTGCACGAGTACGGCGCCCCGATCCGTTACGGGTATGTCAGCGCCCCGTGGCCGCTGTCGGCATACCGCACCAAATACGCCGACACACCGGGCAGCGCGGAGATGCCCAGTGCAGGGCGGCCGCTGACCCTCCGGCTGCTGCGCCGGTTGAGGGCCCGTGGGGTGCAGGTCGCCGCGGTGGTGCTGCATACCGGGGTGTCGTCGGCGGAGTCCGGCGAGCCGCCCTACCCGGAGTGGTTCGCGGTGCCCGACTCGACCGATGCAGCGGTGCGGGCAGCCCGGGCCGAGGGTCGCCTGGTGATCGCGGTAGGGACCACCGTGGTGCGCGCCCTGGAGTCGGCTGCAGCGGGTACCAACTCGGGGTGGACCGACCTGGTGGTGACGCCGCATCGTGGGGTCACCACGGTGGACGGGCTGCTCACCGGCTGGCACGAGCCGGCGGCCTCACACCTGTTGATGCTGGGAGCCCTGGCCGGACCAGACCTGCTCGCGACCTCTTACGCGGAGGCGCTGCGCAGCGGGTACCGGGGGCACGAGTTCGGCGACGTCCACCTCATCCTGCCGGGCGGGTGACCAAGGCGTGCACAATGGAGTCCCGAGGGATTTCTGAGGGACTCCCCGGGCAAACGGGTACTCCCAGGGGTCGGAGGTGGCGCTAGTGTCCCGCCAAGCAGACGTGCTCACGGCGCGTTTCGGTGACGGCCTGGCGGTCGGTCCCGATCTGGCACGCGCAGCGGAGTCCGCCATCACTCAAGCAATCGCGCCGCTGTCCGGACAGCGCCCGGACCTCCTGTGCGTGTTCGTGTGCGGCGATGACCCGGAGGCCGTCGAGTCTGCGGGCATTCGCGCGATGGACGTGGCGGGCGCCCGTACGACGCTGGGTTGCAGCGCCGGGGGGGTGATCGGCGCCGGCCGGGCGGTGGAGATCGAGCTCGCGGTCAGTGCGTTCGCCGCGTGCCTGCCCGGCGCCAGGTGCACCCCCTTCCAGCTCGAGCTCGTGAACACCCCGGAGGGTGCCGCTGTCATCGGAATGCCGGACCGGCGTCCGGACGACGCGGTCGCGGTGGTGCTCGCCGACCCCTTCACCTTCCCGGTCGCCGCCTTCGTGGAGCGCTCCAACGACGACCTCACCGGTCTACCGCTGATCGGCGGCGTGGCAAGTGGTCCCCGGGGCAGCGGGACTGCGCGGCTGTTCCTGGACGGGAGCAGCGTGCCGGCCGGCGCGATAGGGGTGGTGCTGGGCGGCCCGGTCTCGGCCCGCCCGGTGGTCAGCCAGGGTTGCCGCCCCTTCGGCCCGCCGATGATCGTCACCAGGGCCGAAGACAACGTTCTGCTGGAGCTGGCCGGAACCCCGGCGCTCACCAAGCTCGAGCAGATCGTCACCGAGCTGTCACCCGAGGTCCGGCGAGCCGTCTCGCACGGATTGAGCATCGGCGTCGCGATGGACGAGTACGCCGAGGAGCACGAGCGCGGCGACTTTCTCATCCGCGGCGTCGTGGCGGCCGACCGCGAGCGGAGCGCGATCGTCATCGGGGACGTCGTCGAGGTTGGCCAGACCGTTCGCTTCCAGGTGCGTGATGCGTCCGCCGCCGACGAGGACCTCGACGAATTGTTCGCGCGGTTCCGCGCGGAGTCCGGTCCGGTAGGCGGCGCGCTGCTGTTCTCCTGCAACGGTCGTGGCACCACGATGTTCCCTAGCGCCGACCATGACGTGCTGGCCGTGCGCGCCGGTCTGGGTACCACTGGTGTTGCCGGGTTCTTCGCGGCGGGGGAGATCGGCCCCGTCGCAGGCAGAAACCACCTGCACGGGTTCACCGCGTCAATCCTGGTATTCGGCGCCGCAGGCTCATGA
>DATDHI010000093.1:0-8526 GCA_036521655.1 Pseudonocardiaceae bacterium | reverse complement strand
GGTGCAGCACAGCTGGGCTCCACCGCACCGACCAGCCCTCGTCGGTGTGTGCCGGGACGAGATCGAAGGCGCCCGGGTAACGCCACTCCCGGCCCATCCCCAGGTCCCAGACGGCGGAGAAGGACGCCGAGGCGGTGTTGTCGCCGGACCGGATGTCGCCCAGAGTGAGCGTCACGCGCTGCGGTTTCAGTTCGTCGCGAACTTGCTGGATCAGGTTGGTGGCAGCGGCTGGGTCATCGGTGAGCCGCCCGGCCCCCGCTGCGTCCCCACGCGCCACCGCCGCCAGGAACGCCGCCGCCGCGTCCTGGGGGTGGGACCCGAATAACCCACAACCTGCCAGCGGAACCACCAGCAGGGCGGCTATCAAGAGCAGCAGTCGACGCACGAGCGCGAGTATGCCGGTTGCGGGGTCAGAACAGCACGGTGGCAAAGCAGCCGACCTGGGTGAAGCCTACCCGGCGGTACGCGGCGCGCGCCGGCCAGTTGAAGGCGTTGACGTAGAGGCTGGCGAGGCGACCCAGCTGCTGTAGCCGCACTACCACGGCGGCAGTCCCCCCGGCGGCCAGGCCCCGCCCACGCCGGTCCGGGCGTACCCACACCCCCTGGATCTGTCCCACTGCCGACGACATCGCCCCGATCTCGGCCTTGAACACCACTTCACCCGCCTCGAACCGGGCGAACGCCCGGCCCGCCGCGATCAGCTCAGCGATCCGGGCCCGGTAGCCCCCACCGCCGTCGGGCAGGCGAGGATCGACCCCGACCTCCTCGGTGAACATCGCCACCGCGGCCGGCAGGTAGCGATCCAGGTCCTCGGGCCGCACCGGCCGCACCAGCGGGTCCGCAGGCACTCGGGGTTGCCCGATGAGCACCATCAGCGGCTGGTCCGGACGTACCTCCCGGGCACGCCCCCAGCGCTCGCCCAGATGCGACCATAGCTCGAGCACCTGATCAGCCGGTCCCACCACCGATGAGCAGCATCGGGCGCGTCCGGCGGCCCGGTCGGCGAAGGCCCGGATCGCCGCCGGCCCTCCGCGCAGCGGGACCAGGTTCGGTCCAGAGAAGCACAAGCCGTCCCACCCACCGCCCCCGTTCACACTCCCGTGTGGTCCCCCGTTCACACCTGCGCCAAAGCCCCACAACTCCCCGCCCAGTCGCCACGGATCCAGCCCGCTGGTCTCGATCCGGGCCGCGACCATGCAGGACATCACCGGGTCGGCGGCAAGGGCCGCCCGCACGCCGCGCACGTCGCGGTCGTGCAGCAGTCGCGCGGTCCCCTGCTTCAGCACAGGTACAGCTTAACTGCTGCTCATGAGTGGCAGCATTCACTCGGGGCTCATGCGAGCCATTCACGATCCCTCCGCGAGCCGCATTGCCTCCTCGATGAGCGTCTCGACGATCTGCGCTTCCGGCACGGTCTTGATCACCTGGCCGCGAACGAAGATCTGCCCCTTGCCGTTACCCGAGGCGACCCCGAGGTCGGCCTCCCGGGCCTCACCGGGCCCGTTGACCACGCAGCCCATCACAGCCACCCGCAGCGGCACCTCCATGCCTTCCAGGCCCGCGGTCACCTCGTCGGCGAGGGAGTACACATCCACCTGGGCGCGCCCACAGGACGGGCAGGACACGATCTCCAGCCGGCGGGTCCGCAGGTTCAGCGACTCCAGGATCTGCAGGCCGACTTTGACCTCCTCGACCGGCGGCGCGGACAGCGAGACCCGGATGGTGTCGCCGATGCCCTGGCTCAGCAGCGCCCCGAATGCGGTGGCCGACTTGATGGTGCCCTGGAACGCTGGGCCGGCCTCGGTGACCCCGAGGTGCAGCGGGTAGTCGCACTGCGCCGCGAGCTGCTCGTAGGCCCGCACCATGATCACCGGGTCGTGGTGCTTCACCGAGATCTTGACCTCGTGGAAGTCGTGCTCGGCGAACAGGCTCGCCTCCCACAGTGCGGACTCGACCAGCGCCTCCGGGGTCGCCCTGCCGTACTTGGCCAGGATCTTGGGGTCCAGCGACCCGGCGTTGACGCCGATCCTGATCGGGATGCCGGCGTCCTTCGCGGCCCTGGCGATCTCGCCGACCCGGTCGTCGAACTTCTTGATGTTGCCGGGATTGACCCGAACGGCCGCGCAGCCCGCGTCGATGGCGGCGAACACGTACTTGGGCTGAAAATGGATATCGGCGATCACCGGGATCTGAGACTTCCGCGCGATGGCCGGCAGCGCCTCGGCGTCGTCGGCGCTGGGGACGGCCACCCGGACGATGTCGCAGCCCGCCGCGGTGAGCTCGGCGATCTGCTGCAGGGTGGCGTCGACGTCGGCGGTGAGCGTGGTGGTCATCGACTGCACGGACACCGGGTGCGCACTGCCCACGCCCACCGCGCCGACCTGCAGCTGGCGGGTCTTGCGGCGGTCGGCGAGTACGGGAGGCGGCAGCGCCGGCATGCCGAGCTGGACGCCCCCGTGATCAACGCGATGGCCTGGCGACACCGGGTCACCTCTCCTGAGGAGTTTAGTGTGGCAAGCGGATGGGGTTGACGATGTCGGCGGTGATGGTCAGCGCGCTCACCCCGATGAACACGATCATCACCGCGTAGGTCAGTGGGAGCAGCCGGGTGTAGTCCACCGGTGGGCCGTTGGGCCGGCCGGTGGCCCGGAGAACGGCGTTGCGAGCGCTCTCGTAGAGGTTGACGGCGATATGCCCGCCGTCCAGCGGAAGCAGGGGCAGCAGGTTGAACACCCCGATGAAGAGGTTCAGCGCCGCGAGCAGGAAGAGGAAGAACCACCACGCGCCGAATCCCACTGCATCGCCGCCGAGCACGCTGGCGCCGACCACGCTGACCGGGGTGTCTGTGCGGTTCTGCCCGCCGATCCGATCAACCAGCAAGGGGACCTTCTGCGGGAACTGCTCCAGCCCCTGCCAGGTGTTGGCGAACATCGTCCCGGTGAAGGCCACGGTCGCGCCCACCGCGCCCACCGGGCTGTAGTGCAACGTCGCAGCGTCGGGCCGCAGCGCCTTCACCCCGATCGCCCCGACCGGCGTGTTGCCCTGGCCACCCAGCACCGAGGCCGGGACCCGGACGACATCGATCGACACGGCCCGTTGCTGCCCGTCGCGCTCGATCCGGAACTCGGTCGGGCCCGAACGGCTCTGGATAGCGGTGATCAGGGTGCCGAAGTCATGTACCGGGGCACCCCCCACGGACAGCACGCGGTCACCCGCCCGAAGGCCCGCATCCCTGGCGGGCGCCGGGGAGCCGGGCTGGCAGGAACCGTTGGCCTGCACCGCGATGCACGGGCTGACCTCCGACACCACTGCGGGGGTCGCCTGGCGGTTCATGTTCGGCAGGCCGGTGGACACCGCCATCGCATAGATCAGCGCGATGCCCAGCGCGAAGTGCGTCATCGAGCCCGCCGAGAGCACCACAACGCGCTTCCAGGTGGGGAACCGGAAGAACGCCCGCCTGCGGTCCTCGGGGTTGGACAGCTCCTCCAGCGCGGTCATCCCGGCGATATCGCAGAAGCCGCCGGCCGGGATCACCTTGAGGCCGTACTCGGTCTCACCCCGACGAAACGAGAACAGGGTCGGCCCGAAGCCGATGAAGTAGCGGCGCACCTTCATCCCGAAAGCCTTCGCGCTGTACATGTGGCCTGCCTCGTGCAAGGCGATGGAGATCCCGATCCCCATCGCGAACAGCACCACACCCAGCGCAAACGTCACGGCGCACTCCTTTCGACTGAGGTCTTAGCCGGGGTCCCGGCAGGCCCGGTCTGGCCACCCAACAGCTCCCTTGCTCGGCTCCGAGCCCAGTCCTCAGCGGCCAGCACGTCCTCCACCGTAGCCGGATCCGCTCGCCACCCATGCGCCTCACCCAGCACCGCCTCGACCGCGTCGACGATTCCCCGGAAGGCGATGCCGCCGCTCAGGAAAGCCGCCACGGCTTCCTCGTTGGCCGCGTTGAACACCGCGGGCACGCACCCGCCGGTGACGCCCGCCACCCTGGCCAGCCCGAGGGCGGGGAACGCATCGCCGTCCACCGGCTCGAACGTCCAGCTCACCGGACGGGTGAAGTCGCAGGCCGGTGCGGCGCCGGCGACCCGGTCCGGCCAGCCCATGGCCAACGCGATCGGCAGACGCATGTCCGGCGGGCTGGCTTGGGCCACCGTCGAGCCGTCGGTGAACGTGACCATCGAGTGGATCACTGACTGCGGGTGCACCACCACGTCGATCCGGTCGTAGGGGACGCCGAACAGCAGGTGCGTCTCGATCAGCTCCAGGCCCTTGTTCACCAGGGTGGCCGAGTTCACCGTCACCACCGGGCCCATCCGCCAGGTTGGATGCGCCAGGGCCTGCTCGGCGGTGACCCCGTCGAGCTCCTCCCGGCGCCGGCCGCGAAACGGCCCACCCGAGGCGGTGAGCACCAGCCGAGCCACCTCGCCGGCGGTACCGGCGCGCAGGCACTGGGCCAGCGCGGAGTGCTCGGAGTCCACCGGCACGATCTGGCCTGGCGCGGCAGCGCCGGTCACCAGCGCACCCCCGGCCACCAGGGACTCCTTGTTTGCCAGCGCCAGGGTGGCGCCGCTGCGCAGGGCGGCTAGCGTCGGCGCCAGGCCGCGGGAGCCCGTCACGCCGTTGAGCACCACGTCGGCGGGCTGGGTCGCGATGAGCTCGACCACCGCCTCCGGACCGGCCAGGATCCGCGGCATCCGGTAGCCGCCCCGCTCGTAGCCGCAGCGTTGCGCCTCGGCGAACAGCGCCAGCTGCAGGTCCTGTGCGGACCTGGCGCGGGCCACCGCCACGGTGGGTGCACCGCTGCGCACCACCTGCGCCGCCAGGGCTTGCGGATCTGCCCCGCCCGCGGCCAGCCCGACCACCCGGAAGCGCTGCGGGTTAAGCTGCACGACGTCCAGCGCCTGGACGCCGATGGATCCGGTACTGCCCAGCAGCAGTACGGAACGTGGCCGGTTGGCGTCCATCCAGGTCATTCTTCCCGACGGCAGGACCACCTATGGTGCGAGGTAGCGGGAACCGGATCACACTACTGATATCGGGGCACAGGGAAGGAGCGGGGAATGGGCTTTCTCGGATGGATCGTGTTGGGGCTGCTCGCCGGCGCCATCGCCAAGTTGATCATGCCGGGTGACGACCCCGGCGGGATCATCGTCACCATGCTGATCGGGATTGTCGGCGCCTTGATCGGCGGGTACCTCGGCAGCCTCTTCTTCGGGACGGGACTCCAGAACTTCTGGAGCTTCCAGACCTGGATCGTGGCCATCATAGGGTCGCTCATCCTGCTGGGGATCTACCGGCTAGTCGTGGGGCGTAGAGCAGTCGGGCGCACCTGACCACTTTGCGGGCTGGCGGGACCGTCGCGGGTCCCGCCAGCTCGCTGGCGGTATGCGATGATGCTCGCGTGGCCGTGACTGACCAGCACCCCTCGGAGCAGGACCACGCAACCGATCATGGGGCGGACTCCCATGCCGAGCCCTCGGCCGACTGGGGCTGGCACGGCAGCTTCCCCCTCGCTGGCCGCATCGCGGGGTGGCTCACCGCGTTCGCGTTGTTCGCGATGCTGATCGGGAACCATCGCAGCCACGTCGAGGACGCCTGGCTGGTCGGCCTCGGTCTGCTGCTCGTGGTGATGCTGATCGGCAGCCACCTGAAGAGCCTGAAGTCCAGGCAGGACTGAGTCGTCGATGGCCGCCGGGAGCAGGTCCCCGGCCATCGAGCTGGAGGTCGGTCACCGGAGCGTCCGGATCACCAACCCGGAGCGGGTCTACTTCCCAGCCCGTGGCGAGACCAAGCTCGACCTTGCTCGCTACTATCTGTCCGTCGGCGACGGCATCGTCCGCGCTGTGCGCGAGCGTCCCTGCATGTTGCACCGGTTCCCCAAAGGAGTCACCGGCCCCAAGGTGCACCAGAAGCGGCTCCCGGCAGGCGCTCCCCCGTGGGTGCAGACCGTGCGGGTGGACTTTCCCTCCGGCCGCAACGCACATGAACTGTGCGTCACCGACCTCGCCGACGTGATCTGGGCGGTGCAGATGAGCACCGTGGAATTCCACCCGTGGAATACGCGGGCGGCCCATGTGGAGCGCCCCGACGAGTGGCGCATCGACCTCGACCCGCAACCAGGCACGGGGTTCGCGCAGGCGCGCCAGGTGGCCGCGGTGGCGCAGGAGGTGCTCGCCGAACTCGGCGCGGTCGGCTGGCCGAAGACTTCCGGAGGTCGCGGGATGCACATCTACGTGCGGATCGAGCCGCGCTGGGGCTTCGCCGACGTGCGCCGGGCGGCCCGCGCCTTCGCCCATGAGGTGGAGCGCAGGGCGCCGGAGCTGGTCACTACCGCATGGTGGAAGCGGGACCGGATCGCCGCGGTACTCGTGGATTGGAACCAGAACACCCGCGACCACACGATCCGCAGTGCCTACTCGGTACGCGGCGTGCCCGAGGCGGTGGTGTCCACGCCGCTGCGTTGGGACGAGGTACCCGACGCCGAGCCGGGCGACTTCACCCTGGCCACCGTGCCCGAGCGGTTCGCCCGCCTCGGCGACGTACACGCCGGCATCGACACCGCCGTCTTCTCCCTGGAACCGCTCCTCGAGTGGGCCGACCGCGACTCCCGGCGTGTCGTGCCCTGATGCCCGGTGTGTCGTGCCCTGATGCCCGGTGTGTCAGGCGCTCGTGAGCACGTCGACGATGTTGAACCGGACCGGCCGGTCGAGCTGGTCGTAGGTGCAGGAGCAGGGGTCGCGGTCCGGGCGCCAGCGGACGAACTGGGTGGTGTGCCGGAACCGGACGCCCTCCATGTAGTCGTAGCGGACCTCGACCACGCGTTCGGGGCGCAGCGGGGTGAACGACAGATCCTTGCCGGCGTTCCAGCGGCTGGTCTCGGACTTGCGCGGGGTGCGCTCCCCCTCCTCCTGGCGGGCCCACGCCCACGGATGGTCCTCGAAGGTGGTGACGAGCGGTTGCATCTCGGTGAGCAGCTGGCGGCGCTGCGCCATCGGGAACGCGCCGATCACACCGACCGAGACGAGCACGCCGCGATCATCGTAGAGCCCGAGTAGCAGTGACCCGAGGGCGTCGGAGCCGGACTTGTGCACCCGGTAGCCAGCGACGACGCAGTCGGCGGTTCGCTCATGCTTGATCTTGGTCATGACGCGCTTGTCGGGCTGGTAGCGCAGGTCGAGCTTCTTGGCGATCAGCCCGTCCAGACCTGCGCCTTCGAACTGGTCGAACCACCGGCGGGCCACGTCGAGGTCCTGGGTCGCCGGGGTGAGGTGCACCGGTGACGCAGCTTCGGCAAGGGCGAGCTCGAGCGTGGCTCTCCGCTGGGCGAGCGGATGCCCGGTGAGGTCGTCATCGCCCAGGGCAAGCAGGTCGAATGCGACGAAGCTGGCCGGGGTCTCACGCGCCAGCAGGTTCACCCGGCTCGCAGCGGGGTGTATGCGCTGCTGCAGCGCCTCGAAGTCCAGGGTGTTGCGGTCCTGGTCGGCGATGACGATCTCGCCGTCGATCACCGCGCGGGGCGGGAAGTTGGCGAGCACAGCCTCGACGACCTCGGGAAAGTAGCGGGTCATCGGACGCTCCTTGCGGCTGCCGATCTCGACCTCGTCGCCGTCGCGGAAGATGATCGACCGGAAGCCATCCCATTTCGGTTCGTAGTGCTGACCAGCAGGAATAGCAATGGCGGGCTTGGCCAGCATCGGCGCAACAGGCGGCATAACAGCAAGACGCACCCTCTCAGTGTCCTCCCCCACCGCATTCAGCGGGCTCAGCGGGGCTGGCGGCACCCTGATAGCCACGCTCAGCACGCTGAATGCGGCGGGGTGGCAGCGGCGGGGTGGCAGCGGCGAGCTGGCCGCAGGCGGCTGCGATCTCGCGGCCGCGGGTGTCCCGGACGGTGCAGGCCACTCCGGTGGCGCGGACCCGCGCCACGAACTCCTCCTGCACGGGCAGTGGGCTGGCGTCCCACGCACTGCCCGGGGTGGGGTTCAGCGGGATCAGGTTGACGTGCACCAGCGACCCGAGGCGGTCGCGCAGCAGCCGCCCGAGCAGCTCAGCCCGCCAGGGCTGGTCGTTGACGTCCCGGATCAGCGCGTACTCGATGGACACCCGGCGCCCAGTGGCGTCCGCGTACAGCCGTGCCGCGGCGAGCACCTCGGCCACCTTCCACCGGCTGTTCACCGGGACCAGGGTGTCGCGCAGCTCGTCGTCGGGGGTATGCAACGACACCGCCAACGTGACCTGCAGGCCTTCCCCGGCCAGCCGCCGGATCGCCGGCACCAGCCCCACCGTGGACACGGTCACCGACCGCTGCGACACGCCCAACCCGTCCGGGGCGGGGTCGGTGATCCGGCGGACCGCGGCGACCACCCGCCGGTAGTTGGCCAGCGGCTCCCCCATCCCCATGAACACGACGTTGGACAGCCGGCCGGGGCCACCGGCGAGCTCCCCGTCCCGCATCGCGGCGGCAGCCGCGCGCACCTGGTCGACGATCTCGGCGGTGGACAGGTTGCGGGTCAGCCCAGC
>DATDHI010000092.1:0-16007 GCA_036521655.1 Pseudonocardiaceae bacterium | reverse complement strand
CTCAACGACCCAGCTCATCTCACGGGAATCACGAGCCGGTAGCGGACCTCGACAAGCGGCATGTCGCCACGCCATTCGGTCTTCTCATGATCGTCAAGACTCCAGCCCGAATGCTCGTAGAACCCGCGAGCCCGCCGGTTGGTGGCCAACACCCACAGCGTGGCAACGGTGAATCCAACCGTGTCCTGCCCGTCATGGTCAACGGGAAGCCACGTGGCGAGAACACCATCGATCGGCAGGCGAGCTGCTGAAGAACCGCACGAGATCACGGCCCATACCGTGGCGTTCGAGTACCTGTGTGCCCATGCTCTCCGACCTGACGAGTCGGTATCCTGGCCGACGTGTTCGCGTCCGCGCTGCTCGGGGTGGTGCTGCTGGTCGCTGGCGCCGGACTGCTCACCGTCGGTCTGCTCGGCTGGAAACGGCGGTTGCCGCGCAACCGGTTCGCCGGCATCCGCACTCCCGCGACGCTGCGCTCGGAGGCCGCATTCGCCGTCGCCAATCAGGTGGCTGCCCCACCGGTGCTTGCGGCTGGCGCAACCTGCGCCGCCGGTGGTGCGCTGGCCCTGCGCACGGGTGGCGCACCCCTGATGGTGATCGTCGGGGTGGCCGCGGTCGGCGCCGTCGGGTTGCTGATCGCCGGAGGCATGCTGGGCCATCGGGCAGCCGTCGCAGTGCGGGCGCCGATCGCCAGCTGCTCTGGCTGTGCCTGCCGCCCTGGAGACTGCGCCCGACCATAATCAGCACAAGAACGCGACACACCGTGCACGAGAACGCGACACGCGGGGGTTTAGGGGTCGCCGTGGATGAAGGCCTCGACGGCCTGGTAGGCGTCGGAGTCGGAGTACTGCTCCGGCGGTGACTTCATGAAATAGGAACTCGCGGACACGATCGGGCCGCCGAGCCCCCTGTCCTTGGCGATCTTCGCTGCGCGGATCGCGTCGATGATCACACCGGCGGAGTTGGGCGAGTCCCAGACCTCGAGCTTGTACTCCATATTCAGCGGCACATCACCGAACGCCCGACCCTCCAGCCGCACGTAGGCCCACTTGCGGTCGTCCAGCCAGGGCACGTGGTCCGATGGTCCGATATGGACCGACGATTTCTCCATCTCGTGGGGAACCTGCGAGGTCACCGACTGTGTCTTGGAGATCTTCTTCGACTGCAGCCGCTTGCGCTCCAGCATGTTCATGAAATCCATGTTGCCGCCGAAGTTGAGCTGATAAGTGCGCAGCAGCTCCACCCCACGGTCCTCGAACAGCTTGGCCAGCACTCGGTGTGTGATGGTTGCGCCGACCTGGGACTTGATGTCGTCACCGATGATCGGCACACCCGCTTCGGTGAACTTGCGCGCCCACTCCGGATCCGATGCGATGAAGACCGGAAGTGCATTGACGAAGGCGACTCCGGCGTCCAGCGCGCACTGTGCATAGAAGCGATCAGCCTCCTCCGAACCCACCGGAAGGTAACATACCAGCACGTCAGCGCCCGACTCGCGCAGCGCGCCGACCACGTCCGCAGGCGGTTCATCGGACTCAGTGATAATGTCCCGATAGTATTCGCCGAGCCCATCCAGCGTGTGCCCGCGCGCCACGGTCACTCCCAGCGGCGGCACGTCGCAGATCGAGATCGTGTTGTTCTCGCTGGCCACGATGGCCTCAGACAGGTCGCGTCCCACCTTCTTGGCGTCGACGTCGAATGCGGCGACGAACTCGATATCACCAACGTGGTAGTCGCCGAACTGCACGTGCATCAGACCGGGCACGCGGATGGTGGGGTCGGCGTCGCGATAATAGTGTACGCCCTGCACAAGGGATGCGGCGCAGTTGCCGACGCCCACAATGGCGACCCGGATACCGGGACCGGCGTCGCGGCCTTCAGTCATGGTCCGCCCTTTCAGTGTCGTCGTTGTTGAGTTCTGTGTTATTGAATCTCCCTGACCGCGACGTTGCTGTGTTCGCCTGTTCATGGGCGATCAGTTCGTTGAGCCAGCGCACCTCGCGCTCGCTGGTGTCCAGACCCATCCGGTGGAGTTCGAGGGTGTAGCGGTCGATCTGGTCGCTGGTCCGCGCGAGTGCGGCACGCAGCCCTTCCCGGCGTTCCTCGACCCGGCGGCGCCTCCCTTCCAGGATGCGCATCCTGACTTCGGCAGGTGTCCTGGAGAAGAACGCAAGGTGCACTCCGAACCCGCCGTCCTCCCAGGTCGGCGGACCGGCATCGGCCAGCAGGACGGCGAGGCGCTCCTTGCCGTCCGCGGTGAGCTTGTACACCCGCCGGGCGCGGCGCCCCCACGCTGTACTCCGGCCGGCACCCCTGACGGCACAGTGGTCCTCCACGGGCTCGTCGTCCTCCACGATGAAGCCGGAGCGCTGCAACCGGCGTAACGTCGGGTAAAGCGACCCGAACGAGCAGGCGCGGACCGCTCCGAGCAGTCCAGCGAGGCGTTTGCGTAGCTCATAGCCGTGCATCGGGGCGTCGTGTAACAGCCCGAGTACGGCCAGCTCCAGCACGCGACACCTCCCCGCGGGCTCGATGCGTGGTCCCACTATATCGCTCCGATACATCAGGGCGGTGTACAGAGATCGACGTCACGGTGTCGAGTCCGGGAGCGGGCACGCAGCGTGAGCCACAACCTGCCCGAACGCCAAGCTGCGATCACGGAACGGTTGCGTAGGCTGTCCAGGGTGCGGACCCAACGACAGGTGGTTGACTACGCGTTGCAGCGTCGTGCGCTGCTCGCGGAGGTTTACGCCGGCCGGGTGGGCGTCATGGATGTCTGCGATGCTCACCCGTATCTTGTGCGGGCGGCGAAGTTCCACGGCGAACCCAGTTCGGCCACCTGTCCGGTGTGCCGTAAGGAGCCCCTGACGCTGGTGTCGTGGGTGTACGGCGAGGAACTCCGGCACGCGGCAGGCTCCGCGCGGACCGTCGAGGAGCTCAGCCGCATGGCGACGCTGTTCGGCGAGTTCAGCGTTCACGTCGTTGAGGTCTGCCGGACGTGCAACTGGAACCACCTTGTGCAGTCATACGTCCTGGGAACGAGTGGTGCGGAGGGCAGGCGGTCCAGCCGGAAGTCCGCGGCGGAGTGATCCGCCCCCCGCGGCCGGAAATTTCCCTGTTCGAATCCTCGTGACCCGAACACTGGTCTGAGACATCGGTCTGGGAGGCCAACGCGTGAGCGACCAGCCAGGAGACAGTGGTCGGCGCCCGGCGCATCCGGGTGCGCCACCTGAGCGGTTCGCCCAGCCCCCGCGACCCCCTGCACAGCGACGCCCGCCGGAGGGACCCGGGGGCAATCCGGACGGGCCGGTCACCGTGCGGACGAACGTGCTGCCGGCCCGGGCCCCGCAGCCGGAGCCTGAGCTGCTCACCCACGCCACGCGCAACTCACCGGCGGCTGGGCCGGCGAGCGGAGTCGACCACCGCGGGAGCTACCCCGATGAATACGCGGACCCGCAGGGTGACGAACCCCCCTGGGACGAACCGGATCGCTGGCGATTGGCGCGCAAGATCGTCCTGGTGGCCGTGCTCCTGGCAGTGCTGACACCGGTAGTGGGGTTCTTCGTCGGCTGGCTATTCCTCACCGTGCCCTCCCCGGCGGAGCTGACAGCGCAGCGCAAGCAGATCACCACGATCATGGGCAGCGACGGGACCACCGAACTCGGCCGCTATGTGCCCGACGAGGGCAATCGGATCACCGTGCCCCTCCGGCAGGTGCCGGTGCCCGTGCAGAACGCCGTGCTGGCGGCCGAGGACCGCAGCTTCCGGTCCAACCTCGGATTCGATGTCGTGGGCATCGGCCGGGCGGTGTGGAGCCAGCTCACCGGCGGCGACGGGGGTGGCTCGACGATCACCCAGCAGTACATCAAGGTCGTCACCGGCCATGACGAGCACAGCATCTTCCGGAAGTTCCGGGAGATGATCATCGCGGCCAAGATCACCAAGCAGTACTCCAAGGATCGGATCCTGGAGGACTACCTCAACACGATCTACTTCGGCCGCGGGGCGTACGGCATCCAGGCCGCCAGCCAGGCGTACTTCGGAAAGAACGTGCAGGACCTGAGCGCCTCCGAGGGGGCGGTGCTGGCCGGCGCGATCCAGTCCCCCTCCCGGTGGGACCCGGCCAAGAACCCGCAGCAGGCTCAGGAACGATGGAGCTTCGTGCTGGACGGCATGATCGCCCAGGGCTGGCTGTCCCGGGAGGAAGCGGCGACCCGGTACCCGGCGACGATCCCGCCGGGACAGGTCGCCGGCTCGCCGACCGACGACCGGGCGCACATCGTCGACCGGGTGCTCGAGGAGTTGGAGAAGCAGGGCATCAATCGCGATCAGCTGGCCATCAACGGCGGGCGGATCACCACCACCATCGATTCCCACGCGCAGGGTCTGGCCCGTGACGCGGTGCTCACCGAGCTCCACGGCCAGCCGAAGAACCTGCACTCCTCCCTCGTCGCAGTCGATCCGCGTACCGGCAGCGTGATCGCCTACTACGGCGGAACGGACGGGGAGGGATTCGACCTGGCCGGGGGGCCGGCCTGGAATCCGGGCTCGTCGTTCAAGCCGTTCACCATGCTGGCTGCCCTCGAGAAGGGCATCGGCATGAACGCGATCTATAACGGCGACTCCCCGGTGGTGATCGACGGGATCTCCTACGCCAACTCGGAGAGCCGCAGCTACCACTCGCTGACCTTGCACGACGCGATGACGCAGTCGGTGAACACGACCTTCGTCCGGCTGGCCCAGGACGTGGGATCGCAGGCGGTCCGGAACGCCGCGATCCAGGCCGGCATCCCGGCGCAGATCAACGGCAAGCCCGCGATGGTCGAGCCGGACAGCGGCGTGCCCGCGGTGGGTATCACGCTCGGCCAGTACCCGGTGCACACGATCGACATGGCGAGCGCCTATGCGACCTTCGCCGCCGACGGCATGCGTCGCGACCCGTTCTTCGTCCGGCAGTACGCCAACTCCCATGGCAACGTCGAGTACACGCACGTCGACAAGCCGCAACCCGCCTTCGACCCCACGAACCCCCAGCGCAACTCCCAGCTGGCCCGCAACGTCACCGCGACGATGACGGACGTCGCGCGGAGCTCGCAGATCCCCCTGGATGGCAACCGCCAGGTGGCCGCGAAAACCGGCACCCACCAGCGCGGTAACACCGGCACCAACTCCGCCGCCTGGACCGTCGGCTATACCCCGTCGATCTCCGCGGCGGTCTGGGTGGGCGATCCGGCCAATTCAGCGATCAAGAACGCCAACGGTGCCGACATCTTCGGGCGGGGTGTGCCCGGCGCGATCTGGCAGCGGTTCATGAAGTCCTACCTCAACCGCACTCCACTGGAGACCTTCCCCGCGCCCACCCTGATCGGTCCGCCGCCGCCGGCGCCCGTCGAGCAGGCCCCTCCTCCGACCTCGCAGAAGCGCGACAACCCGAAGGCCAGACAGTCCCAGGCACCCGACCCGGCCTTCGGCTTCGATCCCCTGCCCGTCCCGACCGATCCCCCGACGGAGACGCCGAAGCCTTCTCTGGGCAGGTGCACGTTCCATCCGGACGCTGCGGGGTGCCCCGGTGCCGCCAACGGGGGTTAACCCTCATGCCCGGCGTGTCGCGCCCTCATGCCCGGCGTGTCGCGCTCTGGTGCCCGGTGTGTCGCGCCACCCTGCGCAGCTCGGGCGCGGGTTCGTAGCATCACCGCGGTGACAGAGGCGAGTAAGTTGCCGGTGAGCGGCGGTGGTCCGATTGCCGGCACGCCCGGCGGTGGTCCGATTGCCGGCTCCGCCGGGGGTGGTCCGATTGCCGGCTCCGCCGGGGGTGGCCCGATTGCCGGCTCCGCCGGGGGTGGCCCGGCTGGCAGCACGCCTGGCGGTAGATTCGATGGGCGCTCGCTCACGCCGTCGCAGCGGGTGATACCCAGCTGGACCGACCCCGTGCCCCGGCTGGCCAGCCGGATTGTGGGCGGACCGTTGGGCCGGCACGCGGTGCTGGGCCGGCACTGGTTCTGGACTCCGCTGCGGGTGGTGCTGCTGTTCGCGACGATCACCCTGGCGCTCGGCTGGCTGACCAAGGCGCCATGCCTGCAGACCTACCGCGACCCGGCCGGTGCCCTGCAGCTGGACTGGCGGGACGCCCGCCAGTACCGCGCGATGTGCTACTCCGACACCGTGCCGCTGTACACCGCGGAGCGGCTGGATCGGTCCGGGCTGGCCGGCTTCCCGTACGCCACCTCGTGGATCGAGCATCAGGGCGAGCCCGGTGAGCAGGTGCGGTATATGGAGTACCCGGTGCTCACCGGGATGTACCAGTGGGTCGTGGCCAAGCTCGCTCAGACCTGGATTGCGGCTGCGGATCTGGGCTGGCTGCCCGGGACGGTAGCGGCCGTTGTGCACTTCGACATCAGCGCGGTGCTGCTGGCCGCGGCGTGGCTCATCACGGTGTGGGCGCTGGTGTCGTTGTCTCCGCGGCGACCGTGGGACGCGGCACTGGCCGCGCTGTCGCCCGTAGTCGTGGTGCACGCGTTCACCAACTTCGACGCGCTGGCCACCGCGCTGGCCATGACGGGACTGCTGGCGTGGGCCCGGCGGCGTCCGGTGCTCGCTGGTGTGCTGCTCGGCCTGGGCGGGGCCGCCAAGCTCTACCCGCTGTTCTTTCTGGGCCCGATCCTGCTGCTGTCCCTGCGGGACCGGCGGCTGCGCCCCGGATTGCAGACGACTGCCGCCGCCGGCGTGACCTGGGCACTGGTGAACCTGCCCATGGCGGTGCTGTTCCCGGCTGGATGGTCGGAGTTCTTCCGGCTCAGCGGTCGGCGCGGGGCCGACCCGGACACGTTGTACACCGTGGTGTCCTCCTTCACAGGCTGGCCCGGGTTCGACGGGGTGCTGCTGCCCGGCCAGGTCCCGATCGTGCTCAACCTGGTCACCGCGGCGCTGTTCCTGCTGGCCTGTGCGGCCATCGGGTGGGTCGCGTTGCGGGCGCCGCACCGTCCGCGGCTGGTCGAGCTGTGCTTCCTGGTGGTGTGCGCGTTCCTGCTCACCAACAAAGTCTGGAGCCCGCAGTACTCGTTGTGGCTGGTGCCGCTCGCGGTCCTGGCGATTCCCCGCTGGAAACCGGTGCTGGCCTGGATGGTGCTCGATGCGCTGCTCTGGGTCCCCCGGATGGCCTACTACCTCGGCCCCGACCCCAGGGGCCTGCCCATCGAGCCGTTCCTCGGTGCAGTGCTCATCCGTGACACCGCAGTCCTGCTCCTCGCCGTTCTCGTGCTGCACAACATCTACCGCGGACCCCAGAACGCAGAAATCGAGCCGCGGGAGGTGCCTTCTGGGAGCAGAACGCAGTAATACAAGGCGACCAGCAGGGCGGCGCGGGCCCAGACGCCGATCACCACGGCTTGGGCGGCGAAGCCGTCCGCGATGCCGGCCGGTAGGCCCTCCTCGAGCAGGTAGAACCAGCGGAAGATCCCGATCCCTATCGCGAGGTCCGCCGCTAGGTAGGCGGCGATCCAGGCCCAGGGCACCCGCAGCAGCACCAGGAAGGGCAGCAGCCACAGCGCGTACTGCGGCGAGTGGACCTTGTGCAGGAGCAGGAACCCGCACAGCATGGCCGCCGAGACGCCGATCCACGGGTAGCTGCCGTCAGCTCGGTAGCGCCGCCAACCCACCGCCAGGGCGACCGCGAACGACGCCAACACCGCCAGCGGTGATACCCAGTTCATGATCGACTGGAAGGATTGGGTATCCGAGAAGGGCCGGAACGCCCAGAACCAGATCGAGTTGGTAGTGCCGTCTACCTTGCGCTGCTGCTGGAACGTGAACGCGGCCCACCAGCCGGAGTAGCCCAGCACCATGGCCGGCAGGTTGACCAGCAGCGCGGTGCCGGCCGCCGCCGCGCACACCCGCAGCGCGCCCGCGACGTCCCAGCGGTCCCGCTGCCCGGTGAGCACGTACAGCGCGAGTGGAGCCACGAACATTGCCGGGTAAAGCTTGAACGCGAAGCCGATACCGAGCAGCACCCCGGCCCGCACCCCGCGCTCGGCCAGCGTCCGGTCCGCCCGGGAGCCGTGCATCATCCACACCGCGGCCACCGTGCAGGCCACCGCCGGCAGGTCCCAGTTGTGGACGGAGTAGAGCACCAGCGGCGGGCCGATCGCCCACAGCAGCGCCCGCCATCCGGCGAGCTGGCCCAGCAGGGCCGCGGTGAGGAGCCCGAACGGCGCCATCACCAGCGCCGAGGAGAGCAGGAACCCCGCATCGGTGTGCACCGGCAGCCCGGACAGCCAGATCTGGAGGCCGGTCAGAACCGGGTACTCCACCGTGCCGCCGAACATGTCCCCCTGGGGTGTGATCCCGCCGGACACGTAGGGGATGGCGTGCCGGTAGAGATCCCGGGTGATCCAGAGGTGCTGGATATCGGAGTAGCAGACGTCGCGGTACTTGCGGATGTCGTAACCCGGGGTGCTGCGTCCGTGGGCGTCGAACTCCGGGCCGGTGCACCTGGCCTTGTTCGCGTAACCGAGGAGCAGGGTGAGCCCGCACAACAGCACCAGCACGGCCAAGCCTGAACCGCTCAACCGCCGCACCGGGGTCTGACCGGGCAGCATGGCCGGCGGCGTCCATGCGGTGATCACGATTCCAGCTGCTCTCGCAACCAGGCGATGTCCTCCGCCTGGGAATCGGGGTCCGTCTCCAACACCACTGTGGCGCCAGCTGCGGCGCAGACCGCCACCAGTTGCTGCGGCGCGATGGTGCCCTGGCGCAGCGGCGCATGCCGATCCCGGGCCGAGCCGAACTCGTCGCGCGAATTGTTGCAATGCACCAGGTCGATCCGGCCGGTGATGGCCCGGACCCGGTCGACGGCGCCGTCCAGGTCCTCCCCCGCGGCGAACGCGTGGCAGGTGTCCAGGCAGAAGCCGACGTCATAGTCGCCGATCGCGTCCCACAACCGGGCCAGCGAATCGAACCGCCGGGCCATCGCGTTGTCTCCACCCGCGGTGTTCTCCACCAGGATCCGGGTACCGAAACCGCCGTCAGCCGATTGCCGGGCGAACATCTTGCGCCAGTTCTCCACACCTTGGGCGGGATCCTCACCCTTGGCGAGATGGCCGCCGTGCACCACCAGCCCGCGTGCCCCGATCGTGGCAGCCCCGGCGGCGTGTTGGGCGACCAGTTTGCGGGACGGGATCCGGATGCGGTTGTTGAGCGATGCCACGTTGATTACGTAGGGTGAGTGCACGTATGTCTCTAGATCAGCGAGGGGTAGCTGGCTGACTACGGAGTGTGCTGGCGGCGCCTTCCAGCTCTGCGGATCTGCGAGGAAGAACTGCACGGCCTCAGCATTGCGCTCCGTAGCAGAACTGACCGGGTCGCCGTCGCCGACGTGGGCGCCGATGCGCATGGCGGGGAGTTTAGTCCGGTCCTTCGGTGCCCGATCGGCGCCCGCAGATGCCCACGCAGAGCACACGGCAAGTGCACAGTGTTATCTCGATATGCTGAAAGTGCTGGTCGCTATCACACAGAGGCTCTATGGTCGTTACACTGGCGATACAACCGGGTACGGACCGACGCGGAGGAACCTATGGGCACACGGGCTAGGGTGGCCACGGTGGCAGGAGCAGCCTCGTTACTTTGCGGCGTGAGCGCGTTCGGAGTGGGCGTTGCTGCGCTGGCTGCTCCCGCTCCTACTCTCACCCCGGCTGCGGCTTCCGTGCCGCTGGTCGTGGGCAGCTGCGGCGATACTGTGCGTGGTGCCCCGGGTCAACCGGTGGGCGTGCGGCTGGCGAGTCTGCCTGTGATCGACGTCGGTAAGGTGCCGGCCACGGGGTCGAGCACCTTTGACGCCACCCCGGCGCTGCGGGAGATGATGGGTCCAGTGGCCCCGGCCTGCGTCCTCACGGCTGAGCCGATCTCGCCGGCCACCGCACCCGTAGAAAAACTGATCGCTCCGGCTCTCGGCCCTGCCGGTGGTGTGGTCGGCTCGCTGCCCGCACTGGGCCAGCCCGCGTCGCCGGGTGCACCGGCGGCTCCGCCACCGGCGCCTGCCGATCAGCCGCAGCCAGCAGCTGGTCCGGCATTCATCCCTGCGGGCTCGGGTGCGATGTACGGTCCGGTGACACCGAGCTTCTTCCCGTACGCGATAGGCAGCTACAACGGAGGGTTCCGGTTCAACTACGCTGATCTGCTGCAGCTGGGCCGACCCGCCGGTGGACTCGGACGGCTCTCGGCGACCATCCTCACCGGGGATCTGTTCGGTGCCCCCACCAACGGTGTTGCGAGCCTGGGGAAGCACAATGCCGCGGCCAACGATGTTGCCGCGGCCGGCCGGGCGTCGGCCTTGCCGGCGAGCGGTGTCGAGCGGGTGGCCTTGCCGATCCTGGTGGCAGTCCTGATGCTCGTCGGCGTGAGCGTGGCACTGCTGCGCACCTGGGTTCTGGGTCGGCGCTGACCAGGTGCTGACCAGGTAAGGTCTCGCCACACTGGCGAACTATCCGGCGACCGCCCCGCGATTGCAATCGCGGGGCGGTCGCTTGCTATCCTCCTCCTCGTCGCTACGCCGGTGCTCACCGCGCGGCGACTAGGGTAGGAACGTCGGCCCAGCCGACTAGGGTAGGAACGCTGGCTCGGCCGGCAATACCCCTCCTGCCGCGGAGAGTCCGCGGCCGACCAGTCCACAGGAGGTGAGTGGTCTTCATGCGTCATTACGAGATGATGGTCATCCTCGATCCGCAACTCGATGAGCGCACCGTGGCACCATCGCTGGACCAGTTCCTCGGCGTCGTGAAGACGCAGGGCGGCAACATCGTGAAGGTCGACATCTGGGGCAAGCGCCGGTTGTCCTATGAGATCGACAAGCGCACCGAGGGCATCTACGCGGTGGTCGACATGTCCTGCACACCCGCCACGGTCGCCGAGCTCGACCGGCAACTCTCGCTCAACGAGTCCGTACTGCGCACCAAGGTGCTGCGGCGCGACGGGAAAGGCTGACATGGCTGGCGAGACCGTCATCACCGTGATCGGCAACCTCACAGCCGACCCGGAACTGCGCTTCACCCCGTCCGGTGCGGCGGTGGCCAACTTCACCGTTGCCTCCACGCCACGCACCCTCGATCGCCAGACGGGCGAGTGGAAGGACGGGGAAGCTCTGTTCCTGCGCTGCAATATCTGGCGGCAGGCCGCGGAGAACACCGCCGAGTCCCTTACCCGGGGCATGCGGGTGATCGTCAGTGGGCGGCTGCGACAGCGCTCCTACGACACCCGGGAGGGCGAGAAGCGCACCGTCATGGAGATGGAGGTCGACGAGGTCGGCCCCTCGCTGCGGTACGCCACAGCCAAGGTGAACAAGGTCAGCCGTCAGGGTGGTGCCTCGGGAGGCTATGGCTCGTCGGGTTCGAGCTCCCCGCCGGCCGACGATCCGTGGAGCTCGGCCCCCCAGGCTGGTGCGCCCGCCCGATCCGGCGGCGCCGGTGGCTACGACGATGAGCCACCGTTCTGAACCTCGTTCCCCCACCCCCAGCGTGACCACTCAGGAGTACCTCAGTCATGGCTAAGCCGCCTGTGCGCAAACCGAAGAAGAAGATCTGCATTTTCTGCAAGGACAAGGACACCGCTATCGACTACAAGGACACGGCGCTGCTGCGGAAGTACATCTCCGACCGCGGCAAGATCCGTGCCCGCCGGGTCACCGGCAACTGCTGCCAGCACCAGCGAGACGTCGCGATCGCAGTGAAGAACGCTCGCGAGGTCGCGCTGCTGCCCTACACCTCGACTGCACGCTGATACCCGGGAAGGAGCGCCCACGTGAAGATCATTCTCACTGCTGACGTCCCGAACCTCGGCGGGCCCGGGGATCTGGTGCTGGTCAAGGACGGCTACGCCCGCAACTACCTGCTGCCCCGCGGCCTGGCCATTCTGGCCACCAAAGGTGCGGAGAAGCAGGTGGCGACGATCCGCCGAGCGCAGCAGACCCGGCAGATCCGCGACCTTGACCATGCTCGGCAGGTGGCTGGCACGCTGAGCGGTCTGGGTGTGGTGTCGCTGGCGGCCAAGGCAGGCCGCTCCGGCGGGAAGCTGTTCGGCTCGGTAACCGTGACCGACGTGGTCGACGCCGTCCGCTCGGCAGGCGGGCCCGTGCTGGACAAGCGCGCGGTCGACCTTGGCGGGCACATCAAGTCCACCGGCGCCTACCAGGTCACCGTGCGACTGCACCCGGACGTCTCGGTGACCGTTCCCCTCGAGGTCATCGCTCGATAATCCCCCGTCCCCGGCGTGTCGTGCTCCTGTGTACGCCGTGCCGGGGTCTGATGCTCGGCGTGTTGCTCGCTGGTTCATGAACCTTGAGCCCGATGGCGGGCTGAGCTGCCACACCCGGAAGGGCCCCTCTGCTACTGGCGGAGGGGCCCTTCGTCGTCTTTCCGCGCTTCCTCGCGATGCCGACACGCCGGGTCATCGGCGGTGCCGACGAGGACACGCCGGACCGAGACCTGAACGTTGTATCCACAACTCCGCACAGGGCTTTGAGCAGGTAAGACGACAGAATTCGGATGATTTCTCCCCAGCTTGTCCACAGTCCTCCACCGGTCCTGCCGCAGTCTCGGGCGCTCCGTCCGGAGGACGTCCCCAGGCTGTCCCCAGGTGCTGCTCGAGGGCTCTTGCTTCAGCCGCTGCGGCGACCTAACCTCGCCCGACGCGCCCAAGGGCACGGGTTGCGCGGGCGTCCTACCGAAACTGTCAGCCTCATCGGGTAGAACATGTGTTCGACTGAGTTGAACACGGGGGAAGGGAGTACCCAGGGGTGGCGCTGGTGGACGACCGTGGCGTGCGGCTCGGGGACGGCGGGCAGTCCTTCGACCGGCAGCCGCCGCAGGACATCACTGCCGAGCAGTCCGCGCTCGGCGGGATGTTGTTGTCCAAGGACGCTATCGCTGACGTGGTGGAGGTGTTACGGACCGGGGATTTCTACCGGCCTGCGCACCAGGCACTCTTCGACTGCGTGCTCGATCTGTACGGGCGCGGCGAGCCGGCCGATCCGGTGACCGTCTCCGCTGAGTTGGAGCGCCGTGGCGAGCTGCTCCGGGTGGGTGGAGCGCCCTACCTGCACACGCTGATCTCGACCGTCCCGACTGCGGCTAACGCCGGGTATTACGCCGAGATCGTCGCGGAAAAGGCGGTGTTGCGGCGGCTGGTTGAGGCCGGCACCCGGATCGTGCAGCTCGGATACCACGGGGCCGACGGCGCCGCGGTGGACGAGGTGGTGGACCGGGCCCAGGCCGCGGTCTACGAGGTCACCGAGCGTCGGATGAGCGAGGACTACATCGCGCTCGAGGAACTGCTGCAGCCCACCATGGACGAGATCGATGCGATCGCATCCCGCGGCGGCGCCTCAGCTGGGGTCCCGACCGGTTTCATCGACCTGGACGCGGTGACCAACGGCCTGCATCCGGGGCAAATGGTGATCATCGCAGCCCGCCCCGGTATCGGGAAGGCGCTCGCGCTGGACACCCCGCTACCCACACCGACCGGCTGGACGACGATGGGCGACGTCGCCGTTGGCGATCAGTTGATGGGTGCGGATGGGCGTCCCACTACGGTGCTCGCGGCGACCGACGCCATGCGCGGGAGGCCCTGTTACAAGGTCGAGTTCTCCGACGGCTCGGTCATCGTGGCTGATGGCGAACACCAATGGCTCACAGAGACCCGTGCATCGCGCCGCTCAGCACAGCAGGCGGCAACCGGCTACAACCGCTACCGCAGCCAGCGGACGTTTGCCAAAGTGCACACCACTGAGAAGATCGCTGCGACGCTCCGGTGCCGGACCGCGGACCAACGGCTGAATCATTCGGTGGTTAACTGCCGGCCGCTCGACCTACCCGACCAGGGTCTGCTCATTCCGCCCTACTCGCTCGGTGTGTGGCTCGGTGATGGAACTAGCCGCGCCGCGAACTTCACCAGCGCCGATCCAGAGATCGCGCTCCATATCGAGGCTGAGGGATTGCGGGTCGAGCCGCGAGGTCGAATGCGGTACACGTTGCAGCTCCCTATACCTGAGCCGGTCTCGGCCCCTATATGCGGCGACTGCGGTGGCCCTTCGTGCGGTCTGGCTCAGTGCCAGTCTTGCCGCGATCGCCATGGAACCGTCCAGGCAAGGCTGCGCACGCTCGACCTGCTTGGGAACAAGCACATCCCATTGCTCTACTTGCGGTCCTCGCTCACACAGCGGCGGGCGCTCCTCGCCGGTCTGCTTGATGCTGATGGCACGGTTACGCCCGGCGGATCGGTGCAGTTCTCCGTCACGTCTGCTCGGCTTGCCGACGATGTCCGGCAACTCGTGGTCAGCCTCGGCTATCGGTGTGGGATGTCGACGAAGCAGGTTCATGGCCGTGCCGAGGAGTCCGCAACGGCCTACACGCTTACGTTTAGCACCGAGGATGAGGTGTTCCAGTTGGAGCGTAAACGGCTGGTTCACAAACAACGTCGGCGGTATTCCCGGGCGAGATCAGGCGCGCGCTATATCGTTGCGGTCCGACCGGTGCAGTCCGTTCCGGTCCGCTGCGTGCAAGTAGATAACGGAGATCACCTCTACCTGGCCGGGGAATCCATGATTCCCACCCACAATTCGACCCTGGGGCTGGACTTCGCCCGGTCCTGCTCAGTCACCCATGGCATGACCAGCGTGATCTTCTCGTTGGAGATGAGCCGCACTGAGATCGTGATGCGACTGCTCTCCGCTGAGGCCAAGATCAGGCTGTCGGATATGCGCTCGGGCAGGATGAGCGACGACGACTGGACCCGGCTGGCCAGGCGGATGGGCGAGGTCAGTGAGGCGCCGCTGTTCATCGACGATTCACCGAATATGACGATGATGGAGATTCGGGCCAAGGCTCGGCGGCTCAAGCAGCGCAATGACCTGCGCCTGATAATCGTGGACTACATGCAGCTGATGACCTCTGGCAAGAGGGTCGAGTCCCGCCAGCAGGAGGTCAGCGAATTCTCCCGGCATCTCAAGCTGCTGGCCAAGGAGCTCGAGGTCCCGGTCGTGACGATTTCCCAGCTCAACCGTGGTCCCGAGCAGCGCACGGACAAGAAGCCCATGCTGGCCGACCTTCGTGAAAGTGGATCTCTCGAGCAGGATGCGGATATGGTGATGCTGATCCACCGGCCTGATGCGTGGGAGCGGGACGATCCCCGCGCCGGTGAGGCGGATCTGATCCTGGCCAAGCACCGTAATGGGCCCACCACCACCGTCACCGTGGCTCACCAGCTGCATTACAGCCGCTTCAACGATATGGCGCAGGGGTAACGGAGCTGCGTAGTGTGCCGTATCGTTGGAGCCTATGGCAGCTGTAGATCGTGTGAAGCGCGTCACTCCGCAGGATCGTGTCGAGAGCGATCCGACCCCAGGTATAACGAGGGAGCAGGCCATCGCTGTGGATGGTCTGTGGTCAGGACTGGCTAGGACGAAGCCGGGTATGGCATCTGGTTGGCACCACCATGGGGACTACGAGACGTCCATCTATGTGGTTGTAGGGCGGTTGCGGATGGAGTCCGGCCCAGGCGGCCGGGACGTCGTTGACGCGGCCGAAGGGGACTTTGTCCATGTTCCAGCCGGAGCCATCCATCGGGAGTCGAATCCGGGCGAGGACGAGAGCCATCTCGTGGTTGTGCGCGCCGGCCACGGCGTGCCGACCGTGAACGTGGAAGGCCCCGCCTGACCCTACTACCACCATGCGGTTGTGCTTAGCCTGGATCCACCGGCCGACTTTGAGTGATCGTCTTCCGGATTGCGGTCGGCGTTGTGGATCATGGTGTCTGGTTGGGGTGTGCGGATGCTGCTGGTCTGTCCAGCGTTTCCACGGTGGTGTCTCCGGTCGGGCCTGGTTGGGCGGTGTCGCGCTGGTCAGGTTGTGCGTGGTGGGGGGTGGGTGGCGGTGAATAGGCCACTGAAGGCGTCCCGGTGTGACCAGTGGAGGGGCAGGTGCAGGATGATGCGGCGGGATCGCCGGGCGATGCGGGCGGGCACG
>DATDHI010000091.1:0-2269 GCA_036521655.1 Pseudonocardiaceae bacterium | reverse complement strand
TGCGGAACAGCAGCATCAGCAGCACCGGGATGACAAGGATCCCGATGCCGCCGCCGGCGTACCGGACGCCTTCGCCTCCCGCTTGGGCGCCGAAGCCGCCGCCCTCGATCGTTGCGGCGAGGATCGCGATCGGAATGATCGTGAAGATCCGAAAGGCGGTGCTGATGCGGTTGAGGCTGCGGTCGGGATAGTCGACCGAGAAGGTGAGCGGGTAGCCGTGGCCACCGCTCGGCGGAGCCGCATCGCCTGGCGGGGGTGCGGGCATCTGTCCAGAGCTTTCCATGGCCGCACTTTCGGTGCCGCCGGTCGATGTCCTGTCCCCGGACATGGCCTCAGCTGATATGGAGAGTGGTTTGTCAAGTGGGGGTCGTTGATTTCTCGCATTTGCGTGGGTAGGTCGGTGGTGGGTTTGTGGTCGGCTGGGTGGGTGGCGGTCCGGCAGGCTGTGCGCGACGCGCGGTCAGGCTGATATACGCGGGTTAGGGACCGCAGGACCATGGTTCGTCGTGGGGAGCCGCTGTCTAGCGTCGGGCGTGGCCGGTCCCCGGGTGGGGGGCGGGTTGCTCATAGCTGCGTCGCGGGTTCCCCGCGCGGTGCCGGGCCGCCACCGACCCAGCCGACGGGAGAGGCGATGTCGGGCGTTGGGTTCACTCGATCTGGGCGATCGCCCAGGCGAACCCGGCGAGTTCGCGGGCGGCGGCGACCGCGATGATCGTGCGTCGCTTCGCTCGCTGCTCGAGCCGTGTCCAGGTGCGGTGCAGGCGTTGCTGGGCTGACCAGGCGATCGCGACCGCTTGGGCGGGCTGGCCGTCTTGGCGCTCGGTCAGCGTCTTGCCGATCCGGGGGCGGGGACGGTAGTGCCAGGCGGCCTCGACGAGCAGCCGCCGGGCGTGCTCAGACCCGGTTCTGGTGATCGACCCGAGCCGGCGTTGGCGTCCGGTGCTTGACTCGCTCGGCACCAGTCCGACGTAGCTCATCAGCTGCTCGGCGCGGGCGAACCGCTCAAAATCGCCGATCTCTGAGCACAAGCCGACGGCGGTGAGCGTGTCGACACCGCGCAAACAGCGCAGCCGGCTGACCTGCACCGCCCACGGCGAGTCAGGCAGCAGACAGACGATCTCGCGCTCCAGCCCGTCGCGTCGGTGGCAGAGCGCGTCGATCGCGCCCTGGGCGTCAAGCAGCGTCGCCTGCGCGGCCGCCCATTCCAGCGCGACCCCAGCCAGCCAGTCGCGGTGACGCTGGGTCCACGCCTTTCCGTCGTCAAACCGGATCCCGTGACGCAGCAGCAGTTTCGAGAGCCGGTGACGGGAACGCATGAGATCGACGCGTACCGCCTCCCGGGCGCGGACCAAGTCACGCAGCGCCTCCTCCTCAGGCCCGGGCACCCGGACCGCGTGCAGCTTCCCGGCCAACAACAGCCTGACCAAAAGCTCGGCGTCGCGACGATCGGTCTTGACCCGATCACCCGGCGCCCGCGGGATCTTGCTCGGTGCTGCCACGACGCACTCCACCCGGCGCTTCGCGAGCTCTCGCGCGAGCCCGTAACCGGTCGGGCCTGCCTCATACGCGACACGTACCGGCCTGGGCAACCCCGCGCAGAACGCTGCCGCCTCACCAGCATCACCGTTCATCCGGAACGTCCGCAGCTCACCGCTCTCAGCGTCGAGCACCGCCGCGACGATCTTTGTCGCGTGCACGTCTAAGCCGACCAGGGTCTTAGCCTTCGCCATGGCTGGCTCCTCCTATTCGGTTGTGGACCGGCCGCGTGGTTGCACCCACGCGGCATGAACATCCACCCACAACTGTCGTGGGGGAACCGGCCACTTCTACAACCGCGGCCGGACGAACCTCAATCCATATGGTCTAGCAAGGCTCTGTGTCTGCGCGGGCAAAGCCGCATCACGGCGACTACGTGGGGCCCCGATCAGGCACGGCCGCACTTCGCAATCCACAACGCCCACCGACTGATGCTCCGGCTGGACGCGGAACAGTTGGGTAGCGCAATCCGTTCGGAGTACCGCGCCGACAGCAGAGGAGGTCCCGAGCGGGACAGGACCGCAGTCGTGGAATTCGCCAAAACCGCGCCTCGGTGCTTGCCCGCTCGCTGCTAGCGGTCGGGTCGATGCCCGAGTCTCAGGCCAGGTCCGCCGGGCTGCCGGATCCACCAGCCGCCAGGCGTGTGGCCGGCTGGCGCCGGCCGTGACCTGACTGCCGCTTCCGTTGGAGCACATCGCCAAGCGGGAGCCGATCGTTCGTGGCCGGTGCGGCG
>DATDHI010000090.1:0-15217 GCA_036521655.1 Pseudonocardiaceae bacterium | reverse complement strand
GATCCGGAAATCTGGACGGTGCAGAACAAGGCTGGCGAGAAGCTCGTGATCACCATCGACGAGATCATGCACGACTCGAAGCACGACCTGGGCGTCGATCCCGGCTTGCAGAAGGACGGGGTCGAGGCGCACCTGCAAGAGCTGCTGGCCGAGCACGTCCGCACCCTCGGTGAGGGCTGGACGCTGGTGCGGCGGGAGTACCCGACCCCGATCGGCCCGGTGGACCTGATGTGCCGGGACGCGGCGAGGGTCAGTGTCGCGGTGGAGATCAAGCGCCGAGGCGAGATCGACGGGTCCGATTCTACCGAAGGCACCGGTACGGCGCAGCGTCCTCGGCACTGGGCAGTAGAGATCAAGCGCAAGGCCACGATCGACGCTGTTGAGCAGCTCAGCCGGTATGTGGAGCTGCTGAACCGTGATCCACTTCTTGCCCCCGTTGGGGGTGTTCTCGCAGCTCAGAGCATCGCACCCCAGGCGCGGACGCTGGCCGAAGATCGCGGATTCCGCTGTGTCGTCCTTGATTACGACGAGCTACGCGGGATGCCTAGTAGCGAGATGCGGCTGTTCTGACTGCTGGGCCGCCCGGTTGTCGCAGCCTTGATGCCCAGCGTCCCACGGGCGCACGATGAGCGAGCAAGTTTCTTCAACTTGGAGCAAGGAGGCCAGGCTCATGCATGCTCACTTCCTCGGCAAAGACCCTGAATCGATCGAGGGCGAGTCACCCACCCTGTTCGCCACCGACCGTGCCGACCGCGTGACGTACATTGCGCAGGGGTGGAAGGTCACCGACCCCCAGGCGCTCGCGGACATCGGTGAAGTGCCCGACCACGAGACCCTGATCGAGATCCCGGAAGACGTGCTCAAGATGTACGCCCGCCGCTACCTGGAAGACGGAGGGACGCTCTGAGTCTGCTCATCGGGGACAACTTCCAGCAGTTGTTCCGTACCTTCGAACACACGGCGTTCCGTCTGGAAATGCGGGAGACCTACAACGCACCGCGCGAGGTAGAGTCGTTTCGACGGTTCAAGGCCGGTGAGCCTGTTGATCTGTCGTGGGCCGAGACGTGGTTCAGCATGATCCGCCAGGCAACGAGTGAAGGTCGCCGCTTCGCACGAGTGCGAGTCGTCAGCGTGCCACTCAGCGACTACAGCCGGTTCGGGCTATGGGCAGCTCAACGCACCAGCGAGGCGGGTGAAGATATTCGCTATCTGTCTCGGGACGTTGCTGAGCAGCTTGATCTACCCAATCACGACTACTGGCTGTTCGACTCGCGCAAGTTGGTGCGGATGCACTTCGGCGAAGCCGACAAGTTCCAAGGTGGCGAGGTCATCGTCGACGCCGCGGAGATCGTCAAGCACAACTACTGGCGGGATGTAGCCCAGCATCACGCCATTGATCGGAACGGTTTTGAGGCCAAGGTCTAGTGGTTCGGGCGGCGTGGAAGAAGCGCGCAACGCCCTTGGTCAACGACTCCGCGAGCTCCGCCGCCAAGCACAACTAAGCGGCAAAGAGCTCGCGGAGTCGTTGACATGGCAGCCGTCCAAAGTCAGCAAGATCGAGAACGGCAAGCAGACGCCGACCGATGATGACGTCAAATCGTGGACGCAGGCAACCAGCACGGAACATGAAACAGAAGCCCTGCTTGCATCACTGCACACCCTTGAAGTGCAGCACGCCGAGTGGCAACGGGTGCTCAAGGCTGGGATGGTCGGTCACCAGCTTGAGTTGTCGGAGCAGGACGCTAAAACCAAGTTGTATCGGTCGTTTGAGCCAGCCGTGGTGCCTGGATTGCTCCAAACTCCCGAGTACGCCCGTGCACTCTTTTCGCGGGCTATCACAGTGCACCGAGTACCCAATGACGTCAACGACGCCGTGGCAAAGCGGATGCAACGGCAAGAGATGCTGTACCGCACGGATAAGGCGTTTCATTTTGTCATCACCGAGGGGACGCTTCGCAACCGCGTTTGCTCCGTCGACATCTTGCTTGGGCAGCTTGACCGCTTGGTCTCGCTGACTTCACTCCGCAACGTGCGACTTGGAGTTATCGGGTACGAGACGCAATACGTTGTCGACCCCCGTCATGGCTTCATGATGTACAACGCTGACCTCGTGCGCGTCGAGACGTACTCGGCTGAGCTGAACCTCCGACAACCGCACGAGCTTGAGCTGTACGCCTCCACCTTCGAAAAGCTCGCCAAGGTCGCAAGCTACGGCGCGGCTGCCAGGATGATCATTAACCGCGCTATCCGTGATCTGACGCCAGACGAGCAGCCGGACTGTGGGCGCACGCGCTGGCTCGATCTTGCTTTCGGCTTCACACCATTGTGGAATTGCGAGCAATAGCGAGCAATTTGCTTCTCAACTACGCTGTTCCTTCCTACTCTCCCGTTAAGGACGCCGAACCGCGTCCGTCCTCAAGGGATTCGGGAGTTAGCCAGGTGGCCACCCGTGTTGCCCTGCTAAGCAGGGATCAGATCGACCGACTTCCGGAACGCGCCCGTGAAGTCGTGGAGTACCGCAAGTCCGGTCTCAGCCTGAACCATATCCAAGGCTGCCCCTTGGACTGCGCCTACTGCATCCGGCACACCTACGGCCTGTGGGATCAGCGGATGCCGCGTGCCCTCATGTCGGACGCTGAGGCGGTGGAAGAGCTGGTCAATCACCGGTACTTCCAGCCGCACGTGACCCCGGTTCAGGTGTTCAACCGGGCAACTGACCCCTTCCTGCCCGCAGTCCGGCCGCACACCTTCGCCGTGTTGGAAGACCTCGATAACCGGGGTCTTACCAACCACGTGCTCGTCATCACCAGGAACCAGATGAAGTCGGACGATGTCGTCCGACTCAACCAGCTTCGTCACGTGAAGGTGACGCTGCTGTTCACGTACTCCGGCATCGACAATAAGGACGTCGAGCCCTACCCGTCGCACGTGGCGGCTGAGTCCTTGAGACTCATGAGCGCACCGCGGGAGCGTCGATACCGGACGGTTCTGTACTGGCGCCCGCTGGTGCCGGGGCTCAACGACTCACCGGAACACCTCGATGCGGCGTACGAGCTGAGCAAGCACGCCGACGCGACAGTCTTCACGGGCCTGTTCTACCGGGACGAAATCGCCGAGTACTACAAGGCGAACGGCCTGCCCGAACCGTACGACGAGACAGCCCGCCGCAAGATCGTGCCGGAGACGCTGGAAAGGCGCGTCCTTTCAACCTTCGCCGGCCGCGACTCGTTGTTCCGCAAGACCTCGTGCGCCGTGAGCTATGCCCATGGTCTGCCGGACTACAACGGCCACTACGGCATCCGTGAACTGTGCGATATCTGTCCACTGGCTCAGCTCGACCTCTGCAAGAGCGCGCACCAGGTACCGAGCGCGTCGCGGATACAGGAAGTGGCGCGCACCTTGCCTGACGCCAGCGGCCTCGTGGTCGTGGACATCACGGAGCGAGCGGCTGTCGTGTCTGGACTCGCCGAGGAGCAACCCCGCTACTACCTCCAACATGCACTCGGGTTCCAGGTACACGATGTTCGCCATCCCCACCGCGACCGGCGGCATGGTCGGGCGGACATCGGATGGAAGGACGGTAAGCAAGATGGCTGACTGGACGAATCTCACGTACGTGGTCGTGGACGTAGAGGGCAACGGTCAGCAGTCGCCCGACCTGGTGGAGCTGGCAGCCGTGCCGATCGTCGGCGGAATCATCGGGGAGCCGGTGAGTTGGCTGATCAAGCCCGAGACCCCGATCAAGTTCTACGCCACGAAGATTCACGGCCTGACCAACGCCGACGTGGCCGACTGCCCGATGTTCGAGGACATTGAGGGTCAAGTGCTCGACGCCTTGAACGCTTCGGTTCTTGTCGCCCACAACGCCCACGTTGACGTTGGCGTTCTTCAGCGCAAACTCGGGGACTGGGAGTGCCCCGAGGTGTTCGACACGCTCAAGCTCGCCCGTCGTCTGATTCCTGGCCTGTCGAGCTACAAGCTCGGTGCGCTGGTCGAGATGTTCAACTTGGCTGAGGGACTTCCCGAAGGACTCTCGCCCCACCGTGCCACCTATGACGCGCTGGTCGCTGCCCGGCTGTTCGTGCTGCTCGCCACCAAGGCCGCAACGCTCGAAGAACTTCGAGGTCAACCGCCAGAGGGGAGCGACGATGAGCCTGCGTCCCTTTTCTGACCATCCGCGCGGACTGTTCGTCACCGTTGACGGCCCGAGCGGTGCCGGGAAATCGACCATCGTTCACCACCTGGCGCAACTGCTCGTCGCCGCTGGTGAGGACGTTCACGTCACGGCCGAGCCGAGCAATGGGCCTATCGGGTTGCTCTGCCGCGAGATGACCGAAACGACCACCGGTCACGCCCTGGCCTGCTTGTACGCGGCCGATCGGTACCACCACCTTGAGGCTGAGGTACGGCCGAACACTGAGGTGGGCCGCGTCGTCATCTCAGATCGGTACATCCCGTCCGGCCTGGTGATGCAGCGCTTTGACGGCATTGATCCAGCGTTCCTCTGGCGCCTCAACGCCGAGGCTGACCGGCCCGACCTCGCCGTGATCCTGGAAGCCGATCCCGAGACGATTTCAGAACGGCTCCGCGAGCGCGGCGCACACAACCGCTTCCAGCTCTCGCCCGGAAGCTCTCACGCTGAAGTCCACTTCTACCGGCAGGCCACCGAGCGGCTGATCCAGGCCGGGTTTGACGTACTGCGGGTGGACGCTGGCAGGCAACCTCCGGAGCAGTCGGCAAGCGTCATCCGCGATCGCCTGATGTCCTTCTTCGCTCCTGGTAAGGGGTGAGCGGGCATGGTAGAGACCATCACGGCCACCGAACCCGTGACAGAGGTCGAGGCGCTTCTTCGCCTCGCCTCTCAGGTGATAAACGAGCACACCAACGATCACGGCCTGTGCGCCGTTTGCGGCTGTGCTTTCCCGTGTGAGCGAGCCGTCCTCGCTGAACACAACCTCGCGCTCTGACGAGCTGCCACCTTGCCGACCAGACCGGCGACGGTGAGCCCTGAGCCCGTCGCCGGTCTGGTCATCAACCGTGCGGAGAACACCCGTGAAACCTCTGATCTACGGCTACTTGCGTGCACCTGACGATGTTTCGGATGACGACCTTGATCGGGCCGTCGATCAGATGCGGCGCTTCGCTGATGCCGAGGGTTACTGCTACGCAACCACGTTTTTCGAGCATCAAGAGGGTTCACGTACGGTGTTTGACGAGCTGATCGAAGAGCTTATGCGAGTTGAAGCGCGGCACGTGGTGGTGCCGTTTTTGGAGCACCTGTCAAGGCATCGAATCCTGCGGAACTATCTGGTTGAGCGGCTGGAGTTGTGCGCTGATGCCTGTGTGCTGACGCCTGGATCGGGCGAGCAGACATGAACCGGCGTGATTTGAACATGGCGATCGTCCAACAGCTCAAAGAAATCAACAAGCACATGGGGGCCTTCGTCGCAGGCGTCTTGAGCGATGACATCTCCAAAGAAAATCAGATCGCTTTCGCCCTGCGGCTAGTGAGATTGGCTGAATTCATCAAAGACCGGGCAGACGGCACAGTCGGAATGGTCATTGAAGGAGGAGTCGAAGATGACGATGATTGCGGACGTCCTGCGTTCCCAGCCGCACGTGTCTTCGACCAGCTTGCGGCCATCGCCAGCTACGGCCGCTCCGCTCGGGCGATCATCATGCGCGTGATCGACGACCTTGCCCCTGAGGCACCGGAGGATGGCGAGTAATTTCGCATGCCGGTTGGTGGATCTCGCTGAAATACGTGACCGCGCACTTCGGATGCCTTGCCTAGTTGTAGAGGGGAGCGTCGTCAATGACTGCGACAGCGCGGCAGCAGACACAGCGCACGGCGTGGAAGCGCCCGACGAACCAGGACAAGCGCCCGCCGTTCGATAGTGCATAACTCGTTCTTGTGGCGGTCAGCGCTCGAAGCGGGGGGCGAGTTCGGAGCAGGCGCGGCGCAGGCGTTCCCGCCACCATGCCTGGTCGGTCGACTCGTAGGTGTCCAGTAGCGCGGGATCGGGTGTGGGTGAGATAAGCGGTACCGGTAGGTAGCCGCCGGCAGGTCGGAGCGAGTCGGCGTCGGGCACGATATCGCCTTGCAGAAGCGACAGGGTGCCCAGGCCACAGGCGAAGTCCAGCTCGGGCAGCGCGCCCGCCAACGCGAGTTGGGCGGCCAGCCCGACGCTGGTCTCCAGCGCGGAGGACACCACGCACGGCAGCCCAGCGGCCTCGGCCACCTGCAATGAGCGGCGTACCCCGCCTAGCGGTGTGCACTTGATCACCGCGACATCGGCCGCGCCTGCGACCGCGACCCGGAGCGGGTCTTCAGCGCGGCGGATGGACTCATCGGCGGCGATGCGCACGTTCACCTTTCTGCGGACGGTGGCGAGCTCGTCGATGGTGCGGCAGGGCTGTTCCACGTACTCCAACCCGCCGGCGGCCTTGTTCAGCTGCGGGATCACCGCCACGGCGGTGTCGATGTCCCAGAGTCCGTTGGCATCCACCCGGATGTGGCCGTGCGGGCCGAGGGCATCGCGGACCGCCTCGACGCGGGCGAGGTCCTCACCGAGTGAGCCTGGGTGGTCGGCGACCTTGACCTTGGCTGTGCCGCAACCGGAGGTGGACACGATCTGGTGGGCGCGTTCCGGGCCTACTGCCGCAACGGTGCAGTTGATCGGGACCCGGTCACGGATCGGTGTGGGCCAGCCGGCCGTCGCGGCCTCGACCGCGGTGGCCAGCCAGCCCGCGGCTTCGCGGTCGGCGTACTCCCGGAATGGGCAGAACTCGCCCCACCCGGCAGGCCCTTCAAGCAGCATCCCTTCGCGGATCGTGATCCCCCGGAACCGCGTCGCCATAGGGATTGCATAGACGCGGGCCGTGTCGAACATGAGTCCCCCTAGCCAGGAAAGCCATATGGATGCTTGTCGCTGTCGTGGCGCGCCTGGGCGTGCCACATGGATGCTTGTCGCGCTGCGGTGAGCGTTGCACGTTCCTTCGACGGCGCGGTGCCCGTACCCTTCGATGACGGCGATGCGGGGGAAGAGGACGACGATGGCTACCAGTGTGGGCAGCGGTCAGCGGGAGGCGCGCGAGCGCCAGACGCGCTTTGCGTCGAGGGATCCGAGGACCGGAGAGGTCGTCAGTTATCACCCGGTGGATGACGAGGCGACGGTACGTGCAGCGGTCGACCGCGCCCGGGAGGCCGGCGTGTGGTGGGGCGGGCTCGGGTTCGCCGAACGCCGTCGTCGGCTGCTGGCCTGGCGCTCCAAGCTGGCCCGGCGGATCGACGAGTTGGCTGAGCTGATCACCGCCGAGACCGGCAAGCCGCGCGACGACGCCCGGCTGGAATGGGTGCTCGTGGTGGCACACCTGGACTGGGCCGCGCGCAACGCCGAGAAGGTGTTGCGCCGCCGCCGGGTGGGCTCCGGCCTGCTGATGATCAACGAGGCGTCGACGGTGGCGTACCAGCCCTACGGTGTGATCGGCGTGATCGGGCCCTGGAATTATCCCGCGCACACCCCGATGGGGTCGATCAGCTACGCGCTGGCCGCGGGCAATACCGTGGTGTTCAAACCCAGCGAGCTAACCCCCGGGGTGGGGCACGCGCTGGCCGAGAGCCTGGCCGAGGTGGTGCCCAAACACCCGTTATTGCAGGTGGTCACCGGGTTCGGTGAGACGGGTGCGGCGTTATGCCGGGCCAGGGTGGACAAGCTGGCCTTCACCGGCTCCGCGGGCACGGCGAAGAAGGTGATGGCGACCTGCGCGGAGACGCTCACGCCGGTGGTGCTGGAGTGCGGCGGCAAGGATGCGTTGCTGGTCGACGCCGACGCCAACCTCGATGCGGCCGCCGACGCCGCGGTCTGGGGCAGCATGACCAATGCAGGCCAGACCTGCGTCGGGGTGGAGCGGGTGTACGTCGTGGACCGGGTGGCCGCGGACTTCACCGAGCGGGTGGTCGCCCAGGCCCGGCGGCTGCGGTCCGGTGCCGAGCCCGGTGCCGACCTGGGCCCGATCACCCGGCCCGAGCAGGTCGAGGTGATCCGCGATCACGTCGCCGACGCGCTGGCCCGCGGTGGCACCGCAGTAGTGGGGGGCCCGGAGTCGGTCCGCCCACCCTATGTGGAGCCGATCGTGCTGACCGGCGTTCCGGATGACTCGATCGCCGTCACCGATGAGACGTTCGGCCCGACCCTGACGGTGCACCCGGTCGCGGACCTGGACGAGGCGGTGAAGCGGGTCAACGCCGGCCGCTACGGGCTGGGCGCCGCGGTCTTCTCCGGTCGCCGTGGCGCCGAGATCGCCGCCCGGCTGCGGTGCGGGATGGTCTCGGTCAACGGGGTGTGCGCCTTCGCGGCGGTGCCGGCACTGCCCTTCGGCGGGATCGGTGACTCCGGGTTCGGGCGGATCCACGGCGCCGACGGCCTGCGCGAGTTCAGCCGCTCCAAGGCCGTGACCCGGCGCATGTTCCCCGCTGCGCTGCAGGTGCTCACCTTCGCCCGCCCTGCCTGGGCAATTCGGGCGCTGCTGCGGATCGTCCGGATCCGTTATGGCCGCTGATCGGAGGTAGGAGGGTCGCTGGCGGCGTGGCACCATCGCCACATGGCAGCGGGGATCGCAACGGTCGGTGTGGTGGGCATCGGCACGATGGGCGCGGGAATCGCCGAGGTGCTCGCCCGCACCGGGCTCGACGTAGTGGCTGTCGAGGTCGATGAGCCTGGCGTGGCGCGGGGCCGCGGGCATCTCGAGCACTCCACTGGGCGCGCCCTGGAGCGCGGGAAGATCGACGAACCGGCCCGCAGTGACCTGCTCGGCCGGATCCGCTTCACCACCAAATTGGCCGATCTGGCCGACGTCGACTTCGTGATCGAGGCCGTGCCCGAACATCTGGACCTGAAAAGCCGGCTGTTCACCGAGCTGGACGGGATCGTGCGCGACGATGTCGTGCTGGCCTCCAACACCTCCAGCCTGTCCATCACGCAGCTCGCGGTGCACACCAAGCGGCCGGACAAGGTCGTCGGGATGCATTTCTTCAACCCGGCTCCGGTGCTCAGGCTGGTCGAGGTGGTGCGCACCGTGGTCACCGACCCGGCGGTGGTCAGCGAGGTCACGGCGCTGGCCGAGAAGCTGGGCAAGGTGCCGGTGGTGATCGGGGACCGGGCAGGGTTCATCGCCAACGGGCTGCTGTTCGGCTACCTCAACCACGCGGCCCGGATGTTCGAGCAGCGCTACGCCACCAGGGAGGATCTCGACGCCGCGATGCGTTACGGCTGCGGGTACCCGATGGGCCCGCTGGCGCTGCTGGATCTGATCGGCCTGGACACCGCCTATGAGATCCTCGACGCGCTGTACCGGCAGTCCCGGGACCGGCTGCACGCCCCGGTGCCACTGCTCAAGCAGATGATCACCGCGGGACTGCTCGGCCGGAAGTCCAGTCGCGGCTTCTACACCTACGCGGAGCAGGACTCCTCGAAGGTAGTGCCCGACGCGGCCACCCCACCCGACGGCGAGCGGAGCGTGCAGACCCGCGCGATCGGCACGGTCGGCGTGGTCGGCACCGGGACGATGGCCACCGGCATCGCCGAGGTGCTGGCCAAGGGCGGGTACCAGGTGATCGTCCGCGGTCGCAGCAACAGCCGGACCAGCGATGCTGTTGCGGCGGTCACCCGCTCGCTGGACAAGGCCGTCAATCGGGGCAGGCTCTCCGAGCCCGACCGCGAGGCAGCGCTGCGACGGATCTCCACGACGACCTCGCTGGACGACTTCGCCGACGTCGACCTCGTGGTAGAGGCGGTGGCCGAGGAGCTGGAGCTCAAGCGTGGGATCTTCGCCACGCTGGACGAGGTGTGCAAACCCGGCGCGATCCTGGCCACCACCACGTCCTCGCTGCCGGTTGTCGAGTGTGCCGCCGCCACCTCCCGGATGGGCGACGTGGTGGGGCTGCACTTCTTCAACCCCGCCCCGGTGATGAAGCTGGTCGAGGTGGTGCCGACCATCAGCACCGCAGCCGACGTCGCGGCCACCGCCCGTGAGCTGGTGCGCTCGTTGGCCAAGTTGCCCGTGACCTGCGGCGATCGTGCTGGTTTCATCGTCAACGCGCTGCTGTTTCCCTATCTCAACGACGCGGTGAAAATGCTGGAGGCGCACTACGCCTCAGCGGAGGACATCGACACCGCGATGCGGGTCGGTGCCGCGCTGCCGATGGGCCCCTTCGCGCTGCTCGACGTGGTAGGCCTCGACGTCTCCCTGGCCATCCAGCGCCGCCTCTACCTGGAGTTCCGCGAGCCCGGCTTCGCCCCAGCCCCGTTGCTGGAACACCTGGTCACCGCCGGCCGCCTCGGCCGCAAAACCGGCAAGGGCTTCCGCGACTACTCGTGAGCACTGCTCAGCCGCAGCACCCGCCTCCGCAGCACCCGCCAGCGGCGGCTGGCGCTGCGCGGCCAGGGGCGGCCGCACCGGAGAGCGCGATGGTGGAGAGCAGCCGGACGGTGTCGTCGTGCCCCGACGGACACGCGGCGGGCTGGCTCGATGCGGTCATCGGGCGGCTGACCTCGAAGGTCTCAGAGCACTCCCGGCATCGGAACTCATAGCGCGGCACCCGCCGGATCATACCGGTACTAACGTGGACTTTCGTGCCCCGCCGCAACCTGCCGCGCCGCGGCGCCCAACCGCCTCCGGCGGATAGGCCGGGCTGGGCGCAACCCGTGAGCGGTCCAGACGGGGACTGGCTGGTCAGGGCGGTACCCGGCGAGCAGGCCGTCAAGTGTTACCGTTGTCCGGGCTGTGATCACGAGATCAAGCCCGGCACTCCCCATGTGGTGGCCTGGCCGGCGGGGGAGCAGGGATCAACGGCCGACCGGCGGCACTGGCACACCGGATGTTGGAGTGCCCGCGCCCGCCGGGCGCCCACTCGCCGACGACGGTGAGGCACCCGACCCGGCTGGTACAGCTTCAGCAGACGCCGACGGGCTGCTGCCGGGGCCGGCCTGCTCTCCGGCGAGCACATTCTCCTCGTCGGGGATGGGTGCTAGGTGCTGGAAGGCGTTATCCAGCTTGGTGCGCACGGACAGCAGCTGCTCGGCGACGCGGTGGCGCAGCGTGCGCAGCTCGTTCACCCGCCGGGTGGACTCTTTCACTGTGGCGACGGCCGTCTGGTCGGCCTCGGTCACCAGGCGGCGAGCCACATTGGTGGCCTCATCGACCCGACGCTGCGCCTCCGACGTGCTGGTCGCCTCCTGCTCAGCCAGCGTGCGCATCACATCGCGCCGCCGGGCGGACATGGTGATGTCGAAGTCCTCCTCGACCTGACGGCGCTGCGCCGCCGACTCGGCGTCAAGCTGCTGGGCGCGCTGGGTGGCTTGCGCGGCTAGCTCCTCGGCTCGCTGGGTGGCTTGCGCCACCATCTCCTCGGCTCGCTGGGTCGCTTTGGACACCATGCCGTCGGTGTGCTGCGTGGCCTGCGCCACCATCGCATCGGCGCGCTGCGTGGCTTGCGTCACGATCCCCTCGCCGCGACGACGCGCCTCGACGATGGCCCGCTCGTGCTCGGCCTCCATCTCCGTCCGCCGCCGCAGCGTGTCGCTGATCATCTGCTTGTGGCGGGTGCTCAGCTCATCTGCCTCGCGCTCGGCGACGGCCCGGATCCCTGCAGCCGCCTCGGCGGCTTCGGCGGTGATCTCCGCGCTCTCGTCCTGGGCCCTGCGGAGCATCCGCGCCACGCGTTCGCTCATGCCCTCCACCGAGGTGGGCGGAGCCTCCAGCCGCTGCACCTGCAGGCGCAGGTCGTCGAGTTCGCGGCGGGCCGCCTCCAGCCGCCGGGCGAGCTCCGCAGCCTGGGCGGCCCCGGCGTCCCGGTCCGCCGTCGCGATATGCAGGTCGGCCTGCAGCTGCGACAGTCGATAATCGACCTGCGCGCGATCGTACCCCCGGCGGACGGTGTCGAAGACGGATCTCAGCGGTAGCAGATCACGGTTGTCGACGGTGTCCATACAGCCACGTTACTCGGGTGTCGGTTTGCGCTGGGTGAGACTCTACCGAGCGTCATACTCCCCGGAAACGGTTGATGCCGGCCAGATGCGCCTCCCGAAGGTCGGGATCGCGCACACCCAGACCCTCCTCGGGGGACAGGCACAGCACACCGACCTTGCCCTGGTGGATGTTGGAATGCACGTCGTGAGCGGCCTGCCCGGTCTGGTCCAGCGGGTAGACCCGGGACAGCGTCGGGTGGATCTTGGCCTTGGCGATCAGCCGATTCGCCTCCCAGGCCTCACGGTAGTTGGCGAAATGCGAGCCGATGATCCGCTTGAGGTTCATCCACAGGTAGCGGTTGTCGAAGGTGTGGTTGTAGCCAGAGGTGGAGGCACAGCTGACGATCGTGCCACCCTTTCGCGCGACGTAGACACTGGCGCCGAAGGTCTCCCGTCCCGGGTGCTCGAACACGATGTCCGGATCGTCACCGCCGGTGAGCTCGCGGATCTTGGCGCCGAAGCGTTTCCACTCCTTCGGGTCCTGGTTGTGCTCGTCGCGCCAGAACTTGTAACCCTCGGCGTGGCGGTCGATGACCAGCTCGGCCCCCATCCGCCGGCAGATCTCGGCCTTCTGCGGGCTGGAGACCACGCACACCGGGATGCCACCACCGCCCAGCGCCAACTGGGTGGCGTAGGAGCCCAGCCCGCCCGAGGCGCCCCAGATGAGCACCGTGTCGCCCTGCTTCATATCCGCGCCGTTGCGGGAGACCAGCTGCCGGTATGCGGTGGAGTTGACCAGACCCGGGCTGGCGGCCTCCTCCCAGCTGAGGTGCGCCGGCTTGGGCATCAACTGGTTGGACTTGACCAGCGCGAGCTCGGCCAGGCCGCCGAAGTTCGTCTCGAATCCCCAGATGCGCTGCTCGGGGTCGAGCATCGTGTCGTTGTGCCCGTCCGGATGCTCCAGCTCGACGGACAAGCAGTGCGCCACCACCTCGTCGCCCGGTTTCCAGGCGTTGACCGCTGCTCCGGTACGCAGCACCACACCGGCCAGGTCCGACCCGACCACGTGGTAGGGCAGGTCGTGCCGGGACGCCAGCGGGGAGGTGCGGCCGTAGCGCTTGAGGAACCCGAAGGTGGGCAGCGGCTCGAAGATCGACGTCCAGACGGTGTTGTAGTTGATGGCGCTGGCCATCACTGCGACCAGCGCCTCGCCCGGCCCGAGCTCGGGCACCGGCGCCTCGTCCAGGTGCAGGGACCGGCGCGGGTCCTTGTCTCGGTTGGGCATCCCGGCGAACATCTCGGCCTCGTCGGCGCGGACGGTGACTGCCCGGTAGCTGTCCGGTACCGGCAGCGAGCCGATAGCGTCGAGATCGTCACCGAGGATGGCATCGAGGATCTTCTGCACGGTCGTCCCTTCCTCCGCCGCCCACGCGGGGGCCGGCGACCAGGTTACCGGTCGGTAACGAAACTCCACAGCCCGATGTGAGTGAGGGCACCCGATCCTGGAGGTACGTTCGATGCCGACGTGCTCATCGCGAGCCTGCGCGGGATCGACGATGCGCGGGACTGGCTACATGGCGCCCGCACCAGGACCGGGCGGCTGGCGGTCAGTGTGGTCACGAGCGCCGAGATCATCGGTGGCATGCGTGCTCCCGAGACTCGTCGATTACCTAGAAGCGTCACAAACTGCGGTGACTACCAGTCAGCCTCACCCCGGCTGAGCGCAGTTCTGTCAGTGCGGTATCTACAGTGGACTGCGTAACGCCGACGGTCAGATCCAGCAGCACCGCGGTGGAAAAGCCTTCGCGGGTGGCGTCCACCGCGGTGGCCCGTACACAGTGGTCGGTGGCGATGCCCACCACATCAACCTGGCCCACCGCACGGTCGCGCAACCAATCGGCCAGCGTATGGCCATCGGAATCGAGTGCCTCGAAACCGGAGTAGGCCGCCGAGTAAGCGCCCTTGGAGAACACCGCCTGCACGGCGGCGACGTTCAGCTCGGGATGGAACGATGCACCGGGTGTGCCGGCGCCACAGTGCACCGGCCAGGAGTTCACGAAATCGGGATCGGCGCTGAAGTGGTCACCGGGATCGACGTGATAGTCGCGAGTCGCGGCGATATGGTCGTAGCCGCCGGCGGCCATATGCCGCGAGATCGCCGCCGCAACCAAAGCTCCACCGGCGACCGCGAGCGAACCCCCTTCGCAGAAGTCGTTCTGCACGTCCACCACGATCAGTGCACTGCTCATTGCCCCGCTCCTCGCATCTGGTTCAGATGAATGTCGTGGGGATGGCTGGTTCGCCCTGGGACAACGTCAAACCCTCCCATGGCACGCTGACCAGCGCCCGCCGCAGCCGCTGCCGGCCATCCTCCAGGGTGGGCTGGCCCTCGGCCCATTGTCCAGCACGCACCAGGGGGATCTGCAGTTCCTGGTCGTGTTCCCCGATCTTCGGCCGGGGAGCGTCGGCCGCCAGCCGGTACACCACCTCTTCGATGGCCGTCCCGGATGGTTTGTAGCGTCGCAGCGCAGCCTTGCGTCCGCCCCGGGATTCCTTGTGCGAGCTACGCTTGGCCACCGCCCGCCCCTCGACCTCGACCAGCTTGTAGACCATGCCTGCCGCCGGCGCGCCGGAACCGGTCACCACCGACGTGCCCACCCCGTAGGCGTCAATCGGCTCGGCCCGCAGCGCGGCGATCGAGTACTCGTCGAGATCACCGGAGATCACGATCTTGGTGTGCCGCGCGCCCAGCGAGTCCAACTGCTCGCGGGCCTGCCGGGCCAACACACCAACATCGCCGGAGTCGATCCGGATCGCGCCCAGCTCCGGCCCCCCGACCTCGATCGCGTGTGCGATCCCAGCCGTGATATCGAAAGTGTCGACCAGAAGAGTGGTCTTTGGGCCGAGCGCGGCCACTTGGCTACGGAAGGCCTCGGTTTCGCTGTCGTGCACCAGAGTGAAGGCGTGCGAGCTGGTGCCCACGGTCGGAATCCCGTAGCGCCGACCAGCCTCCAGATTGGACGTGGCGTCGAAGCCGGACAGATAGGCTGCCCGCGCCGAGGCCACCGCTGCTTCCTCGTGGGTGCGCCGGGAACCCATCTCGATCATTTGCCGGCCGTTGGCGGCACTGACTATCCTGGCCGCCGCCGATACCACCGCACAGTCGTGGTTGAACACTGACAGCGCAAGGGTCTCCAGCAGTATCCCTTCGGCGAAGGTGGCCGTCACAGTCAGGATCGGCGAACCGG
>DATDHI010000089.1:0-16741 GCA_036521655.1 Pseudonocardiaceae bacterium | reverse complement strand
CTGCGGTCGGGTGCGCCGGTCCGGAGTGCTGCGCTGGTGCGACAACGTCGGCGGTCGCTACCAGCTGACGGTCAGCCGGCGCCCGCACGGATGGGAGTCGCTGGCGGTATGCCCGTCCGATCCACAACGGCTCGGCGACGGTGTGCAGTGGCTGCTCGCCGCCCTCGTGTCCACCCAATGAAAGGCGTGAGAGGGTAGCGGAGTGCGAAGCGTCCGGACCGCCGTTGGAGCCGCTGCCGGCGCCCTTGCGGTGGTGCTCCTGGTCGGTGGTTGCGGCGCTGGTCCCCGGCAGCTCAGTGCCGCCGCGATCGTTGACGGCACCGAGATCACGATCGGGCAGGTGCAAGGCCAGTTCGACACCGTGCTGGCCAGGGAAGGCCAGCAGGCCAAGGCGCAGCTGGCGGCGGGCCACCAGCTCGATGACCTGTCGCGCAAGATCCTCACCCTGCGGATCAGGCACGAGCTGATCACTATCGCCGCCCAGCGGGCGGGCCTGACCGTCGACCGGGCCACGGTGAACCGGCTGCTCACCGAGGTCGGTGGGGCTGACGCCGCCTCGAAGGGGACGATCTTCGATGCCAACGGGTACCGGCAGCGGGCCGAGGACCGGCTGCTCATGGCCGAACTCGGCCGCAGGGCAGTGCGCAGCAGTGCAGTGAGCTTCGACTACACCACGGCCGACACTCGTACCGCCGCCGAGCAGCGGGTGGCAGAGCTCTCCCAGGCCGGCCCGAGGCAGGCCCGGCAGCTCATCGCTGCGGACGTCGACGCAGGCCGGGACGCGGCACTCGACAAGCGGGTTGTCGCAGCTGACGATCCGATCTTCGCTGCAACTCCGGCGTTCGGGGTGGCCGAGGGCAGCGTGCTGGCCTTCCAGCTCGGGGACTCCAAACCCTGGTTGATCATGGTGATCAAGAATCACACCGATCGTGGTGTCGTGGCATCCGATCACGCTCCCAATCCTGATCAGATCGACCCGGCCGTGCTCGAGGCCATCGGCCTGCGCCAGCTCGCCCCGGTGGCGCAGGACGTGGGGGTGCAGCTCAGCCCGCGCTACGGGCTGTGGGACCCGGTAGGCCTGCAGGTCGTGGCCAATGAGAACGAGACCAGCGGCTTCCTCGCGACCATGCGCCCCAACCCGCAGGCGTGAGGGCCCCCGCGGAGACCGCGCCGGTGGTGGTCCTGCTGTCCCGCCGGCTCGGTCCGGTCCTTCCCGCTGCCGTGGCCGGCCTGCTGCATGACGGTGCACCCCTGCATGCCGACACCGACGTGCCGGCTGAGCTGGCGCAGCTGTGCGGGGCGCATCCCGTGCACGACGCGGCCGACGCCGTGCGCGGGTTGCTGCTCACGGAGGACGCCGGCACTGGTGCAGCGGCGCGCTGGGTGGCCGCCGGTGCCACCGTGGTGGGTACCCCAGAACCGCCGGGAGCTGCGCTGCTCGACGCCGTCGCAGTGATGGACCGGCTGCGTTCCCCGGGCGGTTGCCCGTGGGACGCCGAACAGACTCACAGCTCCCTGATGCCCTACCTCATCGAAGAGGCTTACGAGTTGTACCAGGCGCTGGAGGACGGTGACCCTGACGCGCTGCGGGAGGAGCTCGGTGACGTGCTGCTGCAGGTGCTCTTCCACGCTCGGGTCGCGCAGGAGGTAGCGGGGGGCTCCGATATCGACGCCGTGGCCACCGGGCTGGTCACCAAGCTCGTGGGCAGGCACCCACATGTCTTTGCGGGCAGCGAACAATTGAACACAGCCGGGGACAGCGAGCAGGTGCACACCGCCGCTGAACAGGAGATCCGCTGGGAGCAGGTCAAGCGAACTGAGAAGCGCCGTGAGTCCAGCGTCGACGGGGTGGCCCTGACCCAGCCGGCGGCGGCGCTGGCGGCCAAGCTCGTCTCCCGGGCGGCGCGGGTGGCGCTACCTGCGGACCTGCTGCCTGGCGACGGCAACGGCACCGGGGGGTCGCTGTTCGCGCTGTCCGCGGCGGCCACGCTGGCCGGAGAGGACCCCGAGGGCGCGCTGCGCGGTGTCGCCCGGCGCTTCGCCGACGACGTGCGCGCTGCTGAGCGCTCTGCCCGTGCCGCGGGGCTGGACGCCGAGGCGCTCACGCCACAGCAGTGGCGGCAGCACTGGCCGGCCTAGCGGCCGTGCCGTATCCCGGCGCCGTCACCATCGTTGATCTACCGTATGAGCGGCGACGATCGTGCCGGTGCGCGAACCGGTGGCAGCTTTCCGTTGTCCAGGGTGTGGCACTACCTGCTACGAGGGGTGCTGTCCGGTGGTGCGTTGCTGTGTGCCGGGGTGCTTCTGGTCGGACTGGGCTCGGTGGCGGCCCCGCTGCCCGACCGCGGACTGGCCACTCCGGTGCCGGCGGCGATGGCCGCTCCCGCTGCGTTGCCCGATGTGCCGGAGCCCGCTGCCCAGCCGCTGGCACCGCCCGCCGCCCAGCACGTCGAGGTCCCGGTGCAGATCCCCGGTCCGGCTGTACCACACGCAGGGCCCGCGAACCCGGCCGGCGGGCCCCAGTTGGCGTTCGCCGATTGGGCCACTCGGATGTCCCAGGCCACCGGTATCCCGCAGCGTGCGCTGGAGGCCTACGCCAACGCGCACGCCGTGATGGCCAGTACCCAGTCCGACTGCCATCTCACGTGGGTGACCCTGGCCGGTATCGCGGCCGTCGAGTCCAAGCATGGCAACTTCCAGGGCCGTACCCTGGAACCCGACGGCCGGCCGTCGACACCGATCATCGGTATACCGCTGAACGGGGCGCCCGGAGTCAAGTCGATCGCGGACACCGACAACGGCCTGCTCGACGGCGACAAGGTCTGGGATCACGCCGTCGGCCCGTTCCAGTTCATCCCATCCACCTGGGCGGCATGGCGGGCCGACGGTAACAACGACGAGATCAGCGACCCGCAGAACGTCGATGACGCCTCCTTGGCCGCGGCGCGTTACCTGTGTGCGGACAAGCGGAACCTGGGAGTGGGCGATGGCTGGCTACGAGCGATCCTGTCCTACAACGACTCCGTGCCGTACGCGCAAGAGGTCTACGGATTCGCCCAGAGCTACGCCCGCGGCGCCAGGGGGCTCAGCTGACCCGAGGTCGTGAGTGCGTAAGAGTGTTATAGCACCCGAACTCACTCACGAGCTTTGTGCGGCCAGTCGCATCCGCACCTCGTTGAGCGCTTCCTGGTAGTCCGGTGTCGGGTTCATCGCGGCCGCCATGGCGAGCTGCGCCCCCGCCTCCTCCAGCCGGCTCTGCCGCTGCAAGGTCCGGCCCAGGGCGAATCGCGCGTAGTGGTCTGACGGGGTGCGCTCCAGCACCCGGCGGAAGGCGTCCTCGGCGCGCCGCAGCTGGGCGGACTGCAGGTAAGCGCGGCCGGCGAGCAGCTGCACGCTCGGTGCGTCGGGCTCGGCATCCAGCACGGGCCGCAGCTCACGGAGGGCTTCCAGCGGGCGACGCTCGGAAACCAGCGACTCAGCGAGCCGGAACTGCTCGACGACGTCCGTGGGGCGGTCGGCAGCGCTCATGGTCGCACCCACGGTACGCGGTCACGCGGTGTTGCACGAATTCTAGGGCATTCGATCACCAGCGTGCGCGCCTCCGACTGGCCGTGCGCAGCCGTGGCTAGGCTAGATCAGTGGCTGTCATAGAGCAGGTTGGAGCCCGCGAGATCCTCGACTCGCGGGGGAACCCCACCGTCGAGGTGGAGGTCGCGCTGGATGACGGCACGCTGGCGCGGGCCGCGGTGCCCTCCGGTGCCTCCACCGGAGAGCACGAGGCGGTCGAATTACGTGACGGGGACCCTCAGCGCTACCTCGGCAAGGGCGTTGAGCGGGCAGTCGCGGCAGTGCTCGACGAAATCGGGCCGGAACTGGTCGGCATCGAGGCGATGGAGCAGCGGGTGGTCGACCAGAAACTGGTCGACCTCGACGGCACGCCGCACAAGTCCCGGCTGGGCGCCAACGCGATCCTCGGGGTCTCGCTGGCCGTTGCCAAGGCGGCGGCGGAGTCCAGCGGATTGGAGCTGTTCCGCTACGTCGGCGGCCCGAACGCGCACGTGCTGCCGGTGCCGATGCTGAACATCCTCAACGGCGGCGCGCATGCCGACACCGGCGTCGACGTTCAGGAGTTCATGATCGCCCCGATCGGCGCGGACTCGTTTCGCGAGGCGCTGCGCTGGGGAACCGAGATCTATCACGCGCTGAAGGCCGTGCTCAAGTCCAACGGGCTGCCCACCGGACTTGGCGACGAGGGCGGCTTCGCGCCCGACCTGCCGGCTACCACTGATGCGCTGGACCTGATCGCTACCGCGGTGGAGAAGGCAGGTTACAAGATGGGTCGGGACGTCATGCTCGCCCTGGACGTGGCCGCCACCGAGTTCTATGCCGACGGCGCCTACACCTTCGAGAGGAAGGCCCGCAGCGCCGAGCAGATGGTCGCCTACTACAGCGAGCTGATCACGGACTATCCGCTGGTGTCCATCGAGGACCCGCTGGCGGAGGACGACTGGGACGGCTGGGAGCGGCTCACCGCCGAGATCGGCGATCGGGTGCAACTGGTCGGTGATGATCTGTTCGTGACCAACCCAGAGCGTTTGGAGGAGGGCATCACCCGCCGGGTGGCCAACGCCCTGCTGGTGAAGGTCAACCAGATCGGCACGCTGTCGGAGACCCTGGACGCTGTGGCGCTCGCGCAGTCCCAGGGCTACCGATGCATGGTGAGCCATCGCTCGGGGGAGACTGAGGACACCACGATCGCCGACCTCGCGGTCGCCATCGGCTGTGGGCAGATCAAGGCCGGCGCCCCCGCCCGCTCGGAGCGGGTGGCGAAGTACAACCAGCTGCTGCGTATCGAGGAGGCCCTGGGGGACGCCGCCCGCTACGCCGGGGACCTGGCATTCGCCCGGTTCGTCCCGGAGGGGTGAACCGGTGACCCGTCCGCTCGGGGTGCGGGTCGGCCACGCGTTGGGCATCACCGCGCCGCGCCGGGCTGCCATGCTCGCCGCGATGGTCTGCGTGCTGGCGCTGAGCGTGGCGGTGCCGCTGCGCAACTTCCTGGGCCAGCGGGCCGAGCTGGCGGTGGTGCACGAGCAGCAGCAGGCTCTGACTGACAAGGTCGCCGAGCTCCAGCGGCGCCGCGCCCTGCTCGGTGACCCGCAGCACGTCCAGGCGCAGGCCCGCGAGCGGCTGCGTTACGTACGCCCGGGGGAGGCGCCGTACCTGGTCCAGCTGCCCCCTGGAACGACTGCCGCCAGTACCGGCCGTACCGGTTCTGCTGGCGAGCCCCAGGTGACCTGGTACTCGCAGCTCTGGACGTCGATCAACCGTGGATGACACCCGCCCCGAGGTGGGTCCCGCTGACTCCGACGCCGTCGCCGCGCAGCTCGGACGGCCGCCGAGGGCCGTGCGGTCGGTCGCGCACCGCTGCCCCTGCGGGTTGCCCAGCGTGGTGCAGACCCACCCCCGGCTCGACGACGGCACCCCGTTCCCCACGCTCTACTACCTGACCTGCAGCAGGTTGACCGGGCTGGTAGGCGGGCTCGAGGCGGGTGGCGCGATGCGGGAGATGACCGATCGGCTCGCGTCTGATCCCTCGCTCGCTGGGGCTTACCAGAGGGCGCACGAGTCCTACCTCGCCGAGCGGGATGCGCTGGAACCGCTGGGGACACGGGTCAGTGCCGGCGGGATGCCGGATCGGGTGAAATGCCTCCACGTGCACGTTGCGCACGCGCTGGCCTGCGGGCACGGCATCAACCCGTTCGGCGACGAGGTCCTCGAGCACATCGGCCACTGGTGGACCGCCGGCCCCTGCACCTAACCCCCACCCGGCGCCGGTCCCGCATTCAGCGGGCTCAGCGGGGCTATCCGCCACCCGGTAACCCCGTTCAGCCCGCTGAATGCGGGGGTGTGTCCTGAGTACGGTGGTGCGCAACCTCGGAGGTGGGCATGGTCAGGGTGGCCGCGATCGACTGCGGGACCAACTCGATCCGCCTGCTCGTCGCAGATCTCACCGAGGATGGGCTGCGCGACGTGCACCGGGAGATGCGCATCGTCCGGCTTGGCCAGGACGTCGACGCCACCGGCCGGCTGGCCCCAGCGGCTCTGGAACGGACCCGCGCGGCGCTGGCCGACTACGCTGCCATCGCTCGGAGCAGCGGTGCCGAGCGGGTCCGGATGGTGGCCACCTCGGCGACCCGCGACGCCGCCAACCGAGACGACTTCTTCGCGATGACCCGGGAAATCCTCGGCGCCGACGCCGAGGTGATCAGTGGAGACGAGGAGGCCCAGCTGTCGTTCACTGGCGCGGTCGGTGGCCTGGATCCCGCTGGTGGGCCATTCGTGGTCGTCGATGTAGGTGGTGGATCCACCGAAGTGGTGCTGGGTGACTGGGACGGGGCCTCCGCGGAGGTGACGGTGGCGCGGTCGGTGGACGTCGGCTGTGTGCGGATCACCGAGCGGCACTTGCGGTCTGACCCGGCGACGTCGGACGAGATCAGTGCCGCCGCGAACTTCGCGGCGCTGACCCTGCAGCAGGCTTTCGACGACGTGCCGGTGGATAAGGCCCGCACCTGGGTCGGGGTGGCGGGCACCGTCACCACCTTGTCCGCGGTCGCTCAGCGGCTGGCCGCCTACGACCCCGAGCGCACCCACCTATCCCGGTTGTCGCTGGCGCAGCTGCGCGCCACGGCGCAGGCGCTGCTGGCGTCGACCCATCGGCAGCGGGCCGCCAACCCTGCCATTCACCCCGGCCGGGTGGACGTGATCGCGGGCGGTGCGCTCATCGTGCGGGTCCTCGCCGAGGCTCTGCACACCCGCGCCGGCATCAGTGAACTCGTGGTCAGCGAGCAGGACATCCTCGACGGCATCGCGCTGAGCCTCGGCTGATCCGCAGCGTGCAGGGGAGGGCGACACACCGTGCAGAGAAACGCGACACGCCGTGCATGAGAGCGCGACACGCGGGGGGTTGGGGGCGCTGGACCGGGAGGTGATCCGGTGCCGGGCGTGCCCGCGCCTGGTGGCCTGGCGGGAGCAGGTCGCGGCCGAGAAGCGCGCCGCCTTCCGTGACCAGACCTACTGGGGCCGCCCGGTCCCCGGGTTCGGTCCACCCGACGCCGCGCTGGCCATCGTCGGGCTCGCACCGGCTGCGCACGGCGCCAACCGGACCGGCCGAATGTTCACCGGGGACCGCTCCGGCGAGGTGCTCTACGCCGCGCTGCACACCGTGGGCCTGGCGACGCAACCGATCAGCGAGCACCGCAATGACGGGCTGGTGCTGCGCCGCACCCGGATCACAGCCCCGGTCCACTGCGCACCCCCGGCCAACAAGCCCACCCCGGCCGAGCGCGACGCGTGCCGGCCTTGGCTCGTCCGCGAGCTCGAACTGCTGCGCCCGACGTTGCGCGCAGCAGTCGTGCTCGGCGGTTTCGGCTGGCAGGCGCTGTGGCCTGCGCTCGCCGCCGCGGGCTGGCCGGTGCCGACCCCGCGACCGCGCTTCGGCCACGGCACCGAGGTCGCTCTGGACGGGCTGCACCTGGTGGGCTGCTACCACGTCAGCCAGCAGAACACCTTCACCGGGCGGCTCACACCGGCGATGCTGGTCGACATGCTGCGCCGGGCGGCCGAACTGGCCGGGATCGTCCCGGTTGATCCTGGCTGATCACGCGACCAGGATCACTTTCCTGTGGCACGCATGCCGGTGCTGGGGTGGGGATACTGCTGGCATGGGTCGGGAATCGGCGCGCATCCTCATCATCGGCGGTGGCTACGTGGGGATGTACACCGCGCTCGGGCTGCAGTCGAAGCTGCACAAGGGCGAGGCATCGGTCACCGTGGTGGATCCGCAATCGCAGATGACCTACCAGCCGTTCCTGCCCGAGGCCGCCGCGGGTTCGATCGAAGCGCGCCACGTGGTGGTGCCGTTGCGCCGGGTGCTGCGGCGCTGCCACACCGTATGCGGCCGGGTCACCAGCGTCGACCATGCCCACCGGATCGCCACCATCGAGAGCTGCGCCGGGCAGACTGAGCAGCTCGGCTACGACGTGCTGGTGATGGCACCTGGCTCCATTGCGCGCACGCTGCCCATTCCCGGACTCGCCGAGCAGGGTATCGCGTTCAAGACCATCGGAGAGGCGATCTACCTGCGCAACCACGTGCTGTCCCGGTTGGAAGCCGCGGACGGCACGATCGACGAGCAGCTGCGCCGCAAATTGCTGAGCTTTGTCGTGATCGGCGGGGGATATGCGGGTGTTGAGGTGCTCGCCGAACTCGAGGACATGGCCCGCTACGCCTGCCGCTACTACGAGACCATCGAGCCGCACGACATGCGGTGGGTGCTCGTGGAGGCCACCGGCCGGATCATGCCCGAGGTCAGCCCGAGACTGGGCCGCTACACCGCGAAGCGGTTGACCGAGCGCGGGATCGAGATCTTCCTGAACACCAAGGTCACGACAATGCTGGGCGGTCACGTGGTGCTCGACAACGGCACCGACTTCGACGCCGACACCATCGTCTGGACCGCTGGCGTGCGGGCCAACCCGGTATTGCAACAGACCGACCTGCCGCTGGACGACCGCAAGCGGCTGCGCTGCACGCCGGCGCTGCAGGTCGTGGACTGCCCGGACGCCTTCGCTGCCGGGGACTGCGCGGCCGTACCCGACTTGACCTCAAGCGACCCGAACGCCACCTGCAGCCCATCGGCCCAGCACGCCGTCCGGCAGGCCAAGGTGCTTGCCGGCAACGTGCTCGCGCACCTTCGCGGCCAGCCGCTGCGGCAGTACAAGCACCGTTATGCGGGGTCGGTGGCCAGCCTGGGCCTGTACCGTGGCGTCGCCGAGATCTACGGGATCAGACTCAGGGGCATCGTGGCGTGGTTCATGCACCGCACCTACCACCTGAGCCGGATGCCTACCTTCAACCGCAAGGTTCGGATCGTCACCGACTGGATTGCTGCCCTCCTGTTCCGCCGCGAGGTGGTGGCGTTAGGCCAGGTCAATGACCCGAAGGCCGAGTTTGTCCGCGCCACGAGCACGTTGTGATCCAGCCGGGGTGTCGGGGTTAGGCTGCCGGAGCGCCCCCGTAGCCCAACTCGGCAGAGGCAGGTCCCTTAAAAGGGCCTCAGTGTGGGTTCGAACCCCACCGGGGGCACCCTCCTGGCCCGCGCAATGGCCCTCTGACCTGCCCGAACGAGGTCCGCGGACTGTACGGAGCCGCCTCCCCAGCGTCTAGCCCTACGCGTCCCGATCCCGGCCACCCCCTCCGCGCGGGGATCGTTTGGTATTGATCATTGCAGTGACAGGGCCGGGCATGTTCGGAGGGGCTGGCCGGGATCGGGAGTAAACGGCTTGGCCCCGGGGCCCTACGACTCCTCGGCCGGCTAGCGTCGGCAGGCCAGGGCTACCGTCAATGACACGCGCCTCCCTCCTCCATGTCACACTGCGGCTTGTAGGCGAGATGAAGCTTTCGTGAGAGGCTTGTAGTATGGCTCCGTATGAGCGGTGGCAGGATGCTGCCACGCGCTAGGTGTCCACTTAAGGTCGGCGATCGATTCACAGCGAGGCCTTGCCGTCGTCCTCGTTGCGTGCGATCATCCACTCGATGGTGTAGACACCAGTGTCGGGCTTGATCGTCATACCGGTCGTAGGTGTCATGGAAGCTGCGGGTGCGAGTGCCATCCTTCCACTCGGTCAGCGTCTGCCGGTCCGGATCACGCAAGGCCACGTACAGCGCGATGGGATGTTCTCCGCGCTGATTGACTGCGCCCTTGGAGATCAAGATCGAAGTCCAGATATCACAGGCAAGCTCGAACTTCGGGGTGAAGACTATTGAGTCCAGATCTGGCACCTTTACCCCCAGATCTTCCTGCCGCTGTTGTCGTATTTCGGCACCTCCTGATACGACCAGTTGGGGTAGAAGCCCGGGTAGAAGCGGCACTGGCCTTGGATCTTGTGCCAGCCGTCCTCGGTCCACTCGCTTTTCATCCCTTCGTCTGGATCCTGGACGTAACCGCAGTCCCACCAGACACGTGCTATCACGGTCTCCTCTTCGTTTAACGCGGAACAGTCGCGCGGGGGTTGCGGTCTATATCGACACGCGCGGCACCGGCCGAGAGGCTCACCCAGGTGGGACGTTAGGGTGCCAGTAACAATGCTGCTGTCGTTGCGCCGCCCGGTTGTGCCAAAGCCTGTGATCCGTTAACGCCAGTAGTCAGGCCAGTCGCGCGTTGGTAACAATTTCGTCTGCGATCCTTGACTGCAGCCGGACCGGCAGGTCATGACCCATGCCGTCGAGTTCAACCAACGTCGATTTGGGGATAGCCTCGGCTGTGTCTCTGCCGCCAGAAATATTGATTAATGAGTCCTCTGTACCGTGGATCACTAGCGCTGGCACCGCCACGTTGCCGAGCTTAGTCTTGCGATTTTCAGCCCTATCGATAGCGCAATACTGTCGCGCGGTGCCCTGGGGGTAGATGCCCCGTTCATAAGCAGCCTCAGCTTGCTGGCGACGCACCGGTCTCTCCTCGTCCCGATAGGATTGCGAACCGATGACTTCCGCGACTCCGACCATGTGGTTAATCGCTTCTTCCCGTTCGGAAGGAACGGGCTCTAGGACCGCTTCGACAGCCCCCCAAGTCGGCAAACCGACCGCGCGGTTTCCTGTGGTACTCATGATTGAACACAAGCTGAGGATCTTCGCTGGATAGTCCAGGACAACCCTCTGGGCGACCATTCCTCCCATTGAAGCACCGACTACATGAGTCTGCTCAATCTTGAGGTGATCAAGCAGGCCGACAGCATCCTTGGCCATATCGGTCAAATGATACGGAGCTGGCGTGAGGACAGTACATTTCGGCACCCCGTCGAGATGGGTTGATAGACCACAATCTCGGTTATCCAGTCGAATGACCCTATAACCCGCAGTGGTCAGCCTATCGACCAAATCCTGCGGCCAAGCGATGAGCTGGGTTCCTAAACCCATAATAAGTAGTAGAGGTTCACCATTAGGGTCACCGTCTTCGACGTAGAAAACCTCGATGTCGAATTTCTCACCCTGCCGATTGACGTATTCGTTGACTATCGCAGTGGGCATATCCGAACACACCTTCATTCTGAGTACAGAGAGCTTGCTGTTCACGATCTTCCCCGGTCGGGCGTCGTACCCAACACCTTCCGTGGCGCGCAAGCGAATAAAGTCAACAATCCGAGAGTACAGTACAGCGTGTAACGCTGACAGTGATTTTACCGCCCCCCTAGCCAGTCTACGCATCACCCCCGAATTGAGTTCTAACCCCAAAAAACTGTGACCCTCAATGGCAATGTTGTCAATAGTCCATCCGTGGATGCTCAATTCGTCAACCGAGAGAGGTACGATCATGACAGGGTGTAACGATTTTCGAAACTGAAGGAACGCAATTGCCGATGCACGCCCACCCGCACATGCCATTTGACGGCGCTGATGTTGGCGCAAGTTGTCAGCGCGTAGAGTCGCCTCCGGCGGCCCCGCTCCGGGATGGCCCCAGGGCCGGCGCCGGACACTGGGTTGGTCGCCAACGTTGACCAACATCGACCTGTGTCTTCGCAGGTGAACGACTATCCCGGCATTTAAGCCCTGGCCGAGCTTTGTCTCAGCGGCGCTACATCAGCAAACGCAGCGCGGTCCAACAAACTATGTTCTCGCCGGGCGCTCCCTGTCGACGGGATGGCATGGCTCTCAGCGTGCAACATCATCAGTGGTTGCCAGGCATCGGACCGGCATCAGACCCGGCAGGCCATCGCGCGGGCCGACCCGGAACAGCACCGCGACTAACGAAGACCGGTCGCGACGCTCCGACCGGACGGCGGATCCGGAGGGTTCGGGACGTAGAGCCCCCGGCTACATCCATCGCTACATCAACGGCCCGGACGGCCGGGAGCGTCCTCGGATCGGATCGGGGGATGGGACCAGATCCTGAACAATAGGCAGGCAGCGGTGACGCATCGGCTGCAACTACGGATCAAGTGACGAGCAGGTTCGGCCGCCGTTGAAGGTGGAGTTTGTGCCCGATACGTGCCCATGTCGCCGGTAGCCTGCTGCCGCTCAGTCACGCCGGTGCAGGTCAGGGCACATGTGGATCTGTGGAAGCCAGTCCACTTACAAGGGCTTCAGCGTGGGTTCGAACCCCACCGGGGGCGCCTCGCCATGACGCCGACGATCGGCCACTGAACGGCGAGAACCCGGCGGAACCACCGTCGCCACTGTCCGCGTTCGGCCCGAGCATCGAACGGTCGTTTGCGGAATTTTCAGCCAGATTTGTTCGAAGTTGCGAACTATAGTGGCTTGACAAACCGATTCTGCGGATACGAGAATACCGTGGGTGATCATCCTCGCTGGGAGGTGGCTGCAGGTGCGCTCGGCACGCGGTTGCGCCCAGGGCCGGTGTGGTGGTGATCGACGCACCCGGTGGTCCCACCGGGTAGCGCTGACCGTGGCCGAGCTTCGCCAACCCCGATCGGAAAGGACTAGAAATGACTCTCGTCGTCTTAACGGTGTTCGTCATTGCATTGTTGATCGCTGTTCTGGCGGTCTATCTCTTCATCGTCGGCGTGCTGCTCAAACGCACCGCCGACAATCTCGATGACTGCGCGGATAACGTGCACAAGATCGCCGGGCAGGCCAAGGTGATTGGGCCTGGTGTTGTGCGTATCAACCGAAGCGGTGGAGACTTGGCGGGTGCGCTTCCGCTGCTATACGAAGCTGCGGAGAGTATTGGCGCCGAGCCAGCTACTCCTGTGAATGCTGTGGCATCTCCGAGGGGTTTAGGTTACCTGGATGCGTGAGGACAATTATGGGTCAATCCGGTGTCAGTACTGCCCAGATCGTTTTGGTGCGGCGGAGGCGCTCGATGCCCCACCGATCGGAGAGGATGTCCACGAGCTGTAGTCCACGGCCGCAGGCAGCGCCGGGGTTTGGTGGCTGGATCTGCGGCACGTCATGGGAGTAGTCGCTGACGCTGAGCCACAGCCGCCGTCCGTCGAATTCTGCTACCACATGGCAGATCGTTGCTGCGTGCTCGACGGCGTTGGCCACCAGCTCACTGGAGTACCTGGCGGGCCATCGTGACCCTCGACGCCGCTATCCCCCAAGGCCGCGCAGGCCTCGTCCAGCGCGACACGCGCGCGGCGAACCGAGTCCGGTCGCGGTTCCAGGGTGATCCGGCGGCGAACTCGCGGTGGCCGGCTGTCGATCTTGGCCAGCGCCTCCGCCAGGGTTCCCGCATGGGACACGGTGTCGGTGACCCTCAAGCTGTCCAGCGCCCGGACCAACACCGGTTCGCCGCCGTAGAGCACTAGCCGGGCTCGCGGCCAACCACCGGCGGTCTCGAGCGCCGCGGCGAAAACCAGCGACCTGCTCACGTGCTCGATGCGCGCGTCAGTCAAGTCTATCAGAACACGTCCGGCGTCGAGTAATGCCTTGACGATCGCGCGCCCCAGACCGGGCACCGTCTCATGGCGCAGGCTGCCCAAACCCGGACGAGGGCGGAGCCACGCTGGGGCAGGTCCTCGATTTGGAGGATGTCAGACACGGCCTCGCCTCTCCCGCCATGCTCTCGCCTCGAGGCTCGTCCGGCGGGGTTCCGAGGTCAATCAGTTTGCGCATAGGCGAACGCGCCAGTCAGCCGGTCGTTACGCGCCGGCGTCAGGGTTGACCCCGAGCTGGGACCCTCTCGGTCGGGCAGACCATCGAGACACGCCGACGGCCCTGTCCCGGACCGGATGGCGAATCTACCGTGTGGGAGGGTCTAGAGGAGAGGAGGAATCCATGACCTCCCAGTCGAGCAATCTTGACCGGCCGGACGAAACCCGAAAGTTCAACAACGGTGAACTGGGCGTAGTGGGTGACCAGCCCTGCGTGGCTCTCGACTGGTCGGCCTCAGCGGACTACGCCAAGCCTGCGAGCTAGACCGACACGACGACCGCGTAGCTGCCCAGTCCGATCAGCCGTTCGCCGGCGATGGTTTCGGTCTTGGTGATCAGCGTGGTGACCGCGCCCGTCTCCGGGTCGAAGTCCACATCGGTGACCGCGCCGAGGTCCATGCCTCGCTCGGTGAGCACGCGCTTGCCCAGGACCTCCAGGTCGTTGTCTTCGGCCCGCTGCTCGAGGGCGTCGCGGGCTGGGCGGATCACCGAATCGCTGGCGACCGTCACCGCATCCGGCCCGAAGCCCTGCAGGTCCTCCCAGGCGAGCAGGGTGCCGGCGCCGGAGACCTTGCCCAATCGCAGCAGCGCCACCCTGGCCGGCCCGGGGAGCACCACGAACCCGTCCACCCTGGCCACCTTGGTTGCGGTGGCGGTGTTCACCACCTCGTGCTTGCGTGCCTGGCTGAACAGCATCAGCCGGTCCCCTCCCGCAATCTGGCGCGGAACGCGTCCACGGCGGCCCCGAACCCGGCCAGGTCTTCGGAGACGAACTCGGTGACCACCGCGGGCACGATGAGGTTCTCGCCGGACACTGCCACGGTATGGGGTAAGGGGATGAATACTCGCCGTCCGGCCGTGGCGAGTGCCTCGCTGGCCTCCACCTCGTAGCCCGCGACTTCCAGGCTGGCCCCGCTTTGCAGCACGACGTCCACCACCCGCCCGAGGTCCCGCCCGTTGTCGGTGAGCACCCGGTTCTCCAGCACGTCCGCTTTGCGGGCCTCCTTCCGCGGCGCCAGCTCAACGGCGGCTAGCAGCACCGTCTCGTCAGGAACGATCACGGCATCCCGACCTAAGCCATGCACACCGTCCCAGGGCAGCGAGTCTTTGCGGGATCGGCTGAACAAGCCCGGATTACGCAGGGTGAAGCCGGCGATGCGACCGCCGGCGCGGTCGAAGACCACGTCCTTGATCTCGGCGACAAGCTCGCCGTCGAGGGTGACCACCGGGCGGCCGGTAAGCTCCCGGGCCCGCAGCAGCAGTGGTGTGGTCACCGTGGGTCGCTCCGACCCGGGTCGCCGAGCCCGATCACACCGCCACGCCGCCTCTTGCGCTGGACGAGGACCGCCAGCGTGGCCAGTGCCACGACGGCTACCAGCACCAGGATCACCCAGACCCACCAGCTCATCGCCGCCTCCTCACAGTCGCGTGCTGGCCGCGTCCCTCGCGCACAGTAACGCTAGGCGCAGAGTGTGCTCGTCGCCGTGACGTCACTGCGCCGGGGTACAGTCCGCTTCATCCCACCGGGAACCGGACCCGCCGTAGGCGCGTTGAACCCGGTGATGGCCTGTAATGCCCACCTGGAGGGACACGGTGCGCACCACCAGTAACCCCGCATTCCGCAATCTTCCCGCCGGGGGCAGCGGCTACGCCGGCTTCGACTCGGCCCCCGCAAGCTTCCCGGGCGCAGCGCCGGGCTATGGCGGCGTGCTGCCGACCACCAGCCGGCCGATGACCGTCGACGATGTGGTCACCAAGACCGGCATCACCTTGGCTGTCCTGATCATCACCGGCGCAGCCACCTACTTTGCTCCCAGTTTGTGGTGGCTGGCCCTGCCTGCTGCGCTGATCGGCTTCGTGCTCGCGCTGGTGGTCATCTTCAAGAAGGTGGTCAGCCCGCCGCTGATCCTGGCCTACGCCGCAGTGGAGGGCGTGTTCCTCGGCGGAATCAGCGGCGTCGTCGGCACTCAGGTGGAACGCCTGACGGGCACCACCGCCGCGGGCGGCACATCCATCGTGTTGGAGGCGATCACCGGCACCTTGCTGGTCTTCGCCGGGATGCTCGTGGTCTACAAGACCGGTGCGGTGAAGGTCACGCCGCGCTTCACCAAGTGGCTGACCGGCGCCTTGATCGGCGTCGTCGGCCTGATGCTGGTGAACATCATCGCGGGCTTCTTCAACCACGGCGCCGGTCTCGGTCTGCGTGACGGCGGCCCGCTGGCGATCGTCTTCAGCCTGGTCTGCATCGGCATCGCCGCCTTCAGCTTCCTGCTCGACTTCGACGCCGCCGACCAGGCGATCCGCGCGGGTGCACCAGAGAAGACCGCGTGGTACATCGCCTTCGGCCTCACGGTGACCCTGGTATGGCTCTACCTGGAGATCCTGCGGCTGCTGTCTTACTTCCAAGGCGAGTAGCCAGACCCCTTCCAAGCAGGGCCCGGTCCACCACGGACCGGGCCCTGCTCCGTTGGTAGCCCTTCAAGTACCGCCAACCCTGGCCCGGGCTACCTCAAACAGCTACCAACCTCAATGCTGCTGCGTGGGGACGATCTCCCAGCTCGTATTGTCACCGTGCTGCTGGTTGAAGAAGACCCGCCAGTCATCGCGGAATGGCCTGGGTCGCTGGGCGCCGAGGATCCCTTCGATGCCCGCATCGCCGTTCGAGATGTGGATACCGGTGATCTCGTTGTCGCCGTCGTTCTGGAAGCCGGCGAGACCCGAGAAGCCCGAGTCCAGTGTCGCTGACGGGTCGCGGCCCTCGGCCAGGAAGCGCAGCGGCTGGCGGCCGTCGGCGTAGCTCTGGGTCACGTCGAACAGGTAGCCGGAGTCCAGTGTGTTACGCTGGGTGTGCAGCGTGTCGCCGGCGTCCTCGACGAAGGCGACGTGGTCGGCGTCGGTAAAGGCGACGTTGTCGAAGCCGGAGTGTGCCCGATCACTCTTGTAGAACAGCGCCAGCTTGCCGGTGTCCGCGGCCGGGCGGTCCTGGGTGAGCTTGAGCACGCTTCCCCAGCCGCCGAAGTCGGCGTTGGCGGTGCTGTCGGCGTTGGTGTCGCCGGTCTCGTCGAAGTAGA
>DATDHI010000088.1:0-10537 GCA_036521655.1 Pseudonocardiaceae bacterium | reverse complement strand
CCCGCGGTGACGTCACCCGGACCCTGCTTGCGCAGGTACATCGTCACCGGCTCGTCCTCCTCAGAGCCGACCACCAGCTCCTTGAGGTTGAGAATGATGTCGGTGACGTCCTCCTTGACACCCGGCACGGTGGTGAACTCGTGCAGCACACCGTCGATACGAATACTGGTGACTGCTGCCCCGGGGATGGACGAGAGCAAGGTCCGGCGCAGCGAGTTTCCCAGGGTGTAGCCGAAACCCGGCTCCAGCGGCTCGATGACGAACCGGGAGCGGGTGTCGACGACCTGCTCCTCGCTGAGGGTGGGTCGCTGTGTGATCAGCATGGTGATGTTCCTCCTCTGGCGCCCACTATTTGACGCCGTCGGTCCGGTTACTTCGAATAGAACTCGACGATCAGTTGCTCCTGCAGCGGCACGTCGATCTGGGCCCGCTCCGGCAGCCGGTGCACCAGCACCCGCAGCGACGAGGGGACCACCTGAAGCCATGCCGGCACCGGACGGTCACCGACGGTCTCCTTGGCCACCAGGAACGGCAGCGTCGGCACCGACTTCGGCTTGACATCGATGATGTCGAATCGGGACACCCGAAAGCTGGGGACGTCCACCTTCTCGCCGTTGACCAGGAAATGCCCGTGGCTCACCAGTTGGCGGGACTGGCGCCGGGTGCGGGCCAGACCGGTGCGGTAGATCACGTTGTCCAGCCGCGACTCCAGGATCTGGAGCAGCGTGTCACCGGTCTTGCCGGAGCGGCGGCTGGCCTCCTCGTAGTACCGATGGAACTGCTTTTCCATCACGCCATAGGTGAAGCGGGCCTTCTGCTTCTCCTGCATCTGCTGCAGGTACTCGCTCTCCTTGATCCGCGCGCGGCCGTGCTGCCCGGGCGGATACGGGCGGCGCTCGAAGGCCTGGTCACCGCCGACCAGGTCGGTCTTGAGCCGCCGGGACTTGCGGGTCACGGGTCCGGTGTATCGAGCCATCTGCTACTCCTCCCCGCGCCTCAGACCCTACGCCGCTTCGGCGGGCGGCAGCCGTTGTGCGGCTGCGGGGTCACGTCCTGGATGGTGCCGACCTCCAAGCCGGCGGCCTGCAACGAGCGGATCGCGGTCTCGCGGCCCGAACCCGGGCCCTTGACGAAGACATCGACCTTCTTCATGCCGTGCTCAGCGGCCTTGCGGGCGGCGTTCTCAGCGGCCATCTGGGCGGCGAACGGGGTGGACTTGCGCGAGCCCTTGAACCCGACGTGGCCCGCCGAGGCCCACGCGATCACCGCGCCGGTGGGGTCGGTGATCGAGACTATCGTGTTGTTGAACGTCGACTTGATGTGCGCATGGCCATGCGCGACATTCTTCTTCTCCTTGCGTCGCACCTTCTTGGTGCCCGCACCTGTTCGTGCTCTGGGTGGCATGCGATCGGACTCCTACCAAGTCTGGGTGAGAGGGGGGTCTACTTCTTCCCGGCCTTCTTCTTGCCGGCGACCGTCTTCTTCGGGCCCTTGCGGGTGCGGGCGTTGGTCTTGGTCCGCTGACCACGCACTGGCAACCCGCGACGCCACCGCAGGCCCTCGTAGCAGCCGATCTCGATCTTCCGGCGGATGTCGGCCTGGACCTCACGGCGGAGGTCACCCTCGACTTTGTAGTTTTCCTCGATGTAGTCCCGCAGCCGGACGAGGTCGTCGTCGGTGAGATCCTTGGAGCGCAGGTCCGGGCTCACCCCGGTACCACTGAGGATCTCGTGCGAGCGGGTACGGCCAATGCCGTAGATGTAGGTCAGCGCGACCTCCATCCGCTTGTCGCGGGGGAGGTCGACGCCAGCGAGTCGTGCCATGCGGCGGTGTCTCCTGTCTCCGTCGTGCCCAGGTCTGCTCCCCGTCCGTCCCGCGGGCGGACTCGTCGTCCGCGGGCCCCAGCCTGGCGTCCAGGGGTGGACCGACCCGTGTGATCGGTTGGTGCGGGGAGATCTTCTCGCGCCGTGGACCGGCGACGTCGTGCGGTGCTCAGCCCTGACGCTGCTTGTGGCGCAGGTTCTCGCAGATCACCATGACCACGCCGTGGCGGCGGATCACCTTGCACTTGTCGCAGATCCTCTTGACGCTCGGCTGCACCTTCACGTCATCTCTCCTGGTCGCGGGACCGTACTACGGTCCCGGGCCTTCAGTTGTGGTAGTTACTTGTAGCGGTAGACGATGCGGCCTCGGGACAGGTCGTATGGCGAGAGCTCCACGACTACCCGGTCCTCGGGCAGGATACGGATGTAGTGCTGGCGCATCTTGCCACTGATGTGCGCGAGAACGCGGTGACCGTTCTCCAACTCGACCCGGAACATCGCGTTGGGGAGTGGCTCGACCACCTTGCCCTCGACCTCGATCGCCCCGTCCTTTTTGCCCATGTCCTCCGCGTTCCTGCCAGATTCGCCGTGCCGCCGGATGACGGCCTCACCACGACGCAGGCACCGGCCAGTTCCAAGACGTGGGGAGGCACCAGTAAAGAGTGCGGGGACGCACCCGCTGAGCGGTAAACCTGCTCAGATACCTGCAGACACGCTGAGAACCGGCGCGATCCTCGCGCCGACAACACAGTTTACGTCGAGGTCGGCAAGGTATCCAAACCGGCCCCCGCACGGTTCACCGCCGAGGCCTGGGAGCCCTCACCCGCTCGCCTATCCAGCCGGCGAGCAGCATCGCCCCCCACGGGCCTGCGACCCAGACCCACCAAGGATAGAACCAGCTGACGGTGGCCAGCGACACCACCGCCCAGATCAGCAGGTTGAGCACGCTCACGCCGGCCCAGGCGGCGACCGCAGCCCTGCCGCGGTGGTGCTGCCGGTCGGGTTGTCGGCCGGCCGCTAGAGCGGCTGGCCGCAGAGCCTGGGGCAGGTCAGCGGTGAGCGTCTCGAGCTCACCGTAGGTCCGGGCCCCCCAGGCCTGCTGGACCCGCTCGTCGTACTCGGTGAGATCCAGGCGGCCCTCGGAGTGCGCCGACCGCAACTGCTCCGCGACCCGTTCCCGATCAGTGTCCGCGGCCCGCATCTGATCCCGTGGCATGTTGTCGTCCACGATCCCCATCGTGCTGCTCGTCCCGTTCATCGGCACCTCCAGCCAGCTCCTCCCCACCAAGTATAACACTGTTACACAATCCTGTGTGCTCGGTGGGCGCTGATCACCGTTTGCGTGCGTATGACGACACGACGTGTCGCTTGAGGCACCCAAACGGTGATCATGGTGCCCGGAACGCGGGCTAGGCGTCGACGGGCTCGGGTTGAGCGATGGGGTTGGCGCCGTGGATGGGTCCCTCGAGGTCGGCCAGCCGGGTGGTGCGGCCGCCCCAGCGCAAGGAGATTATCTCGGCGGCGATGGACACCGCGGTCTCCTCGGGGGTGCGGGCGCCGAGGTCCAGCCCGATCGGCGAGGCCAGCCGGGACAGCTGCTCGTCAGTCACACCCGCCGCGCGCAACCGGGCGTCCCGGTCCTCGTGGGTGTTGCGCGAGCCCATCGCGCCGATGTAGGCGACGTCCAGCCCCAGCGCCGCGACGAGCACCGGCACGTCGAACTTCGGGTCATGGGTCAGGACGGTGATCACGGTCCGCTGGTCGATCCGCCCGGCGTCGATCTCATCCCTGAGGTACCGGTGCGGCCAGTTCACGACGACCTCGTGGGCATCGGGGAAACGGCTCTTGGTGGCGAACACCGGCCGCGCATCGCACACCGTCACGTGGTAACCGAGGAACACCCCGAGCCGGGCCATCGCGGAGGCGAAGTCGATCGCGCCGAAGACCAGCATCCGGGGCGACGGAGCCATGGAGTTCACGAACACGTCCATGCCCTCGCCGCGGCGTTCCCCGTCGGAGCCGTAATGCAACGTGACCGTTCGACCGGCGGCGAGGGCCCCGCGGACATCGTCGATCACCGCCTCGTCGGCGCGAGCGGAGCCGAAGGTGCCGGTGTGCCGGTCCGGCCAGATCACCACTCGGAGCCCGATGCGTTCGGCGTCGGGGTGCGCGACCACCGTGGCGACCGCGACCGGCTCCTTCTCGGCCACCGACGTAGCGATCTCGTCCAGCTCGGGGAAGGTGACCGGGTCGACCTTCTCAACGAACACGTCGAGGATGCCGCCGCAGGTCAGACCGACGGTGAAGGCGTCGTCATCGGAGACGCCATAGCGTTGCAGCACCGGGATGTCGTCTTCGAGCACCTGCTGGCCGAGCTCGAACACCGCGCCCTCGACGCAGCCCCCGGAGACGCTGCCCACGGCCTGCTCGTCGGAGGTCACCAGCATCGCGGCGCCGGCTGGGCGCGGTGCCGAGCGGAAGGTGGACACCACCGTACCCACCGCAGTGGGCTTGCCTTGGCGCCACTGCGCCACCAGTTCGTCGAGCACCTCACGCACCGCGTACCTCCCCGAGCAGAGCCTCCAGTGAGGCCAGGCCGCCAGGCTGTATTGGAGACTATTCGGCCCAACCGGCGTGTGAGTTCACCCACAGCACCCGATAGTCAAGACGCTGTAGCCGGTGGATCTGTTCCCGGCGCCGCTAGGGGGCGGTCCACGTCGATCCCGCTGGCCAGGTCGGAGCAGTCCACCACGGTCACATCGGACCGTAGCGCCAGCCAGTCCCGCGCCCCCCGGTCGCCATGTGCAGCCGACGCGACGGCGGCCCAGTGCCGCCGGCCGAACAGCACCGGATGCCCCGGCTGGCTCTCGAACCCCGCCCTGGCCACCACCCCGGGGCCGGCCAGCGCGGCCAGCCTGCGGACCACCGACGCGTCCACGTCGGGCAGGTCGACCAGGTGCACCAGCGCGGCCTGGACCTGCGGCTGCGCGCTGCGGATCAGCTCGTGCAGGCCGGCCCGCAGCGAGGCGCCCATGCCGTCGGCCCAGTCCGGGGCCAGTACGGTGCCGGCGGTGTCGGGTACCAGCGGGGCAACCCGGTCGGCCGCAGCCCCGATCACGACGAGCACCGGGTCGCACCCGCCATCGACCAACGTGGCGACCGCCCGGCGCAACCACGCCCCATCGTCGACCAGGGCCTTGGGCATGCCGTAGCGTCGCCCGGCCCCGGCCGCCAGTAGCAGTCCGGCGATCATGGCCGCATCCTCCCACGGCTGCCCTACCTGGGAGGTGTAGAGGAGCGCCCTGGCCGCGTGCAGCGACAAGCATCCATGTCGCTGTTCAGGGGCCCCGAATGCAGCGACAAGCATCCATGTGGCTGGAGACCACCGTCACCTGGGTGAGCCTGACGGCGTTTCCTACGGAGTCATGCAGTCACCGATGGCGGAAGGATGAGATGCGGCGTGCGCTTGCTCTGCCGGCCGTGGCGCTGGCAAGTGCGCTGGCACTCACCGGCTGTTCGTACGCAGGCTCGGGCGCAGCGGGCAGCAAGGCTTTCGGCGTGGGCAGCGTCACGGGTGTGCGGACCGACTTCGGCGTCACCGCTTCGGAGATCACCCTCGGAGTGCTGACCGACAGCTCCGGCCCGTTCAAGAGCCTCGGCGTCGCTCTCGTCGAGGGCAACCGGATCTGGATCAACGAGACCAACGCCGCGGGCGGCGTCTGCGGCCGTAAGATCAGGCTGGAGATCCGCGATCATGGGTACAACGCGAGCAAGGCGAGACCCAGTATCCCGGGCTGAGCCCAAGGTCCCGGGCGCCACTCCTGACGTCGAGATGATTAACGGGCTGTCCTACTTGATGGAACAGGCAAGATTTCACGACGGTGACGCCGTCGGCCACATCTGGCTGGACGGCGAGTACGGAGCCGACGCCCTTCGAGGCGTTCAGTACTTCGCTCAGCACCACCACCTCACGGTGCGAGGCGCCAAGGTAACCTCGGCTGGTTCGGATATGCGCGACATTGTCACCAGTTTCGCCGGCGCCCCCCGGGTGAAGGCTATTGCGCTGACCACCACGCCCGAGCAGACCGCATCTGCAGTCGTGGCCAACCAACAACTGGGTCTCAAGGTGCCGATGGTCGGCAATAACCCGGTGTTCGCACCGGAGCTGATGACCAGCCCGGCCGCAGGCGCCCTGGGCAACCTCACGGTAGTGGGCAGCTCGGTACCGTTCTCCTCCGATGTGCCGGCAGCACAGCAGGTCGCGCGGGCCTGCCAGCAGGCAGGCAACAAGAAGTTGCCCAACGCCGCAATGCCCTATGGCTATGCCATTGGCAAGATCTGGGGCCAGTTGCTGCGCCGGGCTTGCGCCAACGACAATATGACCCGAGCCGGGATCCAGGAAGCGCTTAAGCAGAGCACCAATATCACTACCGACAAACTAGTAGCCAACCTGGACTTCGCCAAGCCCGGTGCTCCAGCCGCCCGGGAGGTCTACGCCGGCGTTCCCGATCCCAGCGTACCGGGCGGAATCCGGCAGGTGAAGCCGTTGTTCGTAGCGCCGGACGCGCAGACCTACGTCGCACCCCACCAACGCAGCAACTGACGTCGACCCCTCGCCATTCGGAGCCGAATTGCGGTTCAGCGGCACTCCGGGACCGCTATTCGGAGCCGAATGGCGATTCGGTGACGCAAGCAGGGGCCCGGTCTGGGACCAGGCCCCTGCTTGGGGGTGTAGCTAGAAATCCATGCCGCCGCCGTCGGGCATACCGCCGCCCGCCGGTGCCGGGGTCTTCTCCGGCTTGTCGACGATCACAGCTTCGGTGGTGAGGAACAAGGCCGCGATCGACGCCGCGTTCTGCAGCGCCGAGCGGGTGACCTTGGCCGGGTCGATGATGCCCGCCTTGATCAGGTCCTCGTACTCACCGGTGGCCGCGTTGAGGCCGTGCCCGGCCGGCAGGCCGCGCACCTTCTCGGCCACCACGCCACCCTCCAGGCCGGAGTTGATGGCGATCCGCTTCAGCGGAGCCTCCAGCGCCACCCTGACGATGCTGGCACCGGTGGCCTCGTCGCCGCTGAGCTCGAGCTTCTCGAATGCCAGCGCGCCCGCCTGGATCAGCGCGGAGCCACCGCCAGCGACGATGCCCTCCTCGACAGCGGCCTTGGCGTTGCGCACCGCGTCCTCGATGCGGTGCTTGCGCTCCTTGAGCTCCACCTCGGTCGCCGCTCCGGCCTTGATCACCGCAACGCCGCCGGCCAGCTTGGCCAGCCGCTCCTGCAGCTTCTCGCGGTCGTAGTCGGAGTCCGAGTTGTCGATCTCGTTGCGGATCTGGTTGACCCGGCCCTGGATCTGCTCCGGGTCACCGGCGCCCTCGACGATGGTGGTCTCGTCCTTGGTGACGACGACCTTGCGGGCCCGGCCCAGCAGCGACAGGTCGGCGTTCTCCAGCTTGAGCCCGACCTCCTCGCTGATGACCTCGCCACCGGTGAGGATGGAGATATCGGCCAGCATCGCCTTGCGGCGGTCACCGAAGCCGGGCGCCTTGACGGCGACCGACTTGAAGATGCCGCGGATCTTGTTGACGACCAGGGTGGCCAGCGCCTCGCCCTCGACGTCCTCCGAGATGATCACCAGCGGCTTGTTCGACTGCATGACCTTCTCCAGCAGCGGGAGCAGGTCCTTGACTGACGAGACCTTCGACGCCGCCAGCAGGATGTACGGGTCGTCGAGGACGGTCTCCATACGCTCGGGGTCGGTGACGAAGTAGGGCGAGATGTAGCCCTTGTCGAAGCGCATACCCTCGGTGAGTTCGAGCTCGAGACCGAAGGTCTGGCTCTCCTCGACGGTGATGACGCCTTCCTTGCCGACCTTGTCCATCGCCTCGGCGATGAGCTCACCGATCGCAGGATCAGCAGCGGAGATCCCCGCGGTGGCAGCGATCTGCTCCTTGGTCTCGACCTCCTTGGCCGAGTTCAGCAGCTGCTCCGAGACGGCCTCGACGGCCTTCTCGATGCCCCGCTTGAGCGCCATCGGGTTGGCCCCGGCGGCGACGTTGCGCAGGCCCTCGCGCACCAGCGCCTGGGCCAGCACGGTGGCGGTGGTGGTGCCGTCACCTGCGACGTCGTCGGTCTTCTTGGCGACCTCCTTGACGAGCTCGGCCCCGATCTTCTCCCACGGGTCTTCGAGCTCGATCTCCTTGGCGATGCTCACACCATCGTTGGTGATGGTGGGGGCACCCCACTTCTTCTCCAGTACGACGTTGCGGCCTCTGGGGCCCAACGTCACCTTGACGGCGTCGGCGAGCTGGTTCATCCCGCGTTCGAGACCGCGGCGGGCGTCCTCGTCGAACGCGATCATTTTGGCCATTGCGGTGTGGTCCTCCGGTCATGGGCGCCGCGGGGTGCGCGGCAAGGACACAGTGCTCGGCCAGGCTCGGTGCCCGCGACGGACGTCCGGCGATCGCCGGACTCACCGTCCCGACCTAATCTGGCACTCGAAGGGGTCGAGTGCCAATGCCGTGTTTAGCACTCACACCCTGCGAGTGCAAGGCGCCGGCCCGGCTAACCACCGTGGCGGGCCACCACGGCGAGCACGATCAGCAGGCCCACGGCGGCCAGCGCGAGCACGACCGGAATGATCCAGCGGTTGGGGCGGCGGCCAGTGGCGAACGAGGCGGACTGGGCGGGCAGCGGAGCGCGCAGCCGCACGGGGGGGCCGGGATGGGGCTGCAGAGCCGGACCGGGGTCGACTGCGCGAGCCTGCGCGCCGTGACCCGCTGCGCGGACCGACGCACCAGGGTGAGCTGCGCGAGCCGACGCACCAGGATGAGCCGCGCGGGCCAACGCACCGCGGGCCGTGGCCACCAGCTCGCGGCAGCTGCCGAAGCGCGAGCCGGGATCCGCGGCCATCCCGCGGCGGACCACGTCGTCCACCGCGGCAGGCAACGACACCAGCGCGCTGGCAGCGGGGACCGCACCGCCCAGGTGACCCTGGATCACCTCCGCCACGGTGCCGCGGTACGGGGCCCGGCCGGTGAGGCAGGCGAACAGCACGCAGGTCAAGGCGTACTGGTCGGTGCGCGGGTCCACCGGCTGGCCGCGCAGGTGTTCGGGAGCTGCGTAGGTGGGCGAGCCGAGGAAGTCGCCCGAGGAGGTGCGGTGCCCGGTGGCGCCACGCCGAGTCAACCCGAAGTCGGCGAGGTAGGCATGCTCGGTGCCCGCCGACTCCCGAGTGGTCACCAGCACGTTGGCGGGTTTGACGTCGAGGTGCACCAACCCCCGGCCGTGCACCGAGTCCAGCGCCTCGGCGACCTGGCCCAATAGCGCCAGCACCCGGCCCGGGGCCAGTGGACCATCCTTGATCAGGCTCGCCAGGTCGGGTCCTTCGACGTATCGCATCGCGATGTAGAGCAGCCCGTCGGTCTCACCGAAGTCGTACAGGGGCACGACATGCGCGTGGTCGATGGCGGAGGTGTTGCGGGCCTCGTCGACAAAACGCTCGCGGAACTCCGGGTCGCCACCGAGGTGCTCGGCGATGATCTTCAGAGCCACCCTGCGGCCCAGCCTCATATCGGTGGCGCGGTACATGACGGCCATCCCGCCCTTGCCGATCACCCCGTCAACACGGTAATGACCGAGGCGGCGCCCGGTGAGGTCGTCAGACACGTGGCGCAGCCTACGACTGCTCGTGACTGGCGCTCATCACGCTGTGGCCAGTTATGCGCTCATGAACTGGGCACCTTACGGACGGTGCTGGCCTGGTTCCGGCCGTCCCGTCCAGCCGTGATCTCGAAGGTGACGCGGTCACCCTCGGCCAGGGTCCGGAAGCCATCCATGTCGATCGCGCTGTGGTGCACGAACACGTCCGGGCCCGGTTCGGTCGAGATGAACCCGTAGCCCTTCTCCGAGTTGAACCACTTCACCGTGCCCTCGGCCATGTCGTCCTCCTCAAGGCGGCTGACGCCCTCCACCGCCGTCGCTACTAGCGACCACCACGTTACCGGGAGTCAGCCCCAGGTGCCCAGACCGAACACCGATCTCACCGGCACCGGGCAGGATGTGTGGGGTGGCCACCGCACAGGAACCCCGATCCGTCGACGAACACGCCAAGGTGGTGGCTGCGCTGCTGGCTGCCACTCCAGTGATCCGGTTGCCCCTGGTGGAGTGCGCGGGCCTAGTCCTGGCCGAGCCCGTGATCGCATCGTTGCCATTGCCCCCATTCGACAACTCCGCAATGGACGGCTATGCGGTCCGCTCGGCGGACATCTCCGGTGCAACGGCCGAAACGCCGGTGCGGCTGCCGGTCACTGAGGACATACCAGCCGGACGCACCGACTCACCATCGTTGCAGCCCTGCACCGCGCATCGGATCATGACTGGCGCGCCGATGCCACCGGGCGCGGACACCGTGGTACCGGTGGAGCTCACCGACGGCGGGCGGCACCGCGTGCAGGTCTTCGGCCCCCGGTCCCCCGGCGCGAGCGTGCGCCTGGCAGGCAGCGACGTGGCCGCCGGTGAGGAGGTGCTCGCCGCGGGCACGGTGCTGCGATCGGCGCAGCTCGGCGTCTCGGCCGCGGTGGGCTGCGCGGAGCTGCCGGTCCGTCGCCGCGCCCTGGTGCTGGTGCTGGCCACCGGTTCCGAGCTGGTCGCGCCCGGCGCGCCGTTGCAGCACGGCCAGATCTACGAGTCGAACAGCACGATGCTCGCCGCCGCGGTCC
>DATDHI010000087.1:0-2581 GCA_036521655.1 Pseudonocardiaceae bacterium | reverse complement strand
GGCGTCCGGCGGCCGCTGACCGGGTTGACAAACGGCTGCGTCGGGGCCGGTCCCGCAGACGGCTTCTACTGCCAGTACGCCCTGGACTACCTCAATAACCTGGGCTTCTCCGAAGACAAGCTGCGCCGTGGTGGGTATCTGATCCGCACCAACCTCGACCGGCGGGCCAGTGACCTGGCCAAGCGCGCGGCAAGCGCAGAGGTCCCGACCCAGAGCAACGGGATCGCCAACGCGATGGCGATCGTGGAGCCCGGCCACGACCGGCACCCGGTCCGGGCGCTGGTGGCCAACCGCGACTACGGGCTCGACGCCGACGTCGGCCAGACCTCCTATGCGCTGCCCTCCCTCGTACAGGGCTTCGGTGCCGGGTCCATCTACAAGATCTTCACCGCGGCCACCCTGCTGGAGCGGGGGATGGGGATCGACAACCCGGTGCCGGTGACGGATGGGTACACCTCGCGGGTGTTCCGGGACAACGGTGGCCCGTACTCGGTCACCAACGCAGGCAAGTACCGCAACGGCTCGGTCTCACTGCAGACCGCGCTGGCGATCTCCCCGAACACCACCTTCGTGGCCTTGGAGGACCGCATCGGGTCGATCGACCCGGTGGTGAACATGGCCTTCCGGCTCGGCATGCGGCAGAGCCTGATGGCCCACGACGACAGGGGTCGCACCATCGGCGACGCCGTCAAGCAGGAGCGCCGAGGCTCCTACACCCTTGGTCCCGAACCGACCAGTCCGCTGGATCTCGCCAACGTCGGGGCCACCCTGATGAGCAAAGGGACCTGGTGCCCGCCGACCCCGATCAACGCGATGCTGGACCGCAACGGTGCTCCGGTATCACTGCCCGAGGCACCCTGCGAGCAGGTCGTCCCGGCAGGCCTGGCGAACTCCCTGGCCACCGGATTGAGCAAGGACGACCAACCCGGCGGCACCGCGTTCGAGGCCGCGCAGGCCGCCCACTGGAACCGCCCGATCCTCGGCAAGACAGGCACCACCCAGAACAACCGCTCCGCCGGGTTCCTCGGGGCGACGCCGCAGTACTCCGGTGCAGTGCTGGTCTGGCCCGACGGTTCCAGGCCAGCCCCGATCTGCGACACCGACCCGCCCCAGCTGTGCGGGAGCGGCAACATCTTCGGCGGCAAGGTGCCGGCCCGGACCTGGTTCAAGGCCATGTCGCCGCTGCACGACGGTCTCCCGGTGACGTCGCTGCCGGCCACCGACCCGCGCTACACCACCGGCGGCGGCACGCCCGTGCCCAACGTTGTCGGGCAGGGGGAGAACTCCGCGCAGCTCACCCTCGAGCGCGCTGGTTTCAAGGTGACCCGGGCGACGACGACCTCGGCCGTACCGGCGGGCACGGTCGCCTCCCAATCAGTCACGACCGCCATGCCCGGTGACCCGGTGACGATCTACGTCAGCGACGGGACGGCCCGACGGGCACCGACGTATCCGTACCCGACCAATCCGTACCCGACCCCCGACGGTCCCCCACCAGGGCAAGGACCCCCCGGCGGAGGGGGCCCACCCGGCGACGGGCCACCCGGCGGCGGACCACCCGGACAGGACCCACGAGGCCAGGGCCCACCCGCACAGGGCGGCCCAGGCGGCCCAGGCGCGTAGCCGCCCCTAACACCCCGACCGGTCCCGCTCCGGGAACTGGCTGCGTGGCAGCGCTACCTTCGGCGACAGCAGAGCGGGTCGTGCGCAACAAACCGAGTCAGCTTTGGAGCATCGCGATGACTGCGGCAGCCACACGGGAGCCCTCAGCGCGGCCGGACACCCTGGCCTGCGCCGCCTTCATCACCAAACCCAGCTGCCCGAGCCCAGGAGGCTTCCCGAGCTTCCCCGCGACCTCGTCGACGGCGTCGACGACCACACCCGCGACCTCCTCGTCAGTGAGCTGTGCGGGCAGGTACCCGGCTAGCACCTCACCCTCCGCACGCTCACGGCTCGCGAGTTCCTCGCGGCCCGCTGCGGCGAACGCCTCCGCCGCCTCGCGGCGCTTCTTGGCCTCCCGGACCAGCACCGCGACCACCTCGTCGTCGGACAGCTCCCGCGCGGTGCGACCAGCGACCTCCGCGGTGGTGACGGCCGACAGAGCCATTCGCAGAGTCGCCACCGTGATGGTGCTCTGGGCCTTGATCGCCGTATGCAGGTCGGCGCGCAGCCGATCCTTCAACTTCACCATTCACGCAGCCTACGGCTGCCCGGCGCGGCACCGGGACGCCGCTCGCGAGCAGCGTAAGCTGCCGGGGTGAATCGCTGGGGACGCGCTGTGATCGGGGTTGCTGGGCTGGGTCTCGCGGGGGTCGGGTACGCCGCCGGTGTCGAGGTCCGGCGCTGGACGCTCCGGCAGGCCACCCTGCCGGTGCTGCCCGCGGGGTCACCACAGCTGCGGATCCTGCACGTCTCCGACCTGCACATGACCCCGGGCCAGCGCTCCAAGCAGCGCTGGGTGGCCGACCTGGCCGACCTGCAGCCCGACCTGGTGGTGAACACCGGCGACAACCTGGCCCACCAGCGGGCGGTGCCCGCTGTACTGCGGGCACTGGAGCCGCTGCTGGGCCTGCCGGGGGTA
>DATDHI010000086.1:0-4655 GCA_036521655.1 Pseudonocardiaceae bacterium | reverse complement strand
CCGAGTACGAGCTGGACGAGGTGGTGCTCGCCATGCCGCACCGCGGCCGGCTCAACGTGCTGGCCAACGTCGTGGGCAAGCCGTACTCGCAGATCTTCCGCGAGTTCGAGGGCAACGTCGACCCCGGCCAGGCACACGGCTCCGGTGACGTCAAGTACCACTTGGGCGCCGAGGGCAAGTACTACCGGATGTTCGGCGATGGCGAGACGAAGGTGTGCCTGACCTCCAACCCGTCGCATCTGGAGGCCGTGGATCCGGTGCTCGAAGGCATCGCGCGAGCAAAGCAAGACATGCTGGACAAGGGACCGGCCGGCTTCACCGTGCTGCCCGTTGCGCTGCACGGCGACGCCGCGTTCGCCGGGCAGGGCGTGGTGGCCGAGACGCTCAACCTGTCGCAATTGCGCGGATACCGCACCGGCGGCACCGTGCATGTGATCGTGAACAACCAGGTCGGGTTCACCACCGCACCGCAGTACTCGCGCTCCAGCGAGTACCCGACCGACGTCGCGAAGATGATCGGCGCGCCGGTGTTCCACGTGAACGGCGACGACCCGGAGTCCTGCGTCTGGGTGGCCAAGCTGGCGGTGGACTACCGGCAGGCCTTCCGCAAGGACGTCGTGATCGACATGATCTGCTACCGCCGCCGCGGTCACAACGAGGGCGACGACCCGTCGATGACGCAGCCCAAGATGTATGACGTCATCGACACCAAGCGATCGGTACGCAAGGGCTACACCGAGTCGCTCATCGGCCGCGGGGACCTCTCCGTGGAGGAGGCCGAGCGTGCGCTGAAGGACTATGCCCAGCAGCTCGAGCACGTGTTCAACGAGGTGCGGGAGCTGGAGAAGCGGCCCCCCTCGCCGAGCGCATCGGTGGAGACCGAGCAGATCGTGCCCACCAAGCTGGCCACCGGGGTGGACCACAGCGTCATCGAGCGGATCGCCGACGCGCACGTCAACCTGCCCGCTGGTTTCACTGCGCACCCGAGGGTGAGACCGGTGCTGGAGAAGCGCGCGAAGATGGCCCGCGAGGGTGGCATCGACTGGGCCTTCGCCGAGCTACTGGCGTTCGGCTCGGTGTGCCTGGACGGCCGGATGGTGCGGTTGTCCGGTCAGGACACCCGGCGGGGCACCTTCGTGCAGCGGCACTCGGTACTGATCGACCGCAAGACCGGGGCCGAGTACACCCCGCTGGCGCATCTCGCCGAGGGACAGGCGAAATTCATGGCCTACGACTCGGCGCTGTCGGAGTTCGCGGCGGTCGGCTTCGAGTATGGCTACTCGGTGGCCAACCCGGATGCCCTGGTGCTCTGGGAGGCACAGTTCGGCGACTTCACCAATGGCGCCCAGCCGGTGATCGACGAGTTCATCTCCTCCGGTGAAGCCAAATGGGGGCAGCGCTCCGACGTGGTGCTGCTGCTGCCCCACGGCCACGAGGGGCAGGGCCCGGACCACACCTCTGCGCGCATCGAGCGGTTCCTGCAGCTGTGCGCCGAGGGCTCCATGACCGTGGCGCAGCCCTCCACCCCGGCGAACTACTTCCACTTGCTGCGGCGGCACGCCCTGGACGGGGTGCACCGGCCGCTAGTGGTGTTCACTCCGAAGTCGATGCTGCGGCTCAAAACAGCGGTGAGCCCCGTGGAGGACTTCACCACAGGGCGGTTCGCCTCAGTGCTCGACGACCCCCTGGTCACCGACCCCGCGGCGGTGCGCCGGGTGCTGCTGTGCAGCGGCAAGATCAGCTACGAGCTGAACGCGGCACGCCAGCTCAGGGGTATCGAGCACATCGCGATCGTGCGCATCGAACAGCTCTACCCGGTACCCAAGCGGCGGATCGCCGCAGCGCTGGAGCGCTACCCGAACGCCACCGACATCCGCTGGGTGCAGGAGGAACCCGCCAATCAGGGCGCCTGGCCGTTCTACGGGCTGACCCTGCCCGCCCTGATGCCCGAGCGCCTGGGCACCCTGCGGCTAGTCTCCCGCCGTGCCATGGCCGCGCCCTCCGCAGGCTCCGCCAAGGTGCACGAGGTCGAACAAGCCGAACTCATCGCCACCGCCCTAGACCCCTAATCGTGCACGCCCACCCCACCCCCGGTGTGTCGCGCTCTCCTGCCCGGCGTGTCGCGTTCTGGTGCCCGGTGTGTCCAGCGCTGGTGCACGGCCTGTCCGCCGTAGTGTTCGCCCGCCGATACGAGCGCGGACCAGCCTGGATGAGAAGGAGCCGAAGGTGTACTTCACCGACCGCGGCGTCGAGGAGTTGGAAGACCGGCGCGGCGATGAACTGCTCAGCGTCGAGTGGCTCGCCGCCAGGATGCGCGCCTTCGTCGATGAACACCCGGAATTCGAGGACGCCGTTGAGCGGTTAGCCACCTTCCTGGCCCGCGACGACGCCGATGAACCGGACAGCGTCGAACACTGACGGCTGCTGCCCACTGCACACACCAGCGCCTGACACACCGTGCACCGGAGCGCGACACGCCGGGCAGGAGGGCGCGACACGCCGAGTGGGTGGGGGGTTACCAGGCATAGGCCTCCGGGGCTGGCTTGGCACCGTTGGGCCCTGGCGGAGGGCACAGCTCGTCGAGGCGGGCCAGCACCTCGGCGTCCAACTTGATCGCGACGGCCCGCAGTGAGCTGTCCAGCTGCTCGACGGTCCGCGGGCCGACGATCGGCGCGGTGACCCCGGGCTGGTGCAGCAACCAGGCCAGGCCGACGTTGGCGGGATCCTCACCGAGATCGGCGCACAGCTTTTCGTAGGCTTCGATGCGCTCCCGGTTGGCCCCCAACGCCTCGGCCGCGCGGCCCGAGTTGCTCCGCGAACCGCCGCCCTCGCGTTGCTTGCGGAGCACACCGGCCAGCAGGCCGCCGTTGAGCGGCGACCAGGGGATCAGCCCGATACCGTAGTCCCGGGCGGCGGGCAGCACCTCCAGCTCGACCCACCGGTTGAGCAGGTTGTAGATAGACTGCTCGCTGACCAGCCCAGTGACACGCCGCCGCCGGGCCGTCTCCTGCGCAGCCGCGAGATGCCAACCGGCGAAGTTCGACGACCCGACGTAGATGATCTTGCCCTGCTGCCGGAGCACCGACATGGCCTCCCAGATCTCCTCCCACGGGGTGGCCCGGTCCACGTGGTGCATCTGGTAGAGGTCGATGTAGTCGGTCTGCAACCGGCGCAATGACGCATCACACGCGCGCCGGATGTTCAGTGCGGAGAGCATGGTTTCGTTGGGCCAGTCCCCCATCGAGCCGTAGAGCTTGGTCGCCAGCACGGTGCGCTCGCGGCGCCCACCACCGGAGGCGAACCACCGGCCGATGATCTGTTCGGTGATCCCCTCACCTTTGGCCCAGCCATAAACGTTAGCGGTGTCGAAGAAGTTGATGCCCAGCTCGTGGGCCCGATCCATGATCGCGTGGCTGTCGGCCTCCGACGTCTCCGGTCCGAAGTTCATCGTCCCCAGGCACAGTCGAGACACCGACAGACCGCTACGGCCCAGCTGCGTGTAGTCCATACCCGCCAGCCTCCCATCGCGGCAGCCGTCCTACCACCCGACGCCCGCGCCCAGCGGTACCGGACGCTCCGCCGCATTCACCCAGCTGACGGCGCCGTGATGACCCCACAAGCGTCCACGACCAGGGCTTGCGCTGGGTGTGATAATCGCTGTCCAGCCAATGGGATAGCGCGCGATGCACGGTAGCCCGATCCGGATCAATCCCGTCGCAGCGCCAAATGCTCGGCATCTCATCGCCTCGGGAAGTACTCGTCGGGCAGACGGGGCCAACCGATGCTCCAGCGATTCAAGACCTCCAGGACGTCCTGTTCCGGCGGCAAGTAAACAGTGCGCGGCGCCCGGCCGGTCGCGTCGATCCGTAGTTTCGTCCCTGACGGCAGCAGTTGCGCGAAGAACACCTGCGTGAAGACGCTCCACCGGCCGTCGCGAAGGAGCACCGGGCGCAACCAGACTGGTGAGGCACGCCGTCGTGGCTTGTCACCAAGGCGCGGTGTCACCGTCGCTGAGAAGTTGTACCCACGCGATTGGGAGAAGTAGCCGACGGGCAGCCCGATGCCGCGAGTGGGTACCGACTGTCCTCTTTGTTGATCACGTTGGTCCACTCGGGGGAGCGGGTGGACCGGCTGGGCTTGTTCTCGGCTGGGAGATAGTCGGAGCCGTCTTCCGCGTAATCGGAGCCGTTGGCCGCGCGGAAGCGCCGCCAACGCAGGCCCGCCAGGTGTAGTACCGCACCCAATGAGTCGCCCTCGTCCTCGAGCACGCACCCCGCCCACCAGCGCGGAGCAAGGGCCGGAAGCTCGGGCAGTGGGCCGACAGTTTCGTCCTCTTCGTCCTCGGATGGCAGGGGTAGCAGATCATCCCAGCCCAGCGCGCCTTTGCCCAGCAGCGAGTCGGCACGACGTATCGGGCGAGAGACTGCCAGCCCTCAACATCGTCCGGCGGCTGCAAGTCTGCCAGCGTCCAACTGCAGGGCAGATCACCTCGAACGTCGATGCACACCAGCTGCCCGAAACCGCGGCGGGTGCGGGCGCCAAGGCCCAATGCCACGTAGCGTAAGTTGATCAACGTGTTGATCTGGTAGTTCTTGATCGGTTCGGCGTGGCGTGGTCATGTTCGCTGGGATGGCTGGCACGGTCGCTGATCATGG
>DATDHI010000085.1:0-10273 GCA_036521655.1 Pseudonocardiaceae bacterium | reverse complement strand
GAGCTCCAGCTCGCATCGCCACTCACGGGTCGCTCCGCGGGCCCGGCTGGCGGCGCTGGTGCGGGAGCTGGCGGTGGTGCACGGCCGGGTCACGTTGTCGTCGGGCCTGCAGGCCGACTACTACGTGGACCTGCGCCGCGTGACGCTGCACCACGAGGCTGCGCCGCTGATCGGACAGCTGGTTCGCGAGCTGACCGCCGACTGGTCCTACCAGGCCGTCGGCGGTCTGACCTTGGGTGCTGATCCGGTGGCCGCCGCGGTGCTGCACGCGCCGGGCCGTCCCGTCGACGCCTTCGTGGTGCGCAAGTCGATCAAGGAGCACGGGCTGCAGCGGCGCATCGAGGGCCCCGACGTCACCGGCCGTCGGGTGCTTGCGGTTGAGGACACCTCCACCACCGGCGGCTCGGTGCTCACCGCGGTGGCGGCGCTGCGCGAGGCCGGTGCCGACGTGGTCGGGGTGGCGACCGTGGTGGACCGGGACACCGGAGCCCGCGAGGTCATCGAAGCGGCCGGGTTGGCCTACCGGTCGGTGCTGACCCTGAGCGAGCTCTCGTGAGTGGGAAAGAGTGCCATAACACTGTTTCCCACTCACGAGGCCCCACGGAGTGGGGCGAGTCTGCCGGCGTCGGTCCGTGGCATGGCCCCTGGCCCGACGACCCCCGCTACGACCCCGAGCTGCTGCGCGACGGGGACTGCCGCAATGTCGTGGACGCCTACCGCTACTGGCGCCGGGAGGCGGTGGTCGCCGACATCGATACCCGCCGCCAACCGCTGCACGTGGCGATCGAGAACTTCGGCCACGATCACAACATCGGTACCGTAGTGCGCACGGCGAACGCCTTCGCCGCGGCTGAGGTGCACATCGTGGGCCGCCGTCGGTGGAACCGCCGGGGCGCCATGGTCACCGACCGCTACCAGCATCTGCGACACCACGACGACATCGCCGGGCTGCTCGCGCACGCCGCCGCGGAAGGCCTCACGGTGGTCGCCGTGGACAACTCCCCGGGTGCACAGCGGCTGGAGACCACGGCTCTGCCGAGGCGCTGCCTGCTGCTGTTCGGGCAGGAGGGCCCTGGCCTGACCGCCCAGGCGCGTGACGGGGCCGCATTGGCCGTCTCGATCGCGCAGTTCGGCTCCACCCGGTCGATCAACGCCGGGGTTGCCGCGGGGATCGCCATGCACGCCTGGGTCCGCCAGCACGCCGATCTGGAGGCAGCATGGTGAGCTCGTGGGCCGACCGGGCGGATGCGGCCGAGCAGGCGGTGTACACCCGGTACCTGCGCCGGTTGTGGGCGTTGCCGGGCACCCGGTTGGGCCGCAACAACTGGCCGACGCCATCCGTGGCGACCTGGAATTACTGGTGGCAGGCGCACCTGCTGGACTGCGCCCTCGACGCCTACCAGCGCGCCCCTTCGCCGTCGCGGCACCACATCGTCGCGGGTCTGGTCCGCGGCATCCGGATCCGCAACCTCACCAGCTGGGTCAACAACTACCACGACGACATCTCCTGGCTCGGCTTGGCACTGCAACGCGCAGCGGCGCTGGCCGGGGTGCGCCGCCCGGGCGCCGAGGAGGCCATCGCGCGCCGGTTGCGGGCCGGCCTCGGCCCGAGCGGGGGGATGCGCTGGCGGGTCGGCGACGATTTCATCAACGTCCCGGCCACCGGCCCCGCCGCGATCTTCTTCGCTCGGCGCGGGGATCTGCAGCTCGCCGCGTCCCTGGCGGGCTGGGTCGTCGAGCACCTGATCGACCCCGACACCGGCCTGGCCTTCGACGGGCTGCGGGTGAACCCGGACGGGTCGGTGCGCACCGTCGAGCGGGCCTTCTACACCTACTGCCAGGGCGTGCTGCTGGGCGCCTGCGTCGAGTTGGCTGCGTCCACCGGCGAGCCGCGCTGGTCCGAGCAGGCCGATCGGACGGTGCGCGCGGTGGCCGAGCACCTCACCGACAACGGCGTGCTCCGCGGGCAGGGCGGCGGCGACGGAGGGCTGTTCGCCGGGATCCTGGCCCGGTACCTCGTGCTGGCGGCGCGCGTGCCTTCCGGGCAGATCGCGGCGCAGTTGGTGCTCGACTCCGCCGAGGCGGCCTGGAGCCACCAGTGCACGGCCAGCGAAGGCCCTGTGTTCGGTCCGCAGTGGACGGTGGCTGCGGTGTCACCCGGCCCCAGCCTGGCCGAGTGTGACCTGTCGGTGCAGCTGTCCGGCTGGATGCTGCTCGAGGCCGCTGCTGCGCTGGCGCGCACCCGCCCAGACTGACGAGCAACCAGTCGGCTCGCGCCGCCAACTGCGAGAGCTGATCACCGCCTGAAACACTTCCTGACACGGTCCCGCACGCAGATTCACCCAAGCAAGGACGCGAGTATTCCCTGGAGGTGCTGGCGCGCCAACCTGCGTCTGCCCAAACCCAGCCGAGGAGCGTGATCACCATGGGCCGCAACGGGAAACCGTCGCTGCTGCTGTCCCCGAACAGCATCCTGGCGAACGCCTTGCTCCGCTCGATCGACCTGCTGCGGCCGCGCGTGCTGGCCACGCGGCCCTCTCGGATCGAGTTCGTGGTAGGCACGCAGATCAACGGCGCGCCGCACCTGGGCACGAACCTGGTGCAGACCTCGGCGTTCCTGCTGGCCAAGATCGCCCGGCGGGAGTTCTCCATCGACACCCGCGTCCGGTTCGGTGCCCTGGACAACGCCCCCCACGACGTGGTGCTGGACCCGGAGACACACACGGCCTACCAGCAGACCTACTTCCACGCCTTGGGCAAGGACGCCATCGCCGAGCTGATCGAGGGGTACTACCGGGCGTTCTTCGACTCCTTGTCGGTGGCCACCGACACCGACTACGAGGTGGAGAGCTACACCGACCAGCAAGCCGCCCCGGGATTTCGGGCGGAGTTCTGCGTACGTTGGAACGGATCGAGGACATCCGCTGGTGGATGGCCCCTTCCCACGGGGTCGTCCACGTCCGCGTCCCCTGCCCTGACTGCGGCTGGGCTGAGAAGCGCGCCGACCGCACCAAGCTCATCCACCTCGACGAGGATGGCGCCACCTTCACCGCGGTCTGTTTCGACCACGGCTCCTACGAGGCGCACATCGATCCCGAGGACGGCGCGCCCTACCTGGATCTGGCCACGCTCTACCGCAACCTGGTCAAGGACCGCGCGCTCGGCCGCGACACCGACACCCTGCACGTCATGATGAAAGGCGGAGACTGGCCCGACGGCGTCGACAACTACGTCGACTCGCTGGTCTGGCTGGTCAGCGAGCTGCTGACCGATCCGAAGCACTTCTTCCGCTCGTTCACCGTCAAGGAACTCGGCCGGCTCATGACTCAACGCCCCACCGAACCGGTGGTTCGCGCCCACGAGATGGGCATCTACAAGCGCTACTTCGACCTGATCGCTACCGGCCGCAAGACCACCGAGATCCGCGTCAACGACTCCAGCCGTAAGAAGATCAAGATAGGCTCGTTGATACGGTTCCGTTGCCAGGGCGACCAGGTTCTCACCCGTGTCGCCCGTGTCGCTCGCTACCGCACTTTTGAGGAGATGTTCGCCCACGAGTCCGTCGCTTCGGTCAACCCGCTGGCCACCCGCGACGAGCAACTGGCCAACATCCGCCAGATCTATCCACCCGAGCGCGAGGCCCTTGGTGTCGTCGCCCTCGGCATCGAACTGGTCGACCCGCCCCATCCTGCATAACAAGCCTGGACCCAACGCCACCCTGCTATCCCTGCTCACCCCTGAGCCCGACATTTAGCCGAGCTATCGCGCACTGCCCCCTTGGATCGATCGTCCAGGTAGGGCGACGCTAGGCTGACCAGCCGTGATCGACCTCAAGGTGCTGCGGGAGGACCCGGACCGGGTGCGTGCCTCGCAGCGTGTCCGCGGCGAGGACGAGGCTGCCGTCGAGGCGCTGATCGTCGCCGACAAGCGGCGGCGCCAAGCCGTCCGCGGGGCCGACACGTTTCGGGCTGAGCAGAAGGCGCTGGGTAAGCAGGTCGTCAAGGCACACGGTCTTGAGCGCGAGGAGCTGCTCGCCAAGGTCAAGCAGGTGTCCGTCGACGTTAAGCTCGCCGAGATCGAGCAGTCGCGCGCCGAAGAGGCGCTCCAGGCCGCTCACCGCGCGGTGCCCAACCTGGTGATCGACGGCGTACCTGCAGGTGGTGAGGACGACTACGTCGTGCTCAAGCACGTCGGGGATGTTGCCTCGCTGGATTTCCCGCCGCGTGAGCACCTCGAGCTGGGCACCGCGCTGGGCTTGCTGGATATGGAGCGCGGCGCGAAGGTTTCCGGGTCCCGGTTCTATTTCCTCACCGGCCTGGGTGCTGCGCTGCAACTCGGGCTGCTGCAGCTGGCGGCGTCGCAGGCCGTCGCGGCGGGCTTCACGCTGATGATCCCGCCGGTGCTGGTCCGTCCGGAGATCATGGAGGGTACCGGGTTCCTCGGGGCGCACACCGCTGAGGTGTACCGGCTTCGTGACGACGATCTTTACCTGGTGGGGACCTCCGAGGTGGCGCTGGCGGGGTACCACGCTCAGGAGATCCTTGACCTGTCGGGCGGGCCGTTGCGTTACGCCGGCTGGTCGTCGTGCTTCCGTCGCGAGGCCGGTTCCTACGGCAAGGACACTCGCGGCATCATCCGGGTGCACCAGTTCGACAAGGTCGAGATGTTCGTCTACACCCGCCCTGAAGACTCTGTCGCCGAACACGAACGGCTGCTGGCCTGGGAGGAGCAGATGCTCGCCGCGATCGAGGTGCCCTACCGGGTGATCGACGTGGCGGCCGGTGACCTGGGCAGCTCGGCGGCGCGCAAGTTCGACTGCGAGGCCTGGCTACCGTCCCAGCAGGCGTACCGCGAGTTGACCTCGGCCTCGAACTGCACCACCTTCCAGGCCCGCAGGCTCGGCATCCGGTACCGCGACGCCGACGGGCGCACTCAGGTCGCTGCCACTCTCAACGGCACGCTGGCCACCACCCGGTGGATCGTCGCCATCCTGGAGAACCACCAGCAGTCCGACGGCTCGGTGCGGGTTCCCGAGGCACTGCGGCCCGCGCTGGGCGGCCTGGAGCTGATCACCTCTCCCTGACGCAGCGGGCACTGGAGCACGACACACCGGGCACCGGAGCGCGACACGCGGGGGAGAGGGGTGGGCACACCGGGCAGGTGGGCGGACACGGGCGGGAACGTAGGGTCAGGATATGCAGAGGCCGCGGCTGGTCGCATCGGATGTGGATGGCACCTTGCTGGACGGGGCTGATCGGATCTCGCAGCGCACCCGGGCCGCGGTGCACCGGGTGCTTGCCGCTGGGGTTCCCTTCGTGCTGGTCACCGGCCGGCCACCGCGGTGGATCCCGCCGATCGTCGAGCAACTCGGGCACGCCGGTCTGACGGTATGCGCCAACGGCGCGGTGCTCTACGACGCGGCGACGGACCGGGTGAGCCACACGGTGACACTGGATCCGGGGCAGCTCCGGGACGCAGTGGACGCGGTGGCCTTCGCGTTACCCGGCGCGAAGCTCGCCGTCGAGTTGCCCACGGACAGCGCCCTGGTGAACGGGGCCGACCAGTTCCTCGCCGAACCGGGATACACCCATCCGTGGCCGGGTGCGGATTCCGAAGCTGCGCCGCGAGACGTGCTGCTGCGCCGGCCCGCGATCAAGATGCTGGTCCGCCTGGCTGGTGCGGCCAGCGATGTGATGGCGGTCGCAGTCCGCGAGATTCTCGGTGCCCGGCTGGACGTGACGTTCTCCACCGGCAACGGCCTGATCGAGCTCTCCGCTCCCGGCGTCACCAAGGGCACCGGGCTGGCCCTGCTGGCCGCCGAGTTGGGGGTCGCGCCGGCCGATGTGCTGGCCGTGGGGGATATGCCCAACGATCTCCCGATGCTGCAGTGGGCGGGCTGCGGTGTAGCAATGGCCAACGCCCACCCCGCTGTACTAGAGGCCGCCAACGAAATCACCGCCCCCAACTCCGAAGACGGCCTAGCACTAGTCCTCGAACGGTGGTTCTGACCGCCATTCGGAGCAGAATTGCGGTCAGGGACCCCTTGCGGATCGCTATTCGGAGCCGGATGGCGGTTGCTGGCGGGAGGATGTAGGGGTGCAGGTTGTTGTTGTGGGGGGCGGGATATTGGGGCTGGCGGTGGCGCGTGCGCTGCGGGCGGAGGGGCGCGACGTTACGGTCTGTGAGAAGGAGTCCGGCTGGGCGCGGCACCAGACCGGCCGTAACAGCGGGGTGATCCACTCCGGGCTGTACTACAAGCCGGGTGGGCTCAAGGCCCGGCTGTGCGTGGCGGGCGCGGCGTCGATGGCGGCCTTCGCGCGCGAGCGCGGCTTGCCGGTGGAGGTCGGCGGCAAGCTCGTGGTGGCCGTGCACGAGGGGGAGCTGCTGGCACTGGCTGAGCTGGAGCGCCGGGGGTTGGCCAACGGCGTGCCGGTGTGCCGGCTGAATGCTGTTGAGGCGCGGGAGTACGAGCCGGCGGTGCGTTGTATCGCCGCGTTGCGGGTGGAGACCACCGGCATCATCGACTACGCCGCAGTGTGCCGAGCGCTGGCGGCGGAGCTCGCCGCCGACGGCGCCGAGCTGCGGCTGGGAACCGAGGTGCAAGGGGTACATGCCGACCGCACAGCGGTATGGGTGCAGACCAGCGCCGGGGAGCTGCGCGCCGATGCGATGGTCAACTGCGCCGGGCTGCACAGCGACCGGATCGCTCGGCTGGCTGGGCTGACACCCGTAGCGCGAATCATTCCGTTCCGGGGGGAGTACTTCGAACTCCGTCCTGACGCGGCCGCGCGGGTCCGCGGGCTGATCTACCCGGTGCCCAACCCGGCGTTCCCATTCCTCGGCGTGCATCTCACCCGCGGCATCGACGGCAGCGTGCACGCCGGTCCCAATGCGGTTCTCGCGCTGCACCGGGAGGGGTACCGGTGGGGGGACGTGTCGGCCAGGGACCTCGGCGAGGTGCTCGGCTACCCAGGGTTCTGGCGGCTCGCTCGGCGGTACGCCTTCACCGGGGTTGCCGAGGTAGCCCGATCGACGTCGCGCCGGGTCTTTGCCGCGGCGCTGTCCCGCCTGGTGCCGGGCATCACCGCGAGTGACCTGGTGCGCGCCCCGGCGGGGGTGCGGGCCCAGGCGGTCGGCCCTGACGGTGCCCTGCTCGATGACTTCGTCGTGCAGACCGCACAGCGGCAGGTGCACGTGCTCAACGCGCCCTCCCCGGCCGCGACCAGCGCGCTGGAAATCGCCAGGCACGTCGCTGACCGGCTCGCCGAAGTCATACCCGCGTGAGCCGCGCACCTGCCAAGCCGGCGCCCCACCCTCAGCAGCAGGCGGGGAGCCGCACGCCCTCGGGTGTCGAGCCCAGCTCGGAGAGCCTGCCGGTGGCCGCGCCGACCTCGTCGGTGGTCTCGACCTCGACTCCGAGGCATGAGAGGACTCGCCGGGCGCTGCGCACCGACACCCGCGCCACCCACATCGACCCGAATCGCCGGGAGCTGACCGTCCACCAGCCGGACGGCTCGACCGAGATCATCAACTACGACTCGCTCGTCGTCGGCACCGGCGCGGTACCCCTCACGCCCCCGATCGCCGGCCTCACCGGCCCGGACGCGCTCGGTCCCGCTGACGGTGTGCACCTGCTGCACACCATGGGCGAGACCTTCGCCCTGAACACGGCCCTCGAAGACCGCCAGCACCCCTGCCGGAGTGCGTGTCGAGGACACCACCAGCGGCGCGCCGGCGGCCTGGGACGTCGATCTGGTTCTGGTCGTGGTCGGTGTCCGCCCCGACACCAAGCTGCTCGCCGCCGCCGGCGCGTGAACCGGCGCACGCGGCGCGACCCTCGTCGAGGACACCATGGCCACCTCACTACCCGGGATATGGGCCGCCGGGGACTGCGTCATCACCCACCACCGCCAGCTCGGAGTGACCACCTCGCCCGCGGCAACGCAATGCTGAGCGAGCTGTCCGTAAGCCGATCCTCCACCGAATGGCCGTAGCTTCGGGAGTCCCGGGCAGGCGAGCCCCCTAGTTTGTGACGCAGCGTGGCCGGTTTGCCGCCCTATGGTGTGGAATCCGGTGCTGCGCACCCCGCCGCGGGCGCAGGTGAACAGCAGATGGCGCGAGTGGAACAGCAGGCTGAACGACGCCGGGCGATCCGATGATTATCCGGATCTATGTATGGGTTCCCGTTTCGACCGGATTAACATCGAACTCACACGACACGATCGAGTTACACACTACGGAGTGGTCCAGCGTCCTGGCGATGCAAGTGATCGGTGTGAGGCTGGGTCCGCGGCTCGATGTGACCAGTGGGTCACGTCCAGTCACGCTCACGGAGGTTGAGGTTGTTGTGAATACCGCATCCAGCGGCTTGGGGGTCTCGCCCTGCCGACTGTACCCCCGACCGGCTGTCCGCTCGCCGCACCGCGGGCGGCGTGCTGCTGGGTTGCTCGCGGTGTTGGGTGTGGTTGGGGTGTTGTTGGCGGTGGTGGGCCCGGGTGTGGGGGTGGCGGCGAGTTTTGTGCCGATCAGTGGGTCGGGGTCGACGTGGAGTTCGAATGCGGTGGATCAGTGGCGGCGGAATGTGGCCACGAATTATGGGATGACGGTGAATTTCGCGCCGAATGGTTCCACGAGTGGCCGTAACGATTTCCGGGCGGGTCAGGTCGATTTCGCGGACTCGGACATCCCGTATGGGCTCACCGATGGTGGGGTGCTGGACCCCAACCCCACGAGGGCGTTCGGGTACATGCCGATCGTGGCCGGTGGTACCGCGTTCATGTACAACCTGAAGATCGGCAACAACCGGGTGTCGAACCTGCGGCTCTCCGGCGACACCATCACCAAGATCTTCACCCAGCAGATCACCAAGTGGGACGACCCAGCGATCAAGGCCGACAACCCGGGGTTGTTGCTGCCCGGGCGGGCCATCGTGCCGGTGGTGTACTCCAACGGCTCCGGCGCCTCCGCGCAGTTCACGATGTGGATGGCGGATCAGTACGGGCCGCAGTGGGATGCCTACTGCCACAAAAACGGCCGCAACCTGACCCCGTGCGGGTTCACCTCCTTCTACCCGCAGGGCCCGGGGATGGAGGCCAAAGCCCAGTCCCAGGGGGTGGCCGGGTTCGTCGCGCAGGCCTCCAGCGAGGGCTCGATCACCTACGTGGAGTACTCCTACGCCCGCAACGCCGGGTTCCCGGTGGCCAAGGTCCTCAACAAGGCCAACTACTACGTCGAACCCAAAGCCGGCAGCGTCGCGGTGGCGCTGCTCAAGGCGCAGCTGCACCCGGATCTCACCCAGGACCTGGCCCAGGTCTACATCAACGGTGATCCCCGCACCTACCCGCTGTCCAGCTACAGCTACATGATCGTGCCCAAGGACACCACCCAGAACTTCAGCACCGACAAGGGCGTCACCCTCTCGGAGTTCGCCGCCTACTTCCTGTGTGAGGGCCAGCAGCAGGCCGACACCCTGGGCTACTCCCCGCTGCCGATCAACCTGGTGCAGGCCGGCGTCGATCAGATCAACCAGATCCCCGGCTCCACCAAGAAACTCGACCGCAACAACCTGGCCCACTGCAACAACCCCACCGTGTCCCCCGACGGCGGGAACAAGGTCGCCAAAGACGCCCCCCAACCCGACCCCTGCGACCTCAAGGGCACCACCCAATGCACCACCGGCACCGCCGGCGCCCAAAACTCCACCCCCACCAGCCCCGGCAGCCCCGCCGCCAACAACACCGCGGCCGGCGCCACCGACCCCGCAGCCGCAGCCGCCGCCGGTGCCACCACCGACCCCGCAGCCGCAGCCGCCGCGGGCGGCGCTGGCACCACCGACCCCGCAGCCGCCGCCGCTGGTGCCACTACTGACCCCACCACCGGCGCCACCACCGACTCCACCACCGCCGCCGACGGCACCACCGCCGCCGGCGCCGAGGGCACCACCGCGGGAACCGACGGCACCCAGGCAGGGACCGGTCAAGACGGCGCCACGGTCATCGACCCCGACACCGGGCAAGTCATCAGCCGCGGCGGCACCACCACAGCCAAAAAAGCCGCCGGCACCACCACCACCGCCGGCACCACCACCGGGCCCGGGGCCACCGCCGTACCGGTCTCCGTGGACGCCGACAACCGCCCCCAAATGCTGCTCACCCTCTTCGCCGTCATCCTGCTCCTAGCCCTCGTCCTGGGCCCACCCCTGGTCGCCCACCGCATCCGCAGCCGCGACGGACCCCACCCATGACCACCCCCCGCGTCGTCGCAGCACTCCTCG
>DATDHI010000084.1:0-26930 GCA_036521655.1 Pseudonocardiaceae bacterium | reverse complement strand
CTCTATCAGCGGTCGTTGGCGCCCTCCAACCACGGTGACAACACCCCCCAGATCATGGACAACAGGGGCAACAAGTCATGCCGTGGCCGGTGGCCTGCAACCCCTATCCGGGGCTGATCAAGAAGGTAACGGGGGCGGGGGGCGTAACGCGGGGCAGGGGTACATACGATGCAGGGATCATTGGCGCGGGTCGCGGCCCGCCGGGGCGGATGGAGGACTGTGAACCACCTGACCTACCTCGAGGCCATCGTGGTGGGCGCCCTTCAGGGCGTCACCGAGCTGTTCCCGGTCTCCAGCCTCGGTCACTCGATCCTGATCCCCGCCCTGGTGGGAGGCAGCTGGGCCGACGACCTGAACGTGTCAAAACCGGAGTCGCCGTACCTGGCGTTCATCGTCGGCCTGCACGTGGCTACCGCGCTCGCGCTGCTGCTGTTCTTCTGGCGGGACTGGTTGCGGATCGTCAGCGGGTTCGTCACCTCAGTGCGCTACCGGCGGCTACGCACGTCCAGTGAGCGGCTCGCCTGGCTGCTCATCGCCGGGACCGTCGCCGTCGGCATCAGCGGTTTGCTGCTGGAACACCTCTTCCGTACCACGCTGGGCCGGCCGATCCCGGCGGCGGTGTTTCTGATCGCCAATGGGCTGGTGCTCTACCTGGGTGAAGTGCTCCGCCGGCGGGTCGACAGCACCTCGGCGGCGCCGGTGCCGGCCGGTGTGGAGGGGCCGGGTACTGCTCGCGATGACGGGGCTGCCGCAGATGCCCGGCTGGCCCGGTTGTCGGTCGGTCGCGCCGCGCTGATCGGTTCTGCGCAGATCTTTGCACTGTTGCCTGGGATCAGCCGGTCCGGCGTCACGATGGTCGCGGGCTTGCTGCGTGGGCTGTCCCACGAGGACGCGGCTCGCTTCTCCTTCCTGCTGGCCACCCCGGTCATCCTGGCCGCCGGTGCGCTGAAGATCCCGGACCTGTTCGGTCCGCTCGGCGCCGGGATCGGGGGCCCGATCCTGGTCGGCAGCCTCGCCTCATTCGTGAGCGCGTACCTGTCGGTCCGCTTCCTGACCCGCTACTTCGAGACCCGCACTCTCATCCCGTTCGCCATCTACTGCGTGCTAGCCGGCACCGCCAGCCTGCTCTGGCTCACTCTGCACTGAGCCCAGGGTGCAGCTAGCGGAGGTAGTTGCTGCGGAGGGCGGACTGGTCGGGTAGGTCCAGGGGGGGTAGGGGGCACCCGGTGACTTTGTGCAGGATGTGGTCGGCCAGTGCAGGGTTGCGGGCCAGCACGGGGCCGTGCAGGTAGGTGCCCACGATGCGGTCGGTCAGCACACCTTCGGTGCGATGGGTGCCGTTGCCGATGCCCGCAGTCACCCGTCCGAGCGGGGCTACCCCCGGACCCAGGGCGGTCACGCCGCGGTGGTTCTCGAAGCCGGTCAGCGAGCCGACGCCGGGCAGCGTGCAGGTGCTGACCACCTCCCCGACGGCGCGCCGGCGGCCGGGGGCGGTGGCGATGTCCAGCAGCCCAAGCCCGGGGTAGTCATGACCGCTGGCGTCGCGCAACGACCGTCCCAGGAGTTGCAGGCCAGCGCACACGGCCAGCGTCATCGCGCTGGTCTCCATGGCCTGGCGCAGCTGGTCATGACCGCGCAGCCACTCTGCGGCGAACTGTTGTGCGGTGTCCTCCCCGCCACCCAGCAGGTACACCTCGCAAGTGGCCGGCGGGACGTCGTGGGCAGTGATCGTGCGGATCTCGGCGGGTATGCCGCGCCAGCGCAGACGTTGCGCCAATATCGTGGCATTGCCGGCATCGGAGTAGGTGCCCAGGACGTCCGGCAGCAGCAGCCCGATCGTGACCGTCATCTGACTGCTTCCCGGCTCAGACGGCGGCGCAACTGGTGGAAGGCGGTGTAGTTGGCCACCACGTCCACCTTCCCGGCTGGCAGCGCCGCCAGCGCTGCCAGCGGGTCGGGCACGGTCTGGTGCTCCAGCCCGGCATAGCTGAGCCGGACGCCGAGGTCCGCCGCGCGCTCACCGCTGGCCACCACCTGGCGAGAGGTGAACTGTTCGAACGGGACGTCCCACAACCACGAGGTGTCCCGCCCGTCGGCCTCCCGGGCGTTGATGATCACCAGGAGTGGTCGCGGCTCGGTCACCATGGAGAGCATCCCGGCCCATCCAGCCGGATTCTTGGCCAGCAGCAGGCGTAGGTCCTGTGCTCCATGGCGCACCACGGCGTACCGGCCGGCCACCACCTCGACCTGGCGCAATGCGGCTGCGGCCGGACCCCCCTCGACACCGGCAGCGCAGGCGGCGGCCAGCGCCATCACCGCGTTACCCAGATTGACCTGCCCGGGCAACCGGATCTCCAGCGGTAACACCGTGTCGTGAGTGCACGCCTTGCCGTCGTCGATCCACCAGTCCTGGACCGGGCGGGTCAGTCCACACGCACAGTCCCACCCGGTGTCGGTGAAGGTGAGGGTTGCCCCGCAGCTGGGGCAGGTAGTCGCATCACCCAACCAGCTGGCTCCCGCTGCCACCCACACGGGGCGCGTGGCCGTTCCTGCCGCCCAGACCACTCTCGGATCGTCGGCGTTGGCCACCACCACGGTGCTCGGGTGGAGGGCCAGGGCTTGCCTGAGGTTGGCCGCGATCGCCCCCACTTCAGTTGCCCGGTCCAGCTGGTCGCGGGTCAGGTTCAGCAGCACTACCACCGTCGGATCCACGGCGCCCGCCACTGCGGCCAGGTGCAGCTCGTCGACCTCGATCACCGCGTACTCGGTGTCCGGAGCTTCGGCCAGCGCTGCCACGGCTCCGTCCGGCATGTTCGAGCCGCCAGCGTTATGCGCCACCCGCCCCGCGGTGCGTACCGCCGCCGCTAACAGGTGACTGGTGGTCGTCTTGCCATTGGTGCCCGATACCAGCATCACCCGCCGCCCGGCCGCCAGCCGCCGCAACGCCTGCCGGTCCAAGGCCAGCGTCACCCGACCGCCGATGATCGACCCAGCTCCCAGGCCAAGCCGGCGCGACAACGCGGCCGTCGCCAGCCCGGCCCGCACGGCAGCGCGCGTCCGCAGCCCCACATGGGGCGCCGGGTCCACTCCGTGTGTGCGCACCACCATCGGCCTTAGCCCACCACCATCCTGATCAGCACGTTGCGTTGCCTACCCGGTGCAGTATTCCGCACGCCATCCGCTCCGATGGCGTGCGGCTAGGCGGCAGCGCTGCGCCGCGCGGGGTCCCTGCTCACCGGCATCGGGGGCGGCGGTATTTCGCCGGTGGCGAGCAGCCACACCCCGGTCAAGGTCAGCGCCAGGCCGCCAGCTTGCATCACTGCGAACCATCCGGTGGCGAACGTCTCACCGAATATGATCGCGCCGAGGCTGACACCGATGATGGGGTCCACGACCATCATGGCCGCCAGCGGGAGGCCGAGCGGACCGGACTGGAAGGCTGCCTGGGTCAGCAGGACACCCACGAATCCGCAGCCCAGCCCCGTCCACAGCTCCCAGCTCATGGCCAGCGCCGGGATTCCACCCTCGCCCAGGATCGAGCCCCAGGTCTTGACCAGGGCGGCGGACACCGAGAACATCGTCCCGGCCGCCAGCCCGAGGCCTAGCGGCCGGCTCCGGCCCCGCCGGGCCAGCGCGAGACCGAGCGCGGCGGCGGCCACCACCGCGACCAGCACCAGCCCGGGGAGCCAGTCGGTGAAGTCCTGCGGGTCTCGGGATTCCAGCGTCGGTTGGACCGCGAGGAAGACACCCAAGCCGGCGACGGTCAGGGCGGCGGCGAGTATGGCCCGGCGACTGGCCGGTCGCCCGAGCACGGCCTGCAGCGGGACGGCAACAACCAGCCCGACCGTCAACAGCGGCTGCACCAGTGACAACGGACCAACGTTCACCGCCACCATGTGCAGCGCTACCCCGCTCACCTCAGCGAGCACCCCCAGTAGCCACAACGGCTGCTGCGCGACGTCAGCGAGCAGCTTGGGATGCAGCGGGAAGCGGCGGCGTACCCGGTTGGCGCCGTAGTGCTGGAGTACCGATGCGGTCCCGAAGCACACGGCGGCCATCAGCGATAAGAGGACGGCGAGTGTCACAACGTGGCCGAGCCTACAGGGCGTAGGTGACAGGATGTGGGCCAACGATCGAAGGGCAACGGATGACCAGACGTACGGCCGCTTTCGGCATGGCGTTGACCACTGCAGCGGTCGCCGGCTGGGCAGCTCCGGCGTTGCTGCGGGCTCGGGTGCTGCGCACGGCGGTCAGTCCCGATCTGGCCGGTGTGGGTGGACCCACCAGCGTGGCGTTGACCTTTGACGACGGTCCCGACCCCGAGGGCACACCCGCGGTGCTGCACGCGCTGGATCGGCTCGGCTGGACTGCGACGTTCTTCATGCTCGGTGCGCAGGTGCAGCGGTACCCGGAGGTGGCCGCCAGCGTGGTGGCCGCCGGGCATGAGGCCGCGGTGCATGGGTTCAGCCACCGCAACCACCTGACCCGCGGGCCAGGTGACCTCCGCCACGACCTGGCGCGCGCCACAGCGGCGGTGACGGCGGCCACCGGCGTGCGGCCGACCTGGTTCCGGCCACCATATGGCGTGCTCACCTTGGGGTCGCTGGCCGCTGCCCGAGCAGCCCGGCTACGCCCGGTGCTGTGGACGGCGTGGGGCCGGGACTGGGAGACCCGCAGCCTGGCCAGGGTGGCCGACACCGTGGGACGCCAACTCCGGCCGGGTGGCACGGTGCTGCTACACGACTCGGACTGCACCGCCCGCGTAACCCGCAGCTGGCAATCCACCGTACGGGTGCTACCCCGGCTGGCCGAGCTCGCCGATCGCCTGGGCTGCACGGTCGGTCCGCTCAGTGAGCACTTTGGGGACCACCTTGTGGAACTAGGCCGGCCGCGAGTTGTGGTCGGGGACTGTGCGCTGGCTCCGTTCGGCGAGCAAGGCCAGTACGACGGCGGCGGCGTCCGGGCTGCGCACCACTGAGCCGGGGTCACCCCGGTGGCCGGTGTACTGGCGTATCGCGTCCACGAGACCTGCCACGTCCTTGGGCCAGGGCGCCAGCCCCGCCTCGGCAAGGACCTCGGCGTTGGCCACCCCGTGCCCGGGGATCGGACGGAAGGTCACCGCGGGCAACCCGGCGGTCAGCGCCTCGGTGAGGGTCAGGCCGCCTGCGTTGTGCACCAGCACGTCAGCGGCCGCCATTAGCTCCGGCACGTCGTCGCGCCAGCCCAGGGCGACCACCCCTGGCTGGGCCGACAGCTCATTGCGGAGCCCCTCGTTGTGGCCGCAGAGCACCACCACCTCAGCGACCCCTGAAGAGCTGATCGCCTGGACCACATGAGGCACATCGCCCATCCCGAGCGACCCGGTCGCCAGCAGCACCACCGGTCCGTCCGGGGACAACCCCAGCTCGGCCCGCAGTTGGCGGCGTTGGGCGGCGTCGGGGCGAAGCGAGAACCGGGATGACACCAGGCCCCCGACGGGCGTCATGGGCGTGCGGTAGACCAGGCGTCCCATCCGGGCAGTGGCCTCGGTCACCGTCACGTGATGATCGACGGCGGGGTGCACCCACAGCCGGTGCACGGCCGGGTCCGTCAGGAACGTCACCAACGTCGCGTCCAGCGCTCCTGCTTCCTTGAGCTGGCCCAACGTCTGGCTGGCCAACATGTAGGTGGACACCACCACGTCATGATCACCTACCCAACGCCGCACGCGACTCTGCGCAACCCGGCACAGCGCCATGGCAATCCCGTGCACGAAGCCGGCGCGCTCCAGGCGGTCGAACATCCAGTCGAATAACCACGGCGCCTGGCCGACGCTGAACTTGTAGCCGTCCCGGAGCCCGAGTTGACACACCCGTGGCAGGGCATCAAGGTAGTCCCGCCGGTCCGTAGCCACCCCCAGCCTGGCCAGCCGACGGATCAGCTCATCAGCCGCACCGTCGTGGCCGGCACCCACGCTGCCCGAGATGACCAGCACCCGCGCGCGTCCACCCATTGGTTCCACCTAGTCTCCAGACCTCCTCGGCCGTCTCCTACAGCGTGTAAGAGACTAGCGGATGTAGCCCGGTGTGACGTTCAGCTGGGTGGCCGATTTGCTTCGTCAGCTCGGCGCCCGTCAGGTCGGCCACAACCAGTAGACGAGCTGGAAGAACGCGATGGTGGCCTGCACGGCGGCTATCGCGGTGGCCACGCCGAGGGCCAGGACCCCACCGGGTAACAGAGGGTCTGACCGGGGTGGGTCGGAGTGCAGCGCGGCGACCCGGGCCGATACCCCACATCCGGTGAAGGCCAGGGCGCCGGGCCGGCCAGCGGCCCTGGTAGCGGACCCGCTGGCCAGCGCCGCCTTGGTCAGTGCTCGGGCGACCAGCGCCCGGCTGCCGGTCACCGTGGCGGCGTGCTCGTCGGCGCAGCGCTCGACGAGGAAAGCCACCGCCTCTCGCACCGGGATCAGCACCGGGTTGACGGCGGCGCAGATCTCGGTGGCGGCCCGCAGCCAGTGATGTTTCTTCTGCAGGTGCGCGCGTTCGTGCGCCAGCACCACCCGACGCTCGTCGCCATCCAATGCTGACAGCAGGCCACGAGTGATCAGGATCCGGTCGGGACGGCCGGGCACTGCGAAGGCGTGCGGGGCGTCCAACGCCACCACGGCCAGCTCACCGTCCCCGCATGAGCTGCACACCGCTCGCAGCTCACGGATAGTGGCCCGGCGCGCTCGCCGCGCCCGGACCACCCGGAACGCGCCCAGGAGCAGCAGGGCCGCGGCGGTCACCCCGATCAGGTCAGGCACCGGATCCTGCAGTTGCACCCCGTGCTCGCTGGCCTCTTCGGCTGCCAGCGACGTGTTGCCCAGCAAGGTGGCGGCCAGCAGCACCAGGCCCCAGGTCGCTGCCGCGGTGCACAGCACAGCAGCGACCACGAACGCGGCGGCGCGGGTCGGGGCGGTCCGGACGACAACGATCCGGCTGATCGCCGCCAGCAGCAGCGACAGCGCCGCTGGCACATACACGCTGAACGTCATGGGCGGCGCCTCAGCATCGCCCGCAGCAACCGAGCATCCTCGGCCGAGAGCGAGGTGGCGAAGCGCTGCAGCACGGCCTGGCGATCCCGGCCCCGGCTCAGCAACGCCTGCATCTGCTCGGCCGCGAGGTCCTCGGCGCCCTTCACCGGGAAGTACTCGTGGCGGCGGCCATCCGCTGCCCGGTCGACCAACCCCTTCTCATAGAGCCGGACCAAGATCGTCTGCACCGTGTTGTAGGCCAGCCCGACACCGACTGCCTGCCGCACTTGAGCCGCTGTAAGCGCCCCGTCGGCCGCCCACAACGCGGCCAGCACCTCGGCCTCGAGCTCGCCCGCCGCCCGCCGGTTCTTGCCAGGCCGGCGCACTCGACCAACCACGCTGTCCTCCCGTGGGCTCATCGTCCCCGGCAGCCTAACGCTGCTGCCGGGACTTCGAGCGGAACCGCGGTCATTGGTCTGCAGCTGCACCCGGACAAGACCCCTATGGGCCACCGCCACTGATCAGGTCAGTTCGATGATCACCTGTCTATTCTGGGCGGCCCGGATTGGGTCGAGATTTCCCTGCCGGTCCTGGTCGGGCAGATATCCGGGGAAGTCGCTGCCCAGCCCGCGGGTGCTGATCCGGTCCGCCGGGGCATCGAGGCCGACCAGCACGTCGCGGACGGCGTTGGCTCGTTCCTGGGAAAGCTGGAGCCGGTATTCGACGGTGCCGGCCGATGCGGTGGTACCGGTCAACATCGCCCGCCGCCCATTCTTGATTTCCCTCGCGTAGTCCGCCAGGACTGCGCGGGCCTGATCGGGATCGCGAAACACGGCCTGGCCGGGCACGAAGCCGACGGTGCTGTCGTGTAGCACGGTGACTGACGGCACAGGACCAATCGACCGCGCCGCCACCGGAACCACGGTCACCGGAGGCAGCCCGTCCAGGGTGCGAGTACCGGGCAACGGAGCCTGCTTGACCTCTGGCCTTCCGCCGGCTGCTGCGACCACCTTGGTCCAGAGGTCCACCAGCGCGGCGCGGGCCGGCGTTGGCAGCGGCTGCTGTGGTGCCGCGGTATCGCCGAGACCGGTGAATATCACGCGCATTCCGGTGAGGTCGGGGAGCTGCTTGGTGCGCCGGAGGAGTTCGACTACCTCATCGGGGTTCGCGTTGAGCAAAGCTCCGTTCTGGTCCTGGAATCGCAGCGCGCCGGTGGTTTGCAAGCCGCTGTCGATTACCACGATCGTCCTGGGTCCGGCGGCTTCGGTCACCGAACGCGCTGCCAGGTTGATCGCGGCGAGGAGGTCCACCTCGGGATTGTCGGCTCGGGCTTTGTCGATCAGGTTCTTGAGTTGTTTGATTTGATCCTGCTGGTAGAGCGGGTTGTCGTTCGCGGCCTTGAGCGACACCGGGGCAGCTGCGGCCGGCGTACCGTCGTCGACGATGACGGTTGCGGATGACCCCAGCTCGGACGCGGTGCCGATCTCGGCCCTGATCGGTTCCAGCAGGCTGGGCGCCGCCATATTGGAATGCGCTCCCACGATCACGGCGAGCGCTCCCGGCGCGGAGCTGGCCTGGTTACCGCCGCAGCAGGTAAGGGTGAGCAGGCTGAGCGTGAGAACGAGCCCCAGCTTCATTCGCATCGCTCAGCTCCCTGGGTTCTGCGCAGCGGGAAGGGTGGGCCGAGAGGCGCGGCCAGCGGCGATCTCGACACCGTCGGTCACCGAGGGGTCGCCCAGATCGCGGGCGAGATGGTGCTGGTAGTGGTGCTTGAGCTCGGCGGCGAGACCATCCTGTTCAGCCCGCTTGCCGGCCCAGTGCTCGGCGAGATCGGCTTCTGATTCACGGGCGCGCTCCATGTCGAAACGGGCCGCCACCACGCCGCTGAGCGTGTCCACCAGCGCGGCCCGGAGCTTGTCCACCCTGGCATGCGCGGCGCGCAGGTTCTTCACGTACGGGTTGTACCTGGTTGCGCTGCGCAGCAGCACGACGGTTCCGACCGCCAGCACGACAAGCAGCCAGCCGGCGGTGAGAGTGATATGGCCGATGCCAGCGCGTTCGAGCAGGGACGTCTCCCCGGTCTCCAGCGCGGACGGGCTGGGGAGCAGCAGGTAGGCCGTCCGGATCTGCGCCACGAACAACGACACGCCCACCCACAGGGCCGCGCCGCTCAGTACGCCGGCAAGGAGCACGCCCCGGCCCCGCCGGGCTCGGCGGACTCGGGTGAGGAGCTCGCCGAGCTGCTTGGGGAGCAGGACGTTGACCAGGATGATGGACGCGGCCAATACCGCCGTCTCCGACAATGAGCTGCCCATCAGCTGGAACGCGGTGTAGTTCAGGCCGATCTCGGCAAAGGCGGCCCCGAAGTAGATCGCCCAGTCCTTGGCGGACTCCCATCGCCGGTTCTCGTCGATCCGGCTCTCAGCCGGCCAGTACCCGCCATCGTCGCCGGGCTCGGTGCCCGCCACGATGGCGTGCATGCGGTCGCGGTATGCGCACGCGTCCTGCAGGTCCTGTTCGAGGTGGGCCGCGGTCTGCTCGCCGGCGGTCTGGGTGAGCGTCGCGCCACGGCGAAGCAGCTTGGCCGTGTGCCGTTCCCGCTGCTGGCGCATCTCGGTCTCGGCCGACCAGCGGTGGTGCCACCGGTCGATCTTGTTTTCCATGATCAGCGGGTGGCCGTGCGTGCCGAGATTGATGTCGTACATGCCGCTGGCGGCGTCCTTGTGCGCCTCGGACTCGACCAGGTCCCGCAGCGTGGCGTCATCGATTTCAGGACCGGGGTCGGGGCCCGCCAGGGTGTGGGTATATTCCTCGCCCTGAATGGGCGCTGGAATGCGCTCCCTGTGGAACGGCACGTCAGTACTCCTCGGTCCTCAGCTCGGGCGCGGAACTTTGTCGGGGCTGGGACGTTCCAGCTCGGACGTTCGGGTCTCGAACTCCTTGAGGAACCAGCGGTAGCTGTCCGCGAACTGGCTATCCACCTCCAGGGCGAGCAGCGGCATGTCGCCACGGACCCATGGCTCCGTGCTGACCGCCCGCCGCAAGTCATCTCCAGCCTGGTCTCGGCGGCGAGCTGTCTCGTAGAGCGCCACCAGTTGTTCGTAGCGTGAGATGTGAGCGTTGGCGGCGGCCCGGGCGACCGCGATCAGGTGCTGACGGGTACTGCCCAGTTCGCCGAGACGCTGCTCGGCCTCATTCCGCTCGCGGATACGGCGCCGGTACGCGTTCTGCAGAGCGGCCACTTCGCGGGCTTCGCGCACCCACTGTGGAATCTTGCCCACCGGTCGCGGGTCGGCCTCATCGGCGGCGGACCTGGTCGGGATGGTCGTTTCCGGGGGTATCGCCGGGTCTCGGCGATACTGCTCGAGCACGATGAGCAGGTGCGCAGCCTCGCGGTCGAGCGGAATGATCTTGCTGTGCAGCCACCTGCTGACGGATCCCTGGGCGGCTTCGGCGTGCGCGCGCAGCGATTCCAGGTAGGGCCGCGGTCGATCCACGTCGGCAGGCCGGTTGGCGTCGCGGCGGCCCTGCCAGGCCACCCGCCAGCGTTCCACGACCCGAATCGGTCCGGGAGTGGGAGGCTTCCCCGCAGCGGGGAGCAGCCCATCGATGGTGGGTAGGCCATCGGTAGTGGGTAGGAGCTCCAACGTGTGCCCCCTCCAGTCCTGGTTGGCCCCCATGATCGGGGACTACTCCACTGATACCTCCGCAACGCGTCGATTTGTTACACACAGCACACGATCAGGGGGATAGAACCACCCAATATAACTCTAAGTAGTCAACTGCCCGCTGCTCCGGGACCCCGAGCAGATGGTGGGACCGTCCGAGCCGCCCCTCGCCCGCCGTGCCTGACCGGTTCGCCGGCTAAACGGAACCTATGGGTGGCTTGGGGTCTAGTGGAACCTTTTCGTGATCCCCAGCGTCGGCGGCCCTGGAGTAGTTCGGGTCTGTGCTGAGCCGACTGTGCCTTGCGCCGTAGCCGAAGTACACGACGAGCCCGAGGGCCATCCATACCGCGAACCGGATCCAGGTGGCCGCTGGCAGGTTGAGCATCAGGTAGAACGATGCCAGCACGGCGAGGACCGGGACGACCGGGACGCCGGGGCATCGGAACGCGCGGGGCAGGTCCGGACGGGTGCGGCGGAGCACCAGGACGCCGATGGCGACGAGGACGAAAGCGAACAGAGTACCGATGTTGACCAGCTCGGCCAGCTCGGTGAGCGGTACGAACGTCGAGATGAGGGCCACCGCGACACCGGTCGTGATGGTGGTACGGACCGGGGTGCCGAACCGCTCGCTCACGGTGGAGAACATGGAGGGCAGCAACCTGTCCCGGCTCATCGCGAAGAACACCCGGCTCTGACCCAGCAGCAGGATCATCATGACGGTCGTCAGGCCGAGCAGCGCCCCCACCGAGATCACTGTTGCGAAGCCAGGTTTGCCGACGGAGCGGAAGGCCTCCGCCAGCGGCGCGTTGACCTTGATCGAGGTGTATTTCACCATCCCGGTGACCACCAGCGACACCGCGACATAGAGCACCGTGCAGATGGCGAGCGAGCCGAGAATGCCGATCGGCATGTTCCGCTGCGGGTTCCTGGTTTCCTCCGCTGCGGTCGCGACGATGTCGAAGCCGATGAATGCGAAGAACACCAGCGCGGCGCCGGTGAAGATGCCCGTGATACCGAATGATCCGGGTGCGAAGCCGAGATCCTGCAGCAGCGACGGTGTGCTCTCAACGCCCCCAGCGCCCGGGGAGCCGACCGGCGGGATGAACGGCGAGTAGTTGCTGACGTTGATGTAGAACAGCCCCGCCGCGATGACGAACAGCACGACAGCGATCTTGATGCTGACGATCACGATATTCACCTGCGAGGAAAGCTTGATCCCCAGGCAGATGACGACCGTGAGGATCAGGACGATCGCCGCGGCGACCAGGTTGTGCCCAGTGCCGTAGGCCCAGTCCGGGATGGTGATGCCCAGCTGCTTCATCACGTCGGCGAAGTAGGTCGACCAGCCGACCGCCACCGTGCTGGCGCCGAGAGCGAGCTCGAGGATGAGGTCCCAGCCGATGATCCACGCCAGCAGCTCGCCGAGACTGGCGTAGGAGAAGGTGTACGCGGAACCGCACACCGGCACCGTGCTGGCGAACTCCGCGTAACACAACGCGGCGAGCGCGCAGGCGATGCCCGCGAAGAGGAACGAGAGCGCGACAGCAGGACCGGCCTGGACCCCGGCGGCCTTTCCGGTGAGCACGAAGATGCCGGTACCGATGACCACCCCCACCCCGAAGACGGTGAGGTCAATCGGACCGAGCCGCTTGCGAAGCTGGTGTGCGGGTTCCTCGGTGTCCGATATGGACTGCTCGATGGTCTTGGTACGCCACAGATTCATGGCCCACCTCCTCGGCGGGTGGCGACGGCATTGTCGGCTCGGCCGCGGAGGCCCCCGCGGTCGGGCCGGTAAGTATCCCACGGTCGGGGCCGGTACGCCTGGGCTCGCAGTCGCCTACCGCGGCCAACCCACGCGGCGCCCGCAGCGCGTGCCGCTCGCACAGCTGGACGAGCCACGATCAGCGTCCATCGGTAGCCACTGTGCGTCCGTGGGCAGCCCGTCGGTCTGGGTGATCCACCGTATCCTTGATGCCGAGCACGATGTCGCTGACCGTGCGAACGGTCTGGTTCTGCTCGTCGACACGGCGCACGTGTGTCGTGAACTCGACTTTGCCGATCACCGCGATAAGACGCGACTATTTCGCCGCCCACTGCTCTGCGATGTCGCCGACGCCGGGCAGCTTCGTGTGTTTGAGCTGATAGCCCTGGATGCTGAGAAAGATCCAGAGAACGAAGGACAGCAAGCCCACGAGGAGAACTAATAACGCCAACAGGACAGAACCGGCGAATGCGTTCACGATTTGGAGGAAGACCGAGATAATACCCAAACCACCGAAGGTCAGAATGGACTGGGCGGCGTGAAAGCGTACCTCCCGGTCCTTCTGCGTCAGGTACATGATCAGGCCGCCAATCCAGCCGAACAGGAGGTAGGAGAGCATGGCGGCGATGTTGGGGGCCAGGCCCCCGGCCTGCGCGGGCGAGCCGGGCCCTGCATATCCCTGGTACTGCGGCCCCGGGTATCCCTGCTGACCGGGGTATGCCTGCTGGCCCGGATAGCCCTGCTGCCCTGGGTACGCCTGCTGACCCGGATAACCTTGCTGGCCCGGAGAACCTTGCTGCCCCGGAGAACCTTGCTGGCCTGGGTACGCCTGCTGGCCCGGGTCTGACGCATTCCACTGACCACCTTGCGGCGGAGGTGGAGGCTGCCCGGCGCCCCAGCTCTGCTGGCGTTGGTGGGGCTGCTCTGGCTGCTGCGGGGTGGTCCAGCCCGGTTCGTTGCTCACGTGATTCCCCTTCAAGACGCGCTGTTCGAGTCGGTCATGTCGGCGCCCCGCCCCCGTAGCGCATCGATCCCCCGTTTTGGTGGTTGCAATAGTGGCTGTGGGCTCATGCGCTGTCAACAACGGCACCAGGTTGCGGCGTGTAGCGGTGGGGAATCGTACTGATACGCCAAGTTACCGTAGGCCGCTGGACCTGCGGACTCGTCGGCACCAGGAGCCCGGTGGCGAGTTGTACGGCCTGACCGACGCGCAGGCCCGGGACGGCGCGACCGCCATCCCGCTGATGGCCGCCGCCGAGGGCTGGCCGGCCAACCCGTGGGTCCAAACCGTGGGAGGCGCCGACGGCCCGAACGTGACCACGATGGCGGCTTGCTCACAGTGTGGGCGGCAGAGCGGATGCGATCACTCGTTCGTGTATCCTCAGCTTCGTGCCAGCCCTGTCGTTCAAGCTTGTGGCCCGCCGCCACGTTGACTACGGGCGCACCCGCAGCATGATCTGTATGTCGGCCTGACCCCTGCCCGAGACCCATCAACCGGGCGTGTGGTCGTGCCGCCCGGCGCCCCCAGCCGCGTCGACGTCACCGCGCGCGCCCTTCACGTCGAGGACGCGCTCGTCATGCCAGCTCGTTACCTGATCGGCACCACCATCCGAGTCAGACGTCTCCTCGTAGCCCTCACGGCCGTCTCGACCCTCGCCCTGGCCACGGCGTGCGGCAGCGGCGCTGGTGCGGCGCCCGGTCCAGCCTCCACGCTGCGGCTGGGTTACTTCGCCAACGTCACGCACGCCGCCGCCATCGTCGGGGTCAACCGGGGCTTGTTCGTCAAGGAACTTGGTGCCACCACGCTGCAGACCCAGATTTTCGACGCCGGTCCGGCAGCGGTCGAGGCGTTGTTCGGCGGTGCCCTCGATGCGGCGTACGTCGGGCCGAACCCAGCGATCAACGCTTTCGCGCGCAGCGACGGCAAGGCGATCCGGATCATCGCCGGCGCCACGTCCGGCGGCGCCCAGTTGGTCGTGCGCCCGGGGATCACCAACCCGCTGGACCTGCGGGGCAAGACGCTGGCGAGCCCGGAACTTGGCAACACCCAGGACGTCGCGTTGCGTGCGTGGCTGACCAGGCAGGGCCTGCGCAACAGCGTGCAGGGCGGCGGGGACGTCACCATTGCACCCACGAGGAACTCCGACACGCTCCAGCTGTTCAAGGCAGGTAAGCTCGACGGCGCCTGGGTGCCCGAGCCCTGGGCATCCCGTTTGACGCTGGAGGCCGGCGCGAAGGTGCTGGTCAACGAGCGGGACTTGTGGCCCAGTGGGCAGTTCGTCACCACCCAGCTGATCGTCCGCACTGAGTTCCTGGAGCAGCACCCGCAGACGGTTGAGGCCCTGCTGCGGGGCCATGTCGACGCGGTGCAGTGGGTGACCCAGAACCCCGCCGAGGCCAAGACCGTCGTAAACGACGGCCTCAACGCCCTCACGAGCAAGCCACTGAGGCCCGACGTGGTCGACCGGGCCTGGCAGGACCTGACCGTGACAGAGGACCCCATCGCGGCGTCGCTACAGACCAGTGCCGACAACGCGGTGGCCGCTGGGGTGGCCACGAAGAAGGCCGACCTGCACGGGATCTACGAGCTCTCGATCCTCAACCGGATCCTCACCCAACGGGGCCTGCCGACCGTGTCGGCCGACGGGCTCGGGAAGGACTAGCGAGCATGGCACATCCGCCCCTCCAGCAGACCCGCACCAGCCAGCCAGTGGCCGTTCCGGCTGCCCTCCCATCGAGCGTCCGCGTGACGCAGGTTGTTCAGATCTTCGAGCGCGACCGCCCTCCCGTGCTCGATCGGATCGATCTTGACGTCGGGCCTGGTGAGTTCGTGTGCCTGCTCGGCGCTTCCGGGTGCGGGAAGTCCACCCTGCTGTCGCTCATCGCCGGCCTCGACAAACCCACCTCCGGCAGTATCGACGTCACGGTGGGCCGCCCGGCGCTGATGTTCCAGGAACCGGCCCTGCTGCCGTGGCTGACCGCGGCCGGCAACGTCGAGCTGGCGCTCAAGGCGCGGGGACTGAACCGCCGCGAACGCGGCACCGAGGCGCAGCGGTTGCTCACTGTGGTGAACCTGGCTGGGCAGGGCCGCAAGCGGGTGCATGAACTGTCCGGTGGGATGCGCCAGCGGGTGGCGCTGGCCCGCGCGCTGGCCCAGGACAGCCAGCTGCTGCTGATGGACGAGCCGTTCGCCGCGCTGGACGCCATCACCCGCGACGCGCTGCACGAGGAGCTGGCCCGCCTGTGGTCGGAGCAGGGGCTGTCCATTGTCTTCGTGACGCACAACGTCCGCGAGGCGGTACGGCTCGGGCAGCGGGTCCTGCTGATGAGCTCCCGGCCCGGGCGGATCGTCCGGGAGTGGCAGGTCGAGCTGACCCAGCCCCGGGCGATCGAGTCCCCTGGGGTGAGTGCGCTGGCTACCGAGATCACCCATCACCTGCGAGCGGAGATCAGCCGCCATGCCCGTTGACGACCAGCCCCGGACCCTCGAGGCCAGCCGGACCTTCGAGGCCGGTCTGGATGCCTTGGAGGCGCCGGCCCTGCCACCACGGCCCGGACCGGGCACGGTGTTCGTCCGCTCGGTGCTGCCGCCTATCGTCGCGGTGGCTGCGTTCGTCGGGCTGTGGCAGCTCGCCTACAGCGCCGAGCTGAAGCCGAGCTATGCCCTGCCCAGCCCGCTCGACGTGCTCCAGGTGTTCGGCCAGGGCGTCAGCGACGGCCGAGCCTGGGACGCCATCTCGATCAGCGTGTCCCGGGGCGCCCTGGGGTTCCTGGCGTCGGTGGGCGTGGGCACAATGCTGGGGCTGGCGATGTGGTGGAGCCGCTGGCTGCGCTCTGCGCTCGGTCCCTTCGTCAGCGGGCTGCAGAGCCTGCCGTCCGTCGCGTGGGTCCCGGCGGCGATCATCTGGTTCGGCCTCACCGATGCCGCCATCTACGCGGTGGTACTGCTGGGCGCGGTCCCCTCGATCGCCAACGGGCTGCTCGCCGGTTTCGATCAGGTGCCCCCCTTGCTCGACAAGGTGGGCCGGGTGCTAGGGCTGGGCACCGTTGGCCGGGTCCGGCACGTGTTGCTGCCCGCGGCGCTCCCGGGTTACCTGGCCGGACTCAAGCAGGGCTGGGCGTTCTCGTGGCGCTCGCTGATGGCCGCCGAGCTCATCACCTACTCGCCCGCCCTGGGTATCGGGCTCGGCCAGCAGCTCAACATCGGGCGGGAACTCAACGCGATGGACCTCGTGATCGCCTCGATCCTGCTGATCCTGGTCGTCGGAATAGCCATTGAGCTGCTGGTTTTCGCCCCTCTGGAACGCCACGTGCTCCGCGCCCGCGGCCTCACCGTCGCCCGGAGCCGCTTGTGAGTACGGCCGCTCAATGTTCTCGCAGGCGCAGCTCCGCTACTGACGGGTCGGGCAGGGATCCGTACTGGGACGCGCTTGCGGGAGCTCGGGAGACGGACCGGCGGCGGCGTTGCGGGCTTGTGCGTTGGGACTCGGCCCAGGTCGACAATCCGTCCGGGCCGACGAGACGTTCAAGACTGAGCAACGCGTCTCGCAGGCCTGCGCGCAGCTGCCCGGCCTGAAGCGCGCTCAGCTGCAGCGGGCTGTGATCGGGCACCGTGAGGCAGACCCCGGCGGCGCTGAGGTGGACGAGGATGCGGGCTCGGTGTCCGTGGCCGTCGCGGCAGTGCACCGTCCATAGATCGGGATCGCGTTGCCAGCCCAGCCGGCTGAGCAGGTGCAGCAGTGGGGTCGTGCGGTGGCGCTTGGCCACGGGTCACCTCCGGTCCACGCATTGGTGTCGCTGGAAACCCGATGGGCAGGGGGCACGTCGGGTCCGGCCCTGCCCATCGGGCTGCTCGCGCCTCGAACGGGGTAGCCTGCTTCCCAATATAGGATTCCCCGCTCGACGGCATGACGAGAGAGTATAGCTAGGAATCCTAAGATAGAATAGGTCAGACGGGTGACGTGCACGGTGCGCTCGGCGACCGGCGCCGGCCGTGGACCCGCCTACCCGGAGGCAGCGTGAGATGGGAACCACTCCGACCGTCCGACGTCTGGTGCTCTCCAACGAGCTGAAGCGGCTCCGCGACGAATCCGGCATGACGCCCGACCAGGCGGCCAAGCACCTCGGCTGCCGGGTCAGCAAGATCAGCCGCATCGAGCTGGCGCAGAACGACATCTCCGCGTCCGACGCCAAGATGCTCGCCGAGTTCTACGGTGACACGACCGAGCACATCGGTATCCTGCTCGACCTCGCCCGCGGCCAGCGCCAGCGTGGCCGGTGGGACGGCTACCGCGCGGTATACCCGGAGTGGTTCCGGATGTTCGTGGACCTGGAGCGCGATGCTGCCACGCTGCGGTCCGTCGAGGTCGAGCTGATCCCCGGGTTGTTGCAGACGGACAGCTACATCCGGGCGCTGTACTCCGACGCGCAGCCGCTTGGGCCAGCCGACGATTTGGAGAACGAAGTCCAGGCACGCAAAGAGCGCCAAGCGGTCCTCACCAGGGAGGACCCGCCTGAGGTGTCGTTCGTGCTGTCCGAGTCCTGCCTGCGACGGCAGGTCGGCAGTCGTGAGGTGATGGCCGAGCAACTCGACTCCCTGGCCGAGATGGCCCGGCTGCACAACGTGCAGATCCAGGTGCTGCCGTTCGACGCCCGGACCTTCGCGGGCCGGATCGTCTACCGTTTCACCCTGCTCACTATCCCCTCGCCGGGTATCGCCGCACCGCTGGAGTTCGTCTACGTCGAGTCCTATGAGGACGCGCGCTACCTCGATGCCTTGGACGCAGTGGCCGCCTACGGCAGCTTGTGGGGCCGGTTACAGGCCGCTGCGCTGGGTCCGGTGGAGTCCCTGGGTATCATCCGGGAAGCGGGGGCGCAGCTCGCCTGACCAGGCCGGAAAGGATCTCCGATGGGACACGACAGGTCCGACGCTCGCTGGTTCACCAGTAGCTATAGTGCGGCCCAAGCGCAGTGCGTCGAGGTGGCCTTTCTGCCTGGTCACCGGCTGGTGCGGGACAGCAAACTCGCCGACACCAGCCCCGTACTCGCGGTCAGCCCCGCCGAGTGGAGCGCCTTCACCGCAGTAGTCAAGGCCGGGCGCCTCGACGGCTGATCGTCTGTCACCCATCAGTGCTGGTGGGTGGCATGCTGTGCGGCGTGGGGCAGCCTCGACTGATCTTCTCGAGTCATACCTCTGAACTGCGTCGGCTGCCCAGCGGCGGGTCGTTTGTGGACGCTGCTGAGCGAGCGGTGTTGCGGGCCGGTGACGCGGTCACCGATATGGCCTACTTCGCCGCCCGAGACCAGCAGCCCAGCGACGTGTACCGCGCCATTCCTGCCCAGCGGGGCGGGACCGGCCGTCGCTCAGGAGTCCGCGGGTGTGGACCACGTGACGCCCGGGAAGCGGCCGAAGTCGCTGTCATAGGTGATGACCTCTCCCCGGTGCTCGATTGCCAGCGCAGCGAGATGAGCGTCGTTGGTGAGGTTGCCGCCGGTACCGAGAGTGGTGAGCAGGCCGCTGAGCACCTGGAGGTGCCGTGCTGTGGGCTCCAGCACGATGCTCGCCGGTTGGGCAAGCCAGGCATGCACGCGATCGAGTGCCTGGTCTACGGACAGTGGCGAGGGGAACAGGCCGATCTTGGTGGACAAGCGGATAAATGCCAGCAGGCTGATCCAGCTGAACCCCACCGCGGACTGCCCGTTGAGCGCCGTGTCGAGCCAGCCGACAGCTTTGTCGTGATGCTCGGCAGACTCGTTGACCGCGTAGAGCAGGACGTTGGCGTCGACTACCTTCACTTGCCGACCCGGGTCCGACGCACCAGTTCCTCGTCTTCGAGCTCTGCGGCAAGCTGCAGGGCACGGTCGAGGTTGACCACGGGCACGCCCAGCGCCGCGGTGGCTGTGCGGAACGGTGCGCCGCGATCGTCGGCGGCTCCAGCCCGGATCGCCTCGTTCAGCGCCTGCTTGAATGAGATGCCGCGCTCACGCATCCGTCGCTGGATGAGTGCGGCGGTGTCGGGGTCGAGCGTGACCGTCGTGCGCATGGTAGACATCATAGCGTCAGCGATGGTGATTCAGTGATGCCGTGCTCATGAGCTTGGGGGGTCGCGGTGTCGCCGGAACACCTTGGGCAGCCGGCCCGCCATCCGGTTGAGGTCAGAGACACTGTCAAGTAGCTGGTTCACGTCCGGGCCGATCTGGTCGAGGCGGGCCAGCAGCGGGAGCACATCGCCGTCCATCGCGTCGGCCAGCCGTGGCAGCCGGGCGAGCAGCGTGACGAGGGCGTCCACCTCGTGCCCGCCGGTGGTGTCGGCCATCTTGCGCACCGCCGGCTCCAAGCGGCGCAGCGGTTCGGAGTAGCTGGCCATCAGCGGCGCAGCAGTAGCCGTGATGGCGCCGGCCTGCTCGATGGCCACGGCGGCCGCGGCAACCGTCCCCTCGGCGGCTGTCAAGGCGCCCTGGGCCCTGACGGTGACTCCGTCGACGCGGTCGATCAGCTCGTCCGTCCTGGCCACGGCCGCCTTCACGGCGGCCATAGCCTCCTCGGCGGCGATCACCAGCCCGATCACCCGGCCCGGCAGCGCGACCAGCGCCGTGGTCATTTCCAGCGCGGTGGCGGCTGGTCGGGTGAGCATGGCGGGCAGCCGGGTGAAGGGGTTCACGAGCTGGTCCGGGCTCGTTGCTGCCCGAGCAGGACGCCAAGGTTGTAGGCGGCGCTGTTGTTGCCTGCGTCGGCGGCTCTGCGGTACCAGGTCTCTGCCTCGTCGAGGTCGCCGCGGTGTTCCAGCAGCACGCCGAGGTTGTTGGCGGCGCTGGTGTTGCCGGCCTTGGCGGCTCTGCGGTACCAGATCTCTGCCTCGTCGAGGTCGCCGCGCCGCTTGAGCAGCAGGCCCAGGTTGTAGGCGGCCGTGTGGTTGTCGGCTTCGGCGGCTCTGCGGTACCAGCTGGCCGCCTCGTCGAGCTCGCCGCGATCTTCCAGCAGCAGGCCGAGGTTGTTGGCGGCGTCGGAGTTGCCTGCTTCGGCGGCGGTGCGAGACCAGGTGGCGGCCCCGTCGAGGTCGCCGCGGCGCTTGAGTAACTGCCCGAGGTTGAACGCGGCGCTGGCGTTGCCGGCCTCGGCCGCGGTGCGCAACCAGGTCGCCGCCTCGTCGAGGGCGCCGCGCTGTTCCAGCAGGACACCGAGGTGGCTGGCGGCGTTGGCGTCGCCGGCTTCGGCGCCGCCGCGGTACCAGGTGGCTGCCTCGTCCAGGTTGCCCCGCTCTTCCAGCAGCAGGCCGAGGTGGTTGGCGGCGTTGGCGTTGCCGGCTTGCGCGGCGCTGCGCCACCAGGTTTCAGCCTCGTCGAGGTCGCCGCGCTGAACGAGCAGCAGACCGAGGTGGTTGGCGGCGGTGGCATTGCCGGCTTGCGCTGCGCTGCGCCACCAGGTCGCCGCCTCGTCGACGTCGCCGCGTTGTTCCAGCAGCCGGCCGAGGTGGTTGGCGGCCTCCACGTTGCCGGCCTCGGCGGCCGTGCGCCACCAGGCTTCTGCGCCGGCGATCTCGCCGCGCTGCTCCAGCAGCAGACCCAGGCCGCTGGCGGCCTCAGTGTCGCCGGCTTCGGCTGCGACCTGCCACCAGGTCTCGGCCTCGCTCAGCTCGCTGCGCCGGGCCAGCAGCACACCCAACCCGGTGGCTGCGGTGATATCGCCGGCTTCTGCCGCGGTGCGCCACCAACCCTCGGCTTCGCCCAAGTCGCCGCGCCGGACCAGCAGCACGGCCAGGCCGCTGGCGGCCTCGGTGTCGCCGGCTTCGGCGGCAGCGCGCCACCAGGTCTCCGCCTCTTCCAGGTCGCCGCGCTGCACCAGCAACCGGCCGAGCCCGGTGGCAGCGTCGGTATTGCCCGCCTCGGCGGCCCGGCGCCACAGCTCCTCGGACTCAGTGAGTTCCCCGCGCTGCACCAGCAGCATGCCCAGCCCGGCGGCGGCATCGGTGTCGCCGGCTTCGGCGGCGGTGCGCCACCAGGTCTCCGCCTGGTCGAGATGCCCGCGCTGCACCATCAGGACACCCAGGTTGAACGCAGCGGTGGTGTCGCCGGCCTCGGCAGCAGTACCCCATACGGTTTCCGCCTCGTCCAAGGCGCCGAATTCCAGTAGCTGAACGCCCGCCTCATAAGGATCGGGCTCAACAACTGGGTCGGCGTTGGTCTGAGCCTGTGTGACCCACTGCCGCAGCGTCTCGGGGGGTACATCCAACTGTTCGGCCACCCGGTTGATCGCGCCGGGCAGGTCGTCAGGTTCCTGGCGGATGTCGGATACCATCCGCACCGCGCGTTGTTGAAGCTCGTCGGTGTACTTCCTCGGGGCCGGCATGTGCTGCATCCTCCCAGATAACGCGCCCCACCTCGACCGAGAGCGCGCGAACGCGTTCTGTGGGGTGTCCGGCAGGCACACCACTACCCCGCGCAGCTCCTGGTGATCTTCTCGATCTCGGCGTCCATGTCGACGGCTGCGCATTCGCTGCCCAGTGGGACGGCTTCGAGAGTGGCTTGAACGAACTGTTGCAGCAGTTCGCGGTCAACCTCCAAAACGGCCCGCCCATCGGGCGAGCGGATCTCGATCAGCGTCACGTCCCAGTCGTCCATCTGGGCGGGGCGCACCCGCACATCGCCCATCCCGGCAGGAGCGTGCAGCCCTGCCAACAACAGCTCGCGCGCCAGCACCCAGTCCACGCAGCGACGCCGGGTCTGGATCGCCAGGGTGACCGCAAAGGGGTCGTCCGGGCAATAGGTCCAGCGGGTCACCACGGGTGCCGAGGCCTGGTGTAGCAGCGCGAACATGTCGTGGGCGACCGTGTCACCGCAGTGGCCGTTCATCTTGGTCCGGCCCTCCGTCCTTGTCGGAGTTGATGTGCTGGGGAGTTGCTGTGCTGCGACTGTGCTCAGTGGTGACATCGCGGGAACGGGTCGATGCGTACCGCTTTGACACAACTTTCACTCCAATTGATGTACATCGACCCGGCAGGGTGACGTGCTGGTACTCCACTCCGGGGCGTGCGGGTTGCAGGGGAAGCGGGCCGACACTCACCCGGATGCCGGTACGGACGGTGACTCCCTGCATCTGCGCGGTGGCCGTGCGCGCGCATCTGAACCGCTAAAGGTCCACTTCGCAGTACCGGGCGTTTCATGATGTTGCCCTGGGCACGGTCCGTGCCAGACCCGATCCGGCTGAGCAATCACGGAGCAGTCGCCGGTTCTCATGTGGGTCATCGTTGCGAAAACCCTGCGGTCGATACCCTGGTGTGGATATCATCGCAGTGGTTATCATCGGGGTGGATCTACCACAGGGGGCCACATGGGTGATCTTTTGGCCGTGCAGCACATCTACGGCATGGAGATCGACAACAAGGACTCCCTCGAAATCGCGACGAAAAGCTCTAAAACGCGTTCGCGAATAGTTCAGGAGTCGATCCGGACGAGGCTCTGGTCATCCGCCCGCTGGCCTGGGGAGCCGACAATCGGGGGTCGAGAAAGGTGAGCGCGTGATGCGCCAGCGATATGATGTCGTTGTCATCGGTAGCGGTTTCGGCGGGGCGGTGGCGGCCTGCCGGTTCGCCCAGGCTGGTCTGCGGGTGGGGATCCTGGAGCGCGGCCGACGATATCCGTTGGGTAGCTTCCCGCGTAACTGGACTGACCCGCTGGATGGCTGGTTATGGGCCCACGAGCAGGGATTGTTCGACGTGAAGCCCATTAACGAGATCACCGTGGTGCAGTCGGCGGCCTACGGCGGCGGTTCACACATCTATGCCAACGTGCAGCTGCGGGTACCGCCCGACGGGTTCACCCACGGGTGGCCCGACGGGTACAGCCGGACAACCCTGGACCCCTACTACGACCTGGTTGCCTACATGCTCGATGTGAAACCGATCGGGCGCAAGCAGCCGCTGGGGTTGCCGGCAAAGACCGTCCAGATGCAGGAGGTAGCCCAGCGGCTGGGGCGCAACGGACAGGCGTTCCTCCCGAATCTGGCGGTCAACTTCGGTGATCCCGACACGTTGAAGCCCAACAAGTTCGGTGCCCAGCAGTTCGGGTGCCGGCACTGCGGGGAATGCGATATCGGCTGCAACTTCCAGGCCAAGAACACCCTTGATCTGAACTACCTGGCAGTCGCCGAGCAGCGCGGCGCCGACGTCGGCACGCGCTGTGAGGTCACCCGGATCACCCCATTGCAAAGGGGCGAGGGTGGCTACGAGGTCACCTTCTCAGACCACGAGCAAGACGCCGAACAAAAGGTGCAGGCGGATACGGTCGTGGTCGCTGCGGGCGCGGTGAACTCCACGGAACTGCTGCTACGCTGCCGCGACCAGTACGGCACCCTCCCGGATCTATCCAAACAGCTGGGCCATCGTTACTCAGGCAACGGGGACTTTCTGGCCTTCGCCTTCGGCACAAAGAAACCGTTTGAACCGTGGGTGGGGCCAACCATCACAACCACCATGGTCTATGACCGTGGCGCCGATTGGTTCCTCTTCCAGGAGGGTGGCATTCCCCGAGAGATCGCTGGGCTGATTCAGGTGCTGAGCGCCTTCGACGGCAATGGGGGACTCGGTGACCTGCTCCGGGTCCGACGCGAGGTCGTCGAAGCGATCCAACAAGCGGCGAAGGGACGGATCGGCAAGTCTGCCGACGCCCATGCGGACACCGCGGTATTCCTCGAGATGGGCCGGGACAGCGCGGACGGTGTGATCGAACTGCTTCCCTTCACCCACGAGGTCCGGGTCACCTGGAACGTGGCGCGCAACCGGTCCCTGTACGACACCGAGCAGCGATTGTGCGAGGACGTGGCGGGTGCGCTCGGCGGAAACGCCGTCTACAACCCGTTGTGGGAATGCCTCCGGTTGCCCGTCGCCGTGCACAACCTCGGCGGTTGTGTGATGGCAGACGGCCCCGGCGACGGTGTGACCGACAGCAACGGTGAGGTGTACGGATACCCGAACCTGTACGTCTTCGACGGCAGCTGCCTGCCCAGCGCCACCGGTGTCAACCCCTCCCACACGATCGCCGCCGTCGCGGAGCGCAACGTGGAGACCGCGATCAGGAAGCTCCCCGGTAAGGCGAAGTGGGTCGCTCCGGAACGCAAGAAGGCCACCCCGGTGACCGAACCACTCGACGCGGTCGCGATCCCGCGGGGCGGGACGGCAGCGGCGCAGACGCCGGGGGTCGGTCTGACCTTCACCGAGACGATGCGCGGCTACCTCCAGCGGGGCCACCAACCCATCGACGATTTCGACGGTGCCGCCGCGGCTGGCCGAAGGGCCGGCGCCACGGCGTCGTTCACCCTGGACGTCGCCAGCCCCTTCCTCGTCGACTTCATCGACGACGCCGCACACCAGATGACGGCCGAGGGCACCGTCCACGTCACCGGCGTCACCGGTTTCGACGGCGCGCGGGTTGGCAACGGCGTCGTGAACCTGCTCGTCGCCGGCGACAGCCCAACATCCCGGCGGATGCTCTACACGCTGCCGTTCATCGGTGCAGACGGTAAGCCCTACCTGCTGGAGGGCTACAAGGACGTCCGCGACCACGGCAGCTTTGACGTCTGGGGCTCCACCACCACGCTCTACACCCATCTGCGCCGCGGCCACACGCCGGGCGGCGAGGTGCTGGGCACCGGCATCCTGCACCTCCCGCTGACCACCTTCGTCCGCCAGGTCGCCACCGCCCGGGTCACCGGCACGCACAACCCACTACGCCAAGCCGAGGCGCTGGTCCAATTCGGGCAGCTGTTCGTAGGCTCGCTGTGGAGCGTGTTCGTGGCGCCCCGCATCCCCTTCAGCTCCGAGCCCCCTCATCCCCCAACTCTTCGGAGGGTCCCATGAGCACTCCCCGCAAGAAGCGGTCGCTGATCCTCGCCGGCGGCGGGATCAAGGTCGCGTTCCAGGCCGGCGTCATGCAGGTGTGGCTGGACGAGGCGGACCTGAGCTTTGACCACGTTGACGGCGCCAGCGGCGGAACCTTCAACCTGGCCATGCTCTGCCAGGGCATGACGGGAACCGAGATCGCCGACAACTGGCGCGCGACGTCACCGGTCGCCGGGATCTCGCCCAACTGGCCGCAACTCCTCCGAGGGCCCTACGCCGAGTCTATCTTGACCATGGACGGTTACCGCCGCAACGTCTTCCCGGTGTGGGGTCTGGACTGGAACGCGATCCGAGCGTCCGACATCGACGCCACCTTCAATATCTTCAACTTCACCAGCCAGCAACTCGACGTGCTGCCGCCGGGCAAGATGTCCGAGGACTTCCTGGTCGGCTGCGTGACGCTGCCGATGTGGTTCCCCCCGGTCCGGATCGAGGGAAATACCTACATCGACGCGGTGTACGTGACCGACGGAGACCTCGAAGAGGCGCTGACGCGGGGGGCCGACGAGATCTGGGTGATCTGGACGGTGAGCGAGCGGGGCGAATGGTACCCCGGCTTGGTGGCGACCTATTTCCAGATCATCGAGGCCACCGCCAACGGCCACCTTCGCCGGACCGTGGAGCGCATCGAGCGTAATAACAAGGCGGTCGCGGCCGGCAAGCCCGGCGAGTTCGGCAAGCATATCGAGCTGAAGATGCTGCAGGCCGAGGTGCCGATGCACTACATCGCCGACATCAACGCCGACCGGATGCACGAGATGGTCAACCGGGGCGTGGCCGCGGCCCGCGCGTGGTGTGCGGAGCAGGGCATCCCGTTGCTGCGTGAGGTGCCGCCGTCGCGGTCATCGTCGCCGGTGTCGTTGGGGTTCACCGAGGACATGAGCGGGCACGTGGGGATCGGGGAGAGCGGTTTCGTGGCCGGGCGCGAGAAGGGCATCCGGCAACACACCCCGCTCGCCGTGCACCTCACTATCAAGACCGACGACGTCGACCGCTTCGTCACCGACCCGGATCATGAGGCCTCGCTGACCGGCTACGTGAGCTGCGAGGCGTTCGGCGGGAAGCTTCCGGTGCTGGGCGGCACGTTCAACCTGTTCGTCGACCGCGGTGACCCGACTCGCAAGGAGATGCGCTACCGCATCCACGTCGAGGACGGCGAGCGCAAGCCGCTCACGGTGGTCGGGGTGAAGACCGTGCAGAGCGCCAACCCACTGCGGATCTGGCCCGAGACCTCGACGCTGTACACCCGGGTGCTGCACGGTCACGTGGCCCCGGCCGACGACGAGCACGCCGACGTCGCCGCTGCGGGGGTCATCAGGATTCACCCGCTTTCCTTCCTCCGCCAGCTCACGACGTTCCGGGTGTCCGGTGCCTCCGCCACCGACCGGGTGGCCGGGATGACCCGCTTCAGCGTGCTGTTCCTCGGCAAGCTCTGGGACGTCTACGCCCGCCCCATCCTCAACACGACCTAGCTCAGCACGTTGGTAGCTCTTCAAGGCCGGCCAACCCCGGTTCGGCAAGTCATTAACGACTACCAACCCCTGAGCCCGACGGGCTCAGGGGTTGGTAGTCGTTACGGGCAGCGGCGAGGGGGGTTGGCCGGCCTTGAAGAG
>DATDHI010000083.1:0-4018 GCA_036521655.1 Pseudonocardiaceae bacterium | reverse complement strand
GGTCGACCGGGTGGGCCGGGTCGGCCGCCATCTCACGCACCAGCACCCCGACCCGAAGCAGCCGGGCGAGCGCGGCCGGGTCCAGCACGTCGGACCGCGCGCGAGCCAGCAGCGGATCGACGCCGGCCACGGCGCGGCTGCGCAGCCCGGGGTCACCGTCCTGGGCCTGGTGCAGCAAGAGCCAGGCCTGTTCCTGCAGCCGGTCCTCGGTCGCCAACCGACCCACTGTGCGCGCCATCCCCTCGCCGGCCTCAGTGCCCCGCGGGGGCCACGACTGCCAGGCCGGTGGCGGGGCGACAACCGCGACCCGGCAGCGGGCCGCCCACGTTCATCCTTCGCCCAGATGGCTGCAGGGCTCTACGGCCGATCCGGCGACATGGCGACACGCTCGGGGTAACGATGTGTGTCAGTACCGCGACTGGGCAGAGGCGATTAGGTTCGCGTAACCTATGGTTCGGTTGGTCATGCCCCGACCGTCACCAGAGGTTCCGTTACGGGTGCGACCATGGCGGAACTCCGCTCGCCGGCGGGGCGGCCGCCGCGCCTGACGCGACGAGGAGCACCAGCCGATGACGCTGACCGCCGATGGCCGCCCGTACGCCGCGGCCCCTGAGCCGATCATTTCCGGTCAGCGGACGCTAGGGCCCCAGGTTCTGGTGTACCTGTTCGTGGTCGCCCCGATGGTGGCCCTGATGGTCGCCGTGCCGATCTCCTGGGGATGGGGCCTGGGCTGGGTGGACGTCACGTTGTTCGTGGCCACCTACTTCATCAGCCTTCTCGGGGTGACCGTCGGGTACCACCGGCACTTCACCCACGGCTCGTTCAAGGCCAAGCGGTGGTTGCGGGTGGGTCTGGCAGTGCTGGGCAGCACCGCGATGCAGGGTCCGTTGCTGAACTGGGTGGCCGACCACCGGCGCCACCACGCCTACTCCGACCGGGAGGGCGACCCGCACTCGCCGTGGCTGTTCGGGACCTCCCCGGTCGCGGTGGCCAGGGGCTTCTGGCACGCCCACATGGGGTGGTTGTTCAACCGTGACCTGACCAACCCGCGCCGGTTCGTGCCGGACCTGCTGGGCGACCCGACGATGGTGCGGGTGAGCAAGCTGTTCTGGCTGTGGACCGGGCTGTGGCTGGTGCTGCCCGGGATCCTCGGCGGGCTGCTCACCTGGTCCTGGTGGGGCGCGGTGACCGGGCTCTTCTGGGCTGGGCTGGTGCGGGTCTCATTCCTGCACCACGTCACCTGGGCGGTGAACTCGGTCTGCCACATGATCGGCAACCGGCCGTTCGCGTCCCGTGACAAGGCCACGAACTTCTGGCCGATGGCGATCCTGTCCGCCGGTGAGTCCTGGCACAACCTGCACCACGCCGACCCGACGTCGGCCCGCCATGGCGTGCTCCGTGGGCAGATTGACATCTCGGCCCGGGTCATCTGGTTCTTTGAGAAGCTCGGTTGGGCGTGGAACGTGCGCTGGCCGACTCCGCAGCGGCTGGCCAAGCTCGCTGGCCGGGGCTGAGCGAACCGCTCACTCATCGTGCTGGAGGTAGCACTTTCTGTGCTGCCTCACACTCACTTTACGCGTGCAGTTTGACTGTTCGTCACCTTGATGTCAGATAACTCGCGGTCTACGGCGCTTATAGTAACTCTTATGGGTTAACTCTCCCGTGTTTCGTGAGGCACACCGAGTCTGGCCGATGATCGACGATATGACCGGCTGCAAGATTGTCCAGGCTCTTCGAGCGGCCCGCGGTGTACCGCCGCTCGTTTGCGTGCGGACCGCCGCCGCGCGCCGATGGGGGTCGAGGAAGGTCCGTTTGTGAAAGCTGTTGGCACCGTGGCCACGTTGCTGGCCTCGGCGGTATGCGCGGCGGTGGTGACGGTCACCGTTGCGGGTCTCGTCACTCCCACGCCCTCACCCGCGGTCGCCCAGAAGGTACTCGTGGTCACCGACGGCACGCCCGGCGTGGAGGCGATCCGCCAGGAGCTGGCCTCCGAACGGATACCCACCGCTCTGGTCAATCTGGCTGAGTCTGGGCGTCCCGTCATCACCGCCGGCTTCCTCTCCGACACTCTGGCTGGCAAGCCGCGGGCCAAGTTCAGTGGCGTTGTGCTGCCGGACGACGCGCCTGCCGGTCTCACCGCCGGTGAACAGGACGCGCTGGCGCGTTTCGAGAGTTACTTCAGGGTGCGCCAGGTGGACAGCTTCGGTCATATCGGCACTGCGGTCGGTTTGAGCACCCCAAGCTATGGCGGAACGTTGGACGGTCAGACAGCGCAGCTGAGCGCATCAGCCCGCAACGCTGGGTTCAGCTACCTGACCGGACCGGTGCGGTTTGACGGTACTGATCCCGCCGTCGCCATCGGCTACCTAGCCAGCCCGCTGCCGGATGACCCGGCCACTGGCGCGCATTTCGAGTCATACCTGACCGCTAGCGCGCCGGGCGGCTCTGCCGACGGTACGGTGGCCGGAGTCTATAGCGTCCGGGGCCGTGAGCAGCTGGTCTTAGGTTTTGCCTACGACTACGGCCAGCAGCAGTTCCAACTGCTGGCGCCCGGGATCATCAGCTGGCTGACTCGTGGCATCCGCCCCGGCACCAGCAGCAACGACCCCACCGTGCACGATGTGGCCGGCTCCGACACTGCGTCGGCCCTGGCCGTCACCACGACGACCACGGCGGCTCCTACTACGACGATCTCGGCGGCGCCCACCACGACGGCGCCGACCACGACTGACACGACGGCGCCTGGTACCACTGACACCATGACGCCCGGCACGACGGACACGACGGCGCCCAACAACCAGAGTCCTAGTTCATCATGTCGGCATTCAGGACAACCAACTAACGTCGCCGACCAGCAGCCAACAGGATCAGATCCTGGACAATCAGGCCCTGGCCAGACCTCAACGCCACCGACCGGCAGCCCGCCGAGCACCAGCCCGCCGGACGGAAAGCCCCCGACATGTGGTCCCGATGGAACGGCGGGCGTGCTTCCGATCACGCCTCCGACCTGCACGGTTAACGCCACAAGTGCTGCTCAGGCGAATTCAGCAAAGGCTGGCGACACGGTCTGCTTCAGTGGTATCGGCTTGGCTGGAAGTCCTTTGAATATCACCGTCTCGGGGACTGCGACTGCCCCCATAATTATTACCGGTGATGGTAACACTGCGGTAAAGGGAATCACGGTCAACGCCAGCAACGTCGTCGTGCAGGGCTTCAACGTCCTGAACGCAACCGCGCCCGGTGTCGGGCTGCAAGGAAACAACATCACCCTGCAAGATACCAACATCGACCACCCTACAGGTGGCGACTTCGATGGCATACGCTTCTTCGGTGACGGAATCAAGATCCTGCACAACCACGTCATCAATATCACCAACACCGGCGGGGCGCACGCCGACTGCATGCAGACGTTTGCCACCACCACCCCCACCAGCCACAGCGTGCTGATCAGTGGGAATCGCTGCGAAAAGATCGACAACCAATGCCTGATCGCCCAAGGGCCACACAGTACGGCAGGCAACGGAAGCGGCCAGGGTAACTCATCGGGTTTCACCTTCACCAACAACTACTGCGACGCCCATGCTTCCCAGGCGGTGCAGGTTGATGACGTGCAGAATTTCACGGCGACGAGCAACGACATCGAAGGCGCGGTACAGAAAGCCTTCAACTTCATAAACAAGTCCACCGGAGCCAAGGTCGGCTGCAACACACTCGGTCCCGGAGTCGGCACAGAAACAATCATAGACAGCTCATCCAGAAGCGGCTCGATACTCTCATAAGCGCTTCCGGCTCCGCCCTGGTGCGCTAGTGTAGTGTCTTGCGAATGAATTTACGGTTTGTGTTTTGCTGTGAGTTATGAGTAGAGCAGCGGCGCCATTGGTGATATCCGAGGGGCAGCGGGAAGTCCTGGAAACTCTGGCGAAGTCGCAGAGCGCGGCGCACCGGGTGGTGCGGCGAGCCCGGGCGTTGCTCTTAGCCGGAGATGGGGTGTCGAATTCCGCAATCGGTGAGATGGTGG
>DATDHI010000082.1:0-3732 GCA_036521655.1 Pseudonocardiaceae bacterium | reverse complement strand
CGGACGGAAGTAACACCCCACAAGATCCAGTTACACCGTTAAGTTGACAGACCCGCACCCCGAGTCGGGGGGTTGGGGCGGCGCTAGTGGCCAGGTGTGAACGCTGGTGGGGGTGTCCAGCCAGACTCGTTGCTGGTCGGGCGTCACAGTCAGGCCGAGGCGGTCCCAGTTGGGCTGTCCGAGTGTGGTCCACCGGGCGTGGGCGTCCTCGATAATTCGCCACACTCGACGTGGTCCGCCTTCCCGGACCTGGTGGCTTCCGTGGTCGTCGGTGAGGGTGACTTCTGCCCAGGATCCGTCGCTCACGGTGATGGAGGTGACGGTGGGGTTGCCGTTCTGGTCGGGACGGCCGTAGCTGAGGGCGATGTCGGCGCCGAGATCGAAGCTGGTCAGGAACCACACCACCAGGGAGTTCCAGGGTGTGCGGGGATCCAGGGTGGTGGTGCGTCGGTCGGGCTGGGCGTCGGGTTGTCTGCGGGGTCTGGGCCGATCCGGTGCGTGGGCGGTGGGGTGGTGGCGCAGGTCCATGAAGGCGGCGTAGGTCGGGTCGAAGCGCCCCTCGGCGCGGTCGGGATAGCGGGTGAGGCGTACCAGACTGCCCGCGCCTCGGGCGGTCTTGAGATCGGTGAGGATCACACCGCTGGGGCCGGTCTGCTCCACCCAGGCCCAGGGCAGGGCCGGGACGGCGCAGGTGGCGATGATCCGGTCGAACGGGGCGTGCTCAGCGAGTCCGGCTGCACCGTCGGCGGCGACCAGGGTGGGGTGGTAGCCGATCCGGGCGAGTCGCTGTCGGGCCAGGTCGACGAGATCGGGTTCGATGTCGACGGAGAACACGTTGGCGTCCCCGAGCCGGTGGGCGAGCAGGGCCGCGTTGTAGCCGGTTCCGGTGCCGATCTCCAGCACTCGGTGCCCGTCACGTACATCGAGGGCTTCCAGCATGCGGGTCATTAACCCCGGCATGCTCGATGAGGAGCGCAGGCCACGAGGGCCCGGGCGGTCAGCCGCGGCGGTCAGCAGGGCCTTGTTGGAGTACACCTGCTCCAGCCAATCCCGCTGGCCCGCGGCGGTGGTGGTGTCCAGCCGGTGCCACGAACCGTCGGGGTCACGGCGCAGCAGGTCGGGCGCCAGTTCGTGGCGGGGTACCGCGCGGACCGCCTCCTGCCACGGCGCCGACCATAGCTTGCCCGCGGCGACCAGTCCCCGGACGAGCTCGTTGGCTCGGCACTGCCAATCCTCGGTGAGCACGGTCATGGGTATGCTCCTGCGGCCAGGACATCACAGAGGGCATCGGTGATCGGTGCCCCGGTGTTGGCTTCAAGCCAGAAATACTGTCCCGCGCTATTGGATTCGAGGAAAATCCAGCGTTGGTCAGCGTCGATGGCGAAGTCGATCGCGGCGTAGGTCAGGCCCATCGTTGCCATATAGGCGCGGAGACCCTTTTCTATCTCAGGTGGGGTGTCGACCCATTCGTAACTCAGTGACGGATAGTCCGCCCGCCAGTCCACCCGAGACATCGCTGATCCGGCCCGGATCAGGATGGTGAACATCCGCTCGCCCACACAGACCACTCTGGCTTCGTGAACCTTGCGCACCCAGCGTTGCAGCTGTGTTGCGGTTGCGTCTACTCCGGACAAATCAGCCAGGTCGGTGGACGTCAGCCTGTGCGTGAAGGCCACGGTGAAGGTGTCGCCTTCGGTGACCGTATTGGGCCCCAGCGACTTGCGCACCACGCCCGCCGGGCTCGCGGTGGCGAAGCGCCGCACCGCCTCCGGGCTGTTGGTGATCACAGTCGCGGCAGTGGCCAGCCCGCAGCGCGTCGCGACGGCTAATTGAACCGGCTTATAGGCGCTATCGGCCGACCGGTTGGGATGATTGACCCACAACACGTCCAAGCTGGCCAGCACACCACCAAGACCAAGACGGGCCTCCCGGTGAGCGAAAGCCCGCTCGACGTCGGTCATGCCCTCGGCGAACGAGAACGCACCCGGATGACGGGACCAGATTGATCGGATATCGCCTAGATCCACCGTGCGGTGCTTGGTCGCCAATGTTCCGGTCCAGGTGCCATCGCCCTCGAGCTGTGCCTCCAGCACTAATGAACGGGGAAACCAACTCGTATCCGCGCGAAAGACCGGAACGTCGCGCACTGTGAGTTCGCGAACCACCGCATCGACCGGGATGTCGGCTTTTTCCGCGAAGATGACGACGGTCACTGCTCTTCCCAGCCCCAGGTGTCTTCCTCCTGGCCCTCATCACCGTCACTGTAGGTCTTACTCTCCCATTCCTTCCCTTGGTCTTCTTCCCCGCCCATCCGCTCGATCAGCGGCCGCCCGGCGTCATCGACAGCGACCTGCCGCTGGTGGCAGTAGCGAACATCCGGACGTACCGGAATTGGCACAGCCTGAGCGAAACGAAGCCCAAAGGGGCGGTTTTCGTGAAGTCCTGGCCCATCGGTGCCGACAGCCCTCGATAAGGTATAACGCAGACTGGCCGAGGACAGGGGACTGTCCACAGAGACTTCGGGACGCGGCTCCGCGCCGCTGGACTCCACGGGCGGTAGCCTAACGACACGGCCGTCCCAGCTGAAGGGCCCCACCGGTGACGCTGAGTAATCAGGCGCTCGCCATTGCCACAGGTGGATCCTCAGCAGGCAGCTCGCCGCGCTTGCAGCCCTCCGCCTCCCGCACCCGCCGGTGGCCGCACTGCCGATTCCCCTCCCTTGTGCACGGTCATCGTGTACGCGTTGCTCGCAGCCTGACGCGAGAGATTCAGGGCCACACCACCGAAAAGGTCATGGCTAAAAGCGACCTCGAGCTAGGCATCGAGGCCCTGGGGCGGGATTGGCTTCGCTGGGCTGATCGCCGCGGGGGCTGTGGGCGCCTACTTCAGCGCGGTCGTGGCTGGGTTGTTCGCGGTGCTCACTGGGCAAGCGTTGCCGCTGGCAGCCCGTGTCACGCTGCGGTGAGTTCGGTTCGAATCCGGTAGGTGAGGTCGGAGACTGCTGGTTCGCATTTCCAGGGATGTAATCGGCGGAGGAGGTCGTGGGCGTAATCGGTGGCGCGGGCGGAGGATATGCGGGTCAGGACATCAACGGCTTGGTTACCTTGGTTGAGGGCGGCTTCCAGGTCGGGATGATGTCCTAGAAGGCGAGTGCGAGTACGAGTACGACGAGCCGCAGTCCGTAGGAGCGGGCGAAGGTGTGGGTCGGCATGACGGCTTCGGTGTTCCAGCGCAGCGCAGGCGTGGGTAGCCCAAGGTCACGGTGGATCTCAACGGCGTCCGCGGCGAGTCGAGCGTGGTTGTAGAAGTCAATCCAGGCGGGGTCCTCCCCCTCGCTGTTGGTTGCCTGGTCGAGCAGGGTGTCCGATGCGGCGAGTGCGCGGCAGGCGGCTGTGGCATCCCCGGTACGGGCATGGGCGCGTGCCTCGATCAACCGATAGAAGGCCAGCACTCGGGGAGTGGCGGTGTGTTTGGCTCGTTCGTAGGCGCCTTGGCACATGTCGATGGCATCGTCGTGGAAGTCGCGCAGAGATGCTTGGAGTGCGGCGCAGACCAGGACGTAGCCGCCGAATGGCTCGTCGCCAGCGGCGCGGGCCAGGCGCAGTGCCTGGATGTAGTGGCGCTAGGCGGCGGCGTGCAGGCCGGAGTCGAACGCGGTCCATCCGGCCAGACGGGAGAGTTGGGCGGTCGCGGCGAACAGTTGGCGGCCGGTTCGGTCGTAGTAGCGGCCGT
>DATDHI010000081.1:0-3956 GCA_036521655.1 Pseudonocardiaceae bacterium | reverse complement strand
GACCTCTCCCGAGACGTTGCCCACCCGCGCCGAGATCATCGATCCGGCTTCGTGGTTGTACCGAATGGGCTGAGGTCTGGGTCACCGAGGTCTGGGTCACCGAGGTCTGGGTCACTGGGGTCTGGGTCACTGGGGTCTGGGTCACCGGGGTCTGGGTCACCGCACCCCGCGGTCAGCCAGGTGCGCACCGCGGTCCGCCGGTTCCTGGCCGCACACCGCGCCGGGCCGGCGGTAGCGGTGGCCTGTTCCGGAGGTGCCGACTCGCTGGCGCTCGCCGCGGCCACTGTGTACTGCGCCGGCCGGCTGGGGCTGACGGTGCATGGCCTGGTGGTCGACCACCAGCTGCAGCCGGGCTCCGCAGTAGTGGCTCGGACCGCCGCCCAGGCGCTACGCCGGCTCGGCTGCACCGCGGTAGAAGTGCTCGAGATCATGGTGGACGGTCCGGGCGGTCCGGAGGCCGCGGCCCGGGCGGCCCGGTACGCGGCGCTGCGCGCGGCAGCGCCAGCCGGGGCGCTGGTGCTGCTCGGGCACACCCTGGACGACCAGGCCGAGACGGTCCTGCTGGGGCTCGGACGGGGCTCCGGGCCCCGGTCGGTGGCCGGGATGCGGGAGCTCGACCCGCCCTGGGGTCGCCCCCTGCTGGGCGTGCGCCGAGCCGTCACCGCCGCAGCCTGCGAGGCCCTGGAGCTGGCCCCGTGGATCGACCCGCACAATACCGACCCCAGATTCCGGCGGGTACGGCTGCGCACCGAGGTGCTGCCGCTGCTGGAAGACGTGCTGGCCGGCGGGGTTGCGGAGGCCTTGGCCCGCACCGCCGGGCAGTTGCAGGAGGATCTCGCCACGCTCGACGAGCTGGCCGGCGCGCTGCACGCCCGCGCTCTCCGTCCGGATACCGCCGGCCCGGCGGAGCTTGTGGTCGAGGTGTTGGAGCAGGCGCCGGCCGCGCTGCGTCGCCGGGTGCTGCGTCGCTGGCTGCTGGACGCCGGGGTACCGGAGCTGACCGACGCCCACCTCCGCGCCGCCGATGACCTGATCGGCCGGTGGTCGGGTCAGGGAGCGGTGCGGTTGCCGGGCGATGTGGAACTGTCTCGGGCACATGGCAGGCTGCACGTCTCCTGACACCCCGAGGGGGGATCACGGCCGTGGATCTGTGTGACGCTGTGTATCCGGGCGACATCGGCTCCGTGCTCGTCACGGAGGAGCAGATTCGCAGCCGTAACGCGGAGCTCGCCGTGCAGGTCGCCGCCGACTTCAAGGCCGAGCACGGCGAGGCCGATCTGCTGCTCGTCGGCGTGCTCAAGGGCGCGGTGATGTTCATGACGGACATCGCCCGGGCGCTGCCGATCCCTGTGCAGCTGGAGTTCATGGCGGTGTCCTCCTACGGCTCGGCGACCTCGTCCTCGGGCGTGGTGCGAATTCTCAAGGACCTCGACCGCGATATCTCCGACCGCAACGTGCTCATCATTGAGGACATCATCGACTCGGGCCTGACGCTGTCCTGGTTGCTCAAGAACCTGGCCTCGCGCCGCCCCGCCTCGCTGGACGTGTGCACGCTGCTGCGCAAGCCTGATGCGATCAAGGTCGATGTGCCGGTGCGCTACGTGGGTTTCGACATCCCCAACGAGTTCGTCGTCGGCTACGGCTTGGACTACGCCGAGCGCTACCGAGACCTGCCCTACATCGGCACCCTCGACCCCGCGGTCTACGCCAACTAACCCACCCCCGCGTGTCGTGCTCTCGTGCACGCCATGTCCGCATCTGATGTCCGTCGATGTGTACCCGGGAACCCTGCTGCGGATCCCAGCGTTGACGCAGCGTCAGCTGTGGTTCGTCCGGGACCGGCGGGGCGCCCGCCCGGTATGGTGGGCTGAACGGAAGTGTTCTGCTGTCCTTCGACGGTGGGTCACCGCTGCACGACATCTGCTCAGGAGGGTCGAGGCCGCCGAGGGCCGTAGCCGAATGGACCGCAAGAAACTACTGCGCAATCCGCTGCTGTGGGTCGTGGCTGGGTTGCTGCTCTACTACTGCTTCAGCTTCCTGCTGGACGACACCCGCGGGTACACCCAGGTGACCACGTCGCAGGCTTTGGAGCAGCTCAGCGCACATAACGTCAAACAGGCCACGCTCGAGGACAAGGAGCAGCGGCTTCGTCTCATTCTGGACCATCCGGCTCCGGGTATCGAGGGCACCAAGGTGCTCGCTCAGTACCCGGCGCAGAGTACTAACGACATCGCCAAGTCGCTGCGCGATTCGCAGATCGCGGCGGGTTGGGACACCAAGGTCAGCCAGCAGTCTTTGCTGTTCCAGGTGCTGGTCTACCTCATCCCGCTGGGTCTGCTGCTCCTGATGTTGCTGTGGATGATGAACAACGCCCAAGGCGGCGGAAACCGGGTACTCAACTTCGGCAAGTCCAAGGCCAAGCAACTGACCAAGGACATGCCCAAGACGAGCTTCTCCGACGTCGCGGGCGCCGATGAGGCCGTCGAGGAACTGCAGGAGATCAAGGACTTCCTCTCCAACCCCAGCCGCTACCAGGCGCTCGGCGCCAAGATCCCCAAGGGTGTGCTGCTCTATGGTCCGCCCGGCACCGGGAAGACCCTGCTGGCCCGTGCGGTGGCGGGCGAGGCCGGCGTGCCCTTCTACTCGATCTCCGGTTCGGACTTCGTCGAGATGTTCGTCGGCGTCGGCGCATCCCGAGTGCGGGACCTCTTCGAACAGGCCAAGCAGAACGCCCCATGCATCATTTTCGTGGACGAGATCGACGCGGTGGGCCGGCAGCGCGGTGCCGGACTCGGCGGCGGGCACGATGAGCGCGAGCAGACCCTCAACCAGCTGCTGGTTGAGATGGATGGCTTCGACGCCCGCGGCGGCATCATCCTCATCGCCGCCACAAACCGTCCGGACATCCTGGATCCGGCATTGCTGCGGCCGGGCCGCTTCGACCGCCAGATCCCGGTCGCCGCGCCTGACATCCGCGGGCGTCGCGCGATTCTCGAAGTGCACTCCAAGGGCAAGCCAGTGGGCCCCGACGCCGACCTGGACGGGCTGGCCAAGCGCACCGTCGGCTTCTCTGGAGCCGACCTGGCCAACGTGCTCAACGAGGCGGCGCTGCTGACGGCGAGGGAGAACGGCCGGATCATCAACGGCGCCGCGCTGGAGGAGGCGGTCGACCGGGTGATCGGCGGACCCCGCCGCAAGAGCCGGATCATCTCCGAGCAGGAGAAGAAGATCACCGCCTACCACGAGGGCGGCCATGCGCTGGCGGCCTGGGCGATGCCCGACATCGATCCGGTGTACAAGCTGACGATCCTGCCCCGCGGACGCACCGGAGGGCACGCGCTCGTCGTGCCCGAGGACGACAAGCAGATCATGACCCGCTCGGAGATGATCGCCCGGTTGGTGTTCGCGCTGGGCGGACGCTCGGCGGAGGAACTGGTGTTCCACGAGCCGACCACCGGGGCATCCTCGGACATCGAGCAGGCGACGAAGATCGCCCGCTCGATGGTCACCGAATACGGCATGAGCGCTCGGCTCGGGGCGGTGAAATACGGCCAGGAGCAGGGTGACCCGTTCCTTGGCCGTTCCGCCGGCCGGCAGGCGGACTACTCGCTCGAGGTCGCGCACGAGATCGACGAGGAAGTGCGGGCGCTCATCGAGGCCGCCCACACCGAGGCGTGGGAGATCCTTAACACCTACCGCGACATCCTCGATGAGCTGGTCGTTGAGCTCCTGGACCGGGAGACACTGCAGCGCAAGGATCTCGAACGGGTCTTTGACCGGGTGGAGAAGCGACCGCGGATCACGGCGTTCAACGACTTCGGCGGGCGCACCCCGTCGGACAAGCCGCCGATCAAGACCGCTGGAGAGCTCGCCAAGGAGCGGGGCGAGCCGTGGCCACCGGTGCTGCCGGAACCGCAGCCCACCCCCGTGGGTGCGGTGCCTGGTGGGGGTGACCT
>DATDHI010000080.1:0-7934 GCA_036521655.1 Pseudonocardiaceae bacterium | reverse complement strand
TCTGCCTGCACCCGGTTACGGCGCAAGTAGGTCAACGTGACCACCACCGACTTGAACAATCCTAGAATCGGTGGCCAGACAACCTTCTCAGGCTCGGCGGCGACCTCGTTCACAGCGTGCACCTGAGCGCATAGCTCGACTATTTGGTCTCTCGTGGAGCCTGTTGTATGATACATGGCGGACGGCTCGTTTCTGAGGATTGAGTGTGGTGACCCAATTCTTTCGAGAAACGAGCCGTCCGCCATGGAGGCGCGCCGAGAGAGAAGCAATTACCTGCCGCGTGAATAACCCTCCGTCTAACACCGCACACCCCCGACCCCCACACAACGCCACCACAGTCAGCATTCAAGTAGTCCGGCTGAATGTTTGCCTGGCGGCGTGGTCTTGCCGCGGTGTGCGCACGGCATGCCGCGCTGGGGCCGGCGTCGTTGGTGCTCTACGACGTGTCCACGCTCTACTTCGAGACCGACCAGGGTGACGGATTCCGGGAGCCGGGATTCTCCAAGGAGAGGCGCCTGGAGCCGCAGATCACCCTCGGAGGGCTCACCGACGCCTGCGGGTTCGGGTTGATGATCGAGGCGTTCGAGGGCAATAAGGCCGAGACCAAGACCATGCTCCCGGTCATCAAGAGCTTCATGGCTGCCCACCAACTGCCGGATGTCACGGTGGTAGCCGATGCGGGGATGATCTCGGTGGCCAACCAGGCCGCGATCGAGGACGCCGGGCTCTCGTTCATCCTGGGCACAAAGATTTCCGAGGTCCCCTACGTGGTGGCGGCCTGGCGCACCAAGCACCCCGCGCAGGAGATCGCTGATAGGCAGACCTTCACCCAGCCATGGCCGGCCACCCAGACTGAGAAGGCCCGCGGGCGCCGGGACAAGACGATCTACTACCAATATCGGGCTGACCGAGCCCGCCGGACCCTGCGTGGCATCGACGAGCAGGTCACGAAGGCCGAGAAGGCCGTCGCCGGGAAGGTTCCGGTCAAGCGGAACCGGTTCATCACCCTGGCAGGTGGCGAGAAGTCGGTGAATCGGGACCTCGAAGCGAAGGCACGTGAGCTGGCGGGGTTGACCGGCTACACGACCAACCTGCCTGATCCCTCGCCTGAGTTCGTGATCGGCGCCTACCACCAGTTGTGGCGCATCGAGAAGAGCTTCCGAATGTCCAAGCACGACCTGCGCGCGCGGCCGATCTACCACCACAAGCGCGAGTCCATCGACGCGCATCTGACCATTGTGTTCGCCGCGCTCGCGATCACCCGGTTCATCGAGGACCGCACCGGCTGGTCGATCAAGAAATTCGTCCGCACCGCCCGCCGCTAACGCACCGTGCAGATCCGCGCCGGCCAGCACCTGCTCACCGCCAAGGACCCCCTACCCCAGGACCTACGCGACGCGCTCGCCCAGATCATCAGACGGAGTACGCACTAACTTGGCCCGGCTCAGGATCACAGCACCTGTGGGTTCACAAAGAATAGCAGATCACAACATTATCCGAGCCATAACAATGCATGAATATGTGGTTAACATTAGCTTGACAAGTTGACCATACCGGCCGGTGCAGTTAACGTCGGGTTCAGTGGCCGTCCAGTTAGGGAGGTTGCAGGAGGACCAGGTCCATAAAGTTTCACAATCAGTCGATCACCCACATCGTGGTGTCAATTTCGACCGCCAGTAAGCGCGAACAGAGACATACGACCGCCTATCAGCGTTGAGTACTCTGGGGCTCGACCACTTCGCCGCGGCCTCATTCTTCGCGCCGCGAGAACACCTCATGTTCTTTCCGGTGCGCCGAATCGCGGTCCGGCACAGACAATCCCTTCTCACCTTACAGCGAGCGAGGAGAACCCTGTGATTGAACATTCCTCACCGATCAGCGGAATCGATGTCAACAAATCCTATGTCGCTACTGCCGGATACGACAACAAGGTGATTCTGTGGGACGCCGAAAGTCACACCTCACTCGCCGACGTTCGACATGATCACCTGGCCAACCAGTGCCGGTTCGCACCGAGCGGGCGGCTCCTCGCGACCTCGGGCAGTGACTTCTCGGCACGTATCTGGACCATCCCCGACCTTCGGCTGGTCACCGTCCTCACCGACCAGAAGGACGATGTGGAGATGACCGTGATCTCGCCCGACGAGACCATGGTCGCCACCGTCTCCCGCGATCACCATGTCCGGGTGTATTCGATCGACGGAGTTCTCCGGTACCGGATGGAGGGCCACCAGCGCGACGTGCTGTCCGTCGAATGGGTCGCCGACGGCCGGGAGCTGGTGACCACGAGCGACGACTCCACGGTGCGCCGGTGGGATGTGCAGCGCGGTGAACTGTTGCACACCACCGACCTGGGGGACGTGGAAACGGACACCGTCGCGGTGATCGACGATGGCGAGGTGCTGGTCCTGGGCAATGACGACGGCAATCTGGTGATCATCGAGTACGACCAGACCCCGCGTCTCGTCGAGGCGCACGGCGCCGGCATCAAGCGGGTGGTCTTCGACCGGGAACAGCAACGTCTGCTCAGTTCGAGCTACGACCGCACGGTCCGGCTGTGGCAGTGGAACCCCGAACGCCGCGAGCTCGAGCTGCGCATCACCTCCGACGTGCCGGCCGAGGTCTGGCTGCGTTCGTGCGCCAAGCTGGACGAGACCCGCTGGGCGTTCGGAACATTCGGCACGAGCTACGCGGTCTGGGACAGTGCCACCGACACCTGGGACCTGGCCGCAGTGCGGCCCACACACGGGGTGAACGCCGTCGCCCGCTCCGACGGGGCGACGCTGACCGTCGGCGACGCCGGCATCGTGTCACGGGCGGGGGAGCCGGTCGCCTATGTCGGGAGCTGCTGCAACTTCCTGTGCCCGGTGGGCTCCCGGTGGGTCACCGGCGGGCAGCTGGGCATCGTGTACGACGCACTGAGCGGCGCTGCCCTGCATCAGCATCGATCGCCGTTGAACTGCGCCGCCACGTTCCCCGGAGCGGACGGGAATCCGCGTCTGGTGGTGGGTACCTACACCGGCGAGGGCCTGGTGTTCCGGCTCGACGGCGAGCGGCTGGAGTTCGAACGAGAGGTCCCGCTGCACGACAACGCGATCAAGGACGTCGCGGTCTCGGCCGAGGTACTGTTCTCGGTGAGCGCCACCGGCTCCGCGGGCTTCCATGCCATCCCGGACCTTACGGTGATCCATCATGAGGAGTCCGCGCACGATCGGATCTGTAACGGCGCCGCTGTGCTGCACGACGGACGCTTCGCCAGTGTCAGCCGCGATTTGACGTTGCGGATCTGGTCCGCCCAGGGCGAGCGGCTCGCGGTCGTTCCCACCCCGCACGAGCACTCGATCAAGTGTGTGACCACCGATCCGACCGGGCGGTTCGTCGCCACCGGCGGATACCGGGGCCGGGTGGCCGTGTACGACAGTGGCGACGGTGAAGCGGGCGACGGTGAAGCGGGCGGCACCGAGCAATGGGTCCTCAACGAGCGGGTGGCCAGCGCAGGCGTCTCCAGCCTGTGCCCCGGCGACGAACCGGGCACGGTGATCGCCGGCTCCTATGACGGCCGCACGTACGAGATCCGGGCGTCGTCGCGGTGAGCCGGAAAGACGAACTCAGCGCCGGCCCGCAAGTGGTCGTCGGCTTGCCGGGTGGGCCGGCCGGGGACCAGCCCACGCCGTTGGTGGTTGCCGTCGAGCCGACGACCGCCGGCAGTCCGCTCTCGGCACCGGGCCTGCTGGCCTGGGCACCTGTGCCCATCCGGGGCACCCCCATGGAGGTCATGGTCTTCGGGCACGTGCTCGGCGACGGCTCGGAGGTGGAAGAGGTTGTCGTGCTGCGCCCGCCCGGCGCGGTGCCCGTACCCGGTGCGGACCGGCCCGCGCCCCTGGTGCGGCTGCATAGCGCGTGCATCACCGGAGAGGTGTTCGGATCCACGAAATGCGACTGCGGTCCCCAGTTCGACGCCGCGCTGGAACTCATCCAGGCGAACGGGAAGGGCGCCCTGCTGTACCTGCTGCGCCACGAAGGACGCGGGATCGGGCTGGCGAACAAGATCCGTGCCTACGACCTGCAGGCCTGTGGGCACGACACGGTCGCCGCCAATCAGATGTTGGGTCTGCCGGTCGACGCCCGCAACTTCCAGGCCGCCACGGCGGTGCTCCGTTCCCTCGGGTACACCCAGGTCCGACTCATGACCAACAATCCGGACAAGATCACCGCTGTCGAGGACAGCGGGATCCAGGTGCTCGAGCGGGTCCCGTTCGGTGGCTTCACCAATGCGGACAACATGGGCTATCTCGCGGTCAAGGACGCTCGGCTGGGACATCTCGACTCACTCGGTACCGAGCGCCCGTTCGACTCCGGCACACCAGCCTGATGGGGACCGCTACGACCACACCGGCAGCCTCCTCGGCACTCGAGGACGCCGCCATGCACGACGTGGTCCGGCTCGCCACTCGCGGGCTGGGCCGCACCAGCCCGAACCCGCCGGTCGGCTGCGTGATCCTGGGCTCTGACGGGGACGTGGCCGGGCGCGGATGGCACCGTGGTGCCGGCCGGCCGCACGCGGAGATCGTCGCGCTGGGCGAAGCCGGTACGCGGGCCTGCGGCGGAACCGCGATCGTCACGCTCGAACCCTGCTCGCGCACCGGGCGCACCGGGCCGTGTACCGAGGCGCTCATCGCCGCCGGCCTGCGGCGGGTGGTGTATGCGCTGGACGATCCGCTGGAGGGCGGCGCAGGGGCAGGCCGGCTGGCCGCGGCGGGAATCGAGGTGTCGAAGCACCGCGTCGCCTCTGCCGCCGCCGTCACCGGCCCGTGGATCCACGCAGTACGGACTGGGCGGCCGTTCGTAACCTACAAAGTGGCGGCCACCTTCGACGGGCGGGTGGGCGCCGCGGACGGCACCAGCAAGTGGATCACCAGTGCGCAAGCCCGCAATGACGCGCACCGGCTTCGCCGCCGAGTCGACGCGGTGATGGTGGGAGTCGGCACGGTGCTGGCGGACGACCCCGCCCTGACGGCGCGGACCTCAAGCGGCAAACTCTGTGGCCCGCAACCGCTGCGGGTGGTGCTGGACCGCTCCGGCCGCACGCCCCGGACCGCGCGGCTGGTCACCGACGGGTACCCGACCCTGATCATCACCTGCGGCGACGGACCGCAGGAGGGTTATCGCTCCGCTGTGCAGCGGGCGGTGGTGCCGGAAACGGATTTCCTGGACCATGCGCTGGCGCTGCTGTTCACCCGAGGACTGCGGCACATCCTGCTCGAAGGAGGCCCCACCATCGCCGGGGCGCTCCTGCAAGCCGGTCACATCGGACGGATCGAGCTGTACCAGGGTGGCGGCGTGCTCGGCGGGGCGGCGGTACCGCTGCTGCGGGGATGTCCGCCGGGCGCAACGCTCACCGACCTGCGGCGGCTGACCCTGGAGGCGGTACGGCGAGTGGGCACCGACGTCCGGCTGACCCTCACCCCACAGGTCGGCACTCCGCAGGTCGGCACTCCGCAGGGGCCAGCATGAGCACCGTGCTGCACGTGACGGTGAGCAAGGGCCTCGGCGGCGTCCCCGAGGTGGTGCGCACCGAAACCCGCCATCTCGACGAGTACGGCGTGCAGGCCTGCTGGCTGGAGACGATCGCCGGCGGCCCGGCCCGCGACGCCGCCGCCGTCCTGCACCGGGCGCTTTACGGTGACGACCGCGTCACGGTCGATCCGGCTGCCCTCACCGCGGCCCTGGACAGCTTCGTCGCCGAGCATCGCGACCGGGTCGTCGACGCGGCTCGCCACGCCGACGCCGTGGTCCTGCACGATCCGCTGCCGCTGGCTTTCGCACCGCTGGTGGCCGGCCGGGGCCGGCGGGTGCTGTGGCGCTGTCACATCGGCCACTGCGGGCAGTCCGTCTCGGCCGACGCCGCGCAGGCGATGCTGGTGCCGCTGCTCGACCACATCGACCACATCGGGTTCCTCCGCGGGGCCTACCTCTGGGACGCGCTCGCCGACGACCCCCGATGCGCCGTCCTGCCACCACCGCTGGACGACAGCAGCGACAAGAATCGGCCGCTCACCCACGCCGAACACACCTGGATGGCGGACCGTCTGCTCACCACCGGATACCTCAATGGTGGGGGGCGCATCGTCACCGGCCGGTCCTACCTGCCCGAGCCGTCGAGTCCCTACCTCGTCCAGGTCGCCCGGTGGGATCCGTTGAAGGGCCACGACCCGCTGCTCGTGGGCTTCGCCGACCTGGCCGCCGAGCGCCCGGACATCCAACTCGTGCTGCTCGGCCCGCATATCGACGTCCAGCGCAACTATCCCATCTCGCTGGAGATCTGGAAGGCGCTGCACGACCAGAAGAACGCCCTGCCGGACCGGACAGCTCGGCGCGTGCACCTGTGGCAGTTCTCGCCGGTAGCTCGACCGATCGAGGATCGAGCCGTCAACATGATCCAGCGGAGGGCACGTGCGGTCAGCCAGAACAGCATCCGGGAGGGATTCGGCCTGACCGTGACCGAAGCGATGTGGAAGGAAAAAGTCGTCGTGGGCACACCCGTCGGGGGGATAGCCGACCAGATCACCCACCAGGTCAACGGGTTGCTGACCGACGGCACCCCCGGCGGATGGGCGCAGACCGCTGCCCGGGCGCTCGATGACGAGGACGGCCGACAACGCTGGGGTCCGGCCGCGCGGCGCAGCGTCGCTGACCGTTACCTCGTCCGTCCCCAACTCCTTGACCAGCTGACCCTGCTGCAGCTGCTGTGATCGACTGGGTGGAGATACCGGCCGGAGACGTGCTCGCGGGTACCCGGCCAGACCGCATCGATGACCTGCTGGCCCGGCACGCGGACCTGCCGATCGAGCGGTCATGGCTGCTCAAGGAGGTCCCGGCCCATCACATCGCGGTGCCCGCATTCGTGATCGCCCGGACCCCGGTGACCCGAGCGCAGTACGGCGTGTTCGTCCGCGCGGTCGGCAGGCCGGAAATCCGGCAGGACCGCAGCGGGCAGCTACCGATGAGCGGAGTCTCGTACGACGATGCTGCGGCGTTCTGCGCCTGGCTGACCGACGTCGAGGGCTTTCCGATCGATCTGCCCGATGAAGCCGAGTGGGAGCGCGCGGCACGCGGCGACGATCACCGCTGCTACCCGTGGGGTGAGGACTGGACGCCGAACCGGGCGAACACCGTCGAGGCCGGTATCGGCGATCTGACTCCGGTGGGTGGTTTTCCGGACGGCGCGAGCCCCTTCGGTGTGCTCGACCTGGCCGGCAACGTCGATGAGTGGACCAGCAGCCGGTATGCCGCCTATCCGGGTGCGCCCGAGGGTGTCCCGCCCACCGAGGACTGGGCACTCGACGAGCACGTCAGCAGAGGCGGAAGTTACCGTCACGGACGCGACCTCGCCCGCTGCGCACGCCGGCATGGCCTGTACGACCGCGCGGCCGCGGCGGTGATGGGCTTTCGCGTGGTGCGCAGGGAGCGACCCGCCAACCCGGGGCCGGGCTGTCGTGCGTGAAGTGCTGCGCCTTCGCGCTTTCCGGATCTACTCGGCGTGCATATTCGTCTCTTTCGTCGGGAACCTGGCCTACCTGGCGGCAGCGGCGTGGATCGTCCTGGAGATGACCGGACAGGTCTGGGCCGTGCCCGCGCTCTTCCTCGTGTCGGCGGTTCCGGGTATCGCCTTCGCGCCGGTGGTCGCGTCACTGGCCGAGCGCATGGATCGGCGACGGCTTCTCATCATCATCGACGGCGCCTCGGGCGTGGTGGTGCTGATGGCCCCGATCGCGGACATATTCGGGCTGCTCGCACCGTGGCAGATATTCGTCCAGGAGTTTGTCGTCGCATTCGGCGGCACACTGTTCTTCACGACCAGCAGGGCATTTCTGCGGGAGATAGTGCCGACCGGCCTGCTGCTGCCGGCGAATTCTGTGATGGTCGGGGTTTTT
>DATDHI010000079.1:0-5727 GCA_036521655.1 Pseudonocardiaceae bacterium | reverse complement strand
CTCACCTGCCGGCGGCTACCGGCACCGAGCCTTCCCTACGAGGACCCGGTAGCCCCCATTAGGCGGCTGAGGCGCCGCGCCGACCATGGGGGGCGTCTGCGTGAGGGTGGGAGCCTGGGCCGCCGAGGGCGCGCCAGCTGGTGGGATCGCGCTCAGGTAACCCGGCAGCACGGTCCGCCCGCCGGCCAGCGGGGTCGGGTCGAACGGCAGCCATCCAGCATCAGGGAACCAGGCTTCGACCCAGGCGTGCGCATCATTGGTGGTGATCAACCGCGAGCTTCCGGAGCCGTCGGGAATGCCAGGGGTGAAACCGACCGCGACCCGTGCCGGCACTCGCAGCGTCCGAAGCATGATCGCCATCGCCGAGGCGAACTGCTCGCAGTAGCCCCGGCGGCCGGTGACCAGGAAGTCCACCAGAGCGTCCCCGCTGTTGCCGGGGGTGGTCTGCAGGTCGTATCTGAACCCGTTGCCGGGCTGGGTGAACCATCGGTTAACGGCCACGGTTGCATCGAATGCTGTGCGGGCGTCCGCGGCGACCTGGGTGGCCAGCCGGGCCACCCGCGGGTCCACCCCTGCGGTGTCCAGATACCGCGGATCGACCGTGGCGAACGGTGCCCCGCCACCGGGTCCCGCTGCGCGAAGCAGCTGGGGATCGGGCTGGGGCAGTACCCCGAGTTCGGTATAGAGCCCGGCGTGCTGGCGGCGGTCGGAGAAGACAGTGATCGCGTCGGGATCGTAGTGCCAGCCCGCGCCGATGCCCCGAAGGTCGCGCGGGTAGCCGAAGGACGGCAGCCAGTAGTCCACGTACTGGATCGGCTCGATCTGGACGTCCACCGTCGGCCCGGGAACCAGATTGGCCGCCCCAGTGGGCAGCGGCAGGCGCCCCGCCACCTGCGGCCCGCCGCCGGCCGGTACCGCGCCATCCAGCGGGCCCAGCTGCCAGCCCTGCCGGGCAACGAACCGGCTCAGCGTCAGGGCCCGCAGGTAGGCCCGCTGTCGCAGCCCCCAGACCCGGAACAGCTCCACGGCGTCGCCGGCAGTGAGTTGCCCGCGCAGCGAGGTGAAGGGGTTCAGCCCGATCGCCGTGCTGACGTCGTGGCCGCTGCCGCTGTTTGGCGACCGGCTCTGAGTGCCCACCGCGGTGGCCGTCGCACCAACCAGCACCGCCACCAGGGTGGCGCTCGCGCCGACCGCCATCGCGGCGGGTGCGGAACCGAGGTACATGCCCGGGCCGGCCGGGCCCCACCCCAGGTGCCGGCGCCGGGCGGGCCGGCTCTCGTTATCGACGGAGAGCAGCAGCGCGTAGCCCAGCGCCCCGAGCACGAAACTCCACCAGGGCAGCAGCCGATCAGAAAGCGACGCGGGCACGGCGACCACGCACAGCAGTACCAGCCCGGAAGCGGCGGGCGCGGCAGCCGAGACGGCCACGGTGTCCACCGCTATGGCGACCAGGCCGAGCGTGACCACAAGCAGGCAGAGCAGTTCGGCGCTCTCGGGCACTGGCGGCACGCCGACCCGAACCTGATGGGCGGCCCGCTCCAGCGTGGTGCGCAGTTGCGCCGACGCATCTGGTCGGGGCAGCACCCCCAGCACCGCGTTGGTCGTGAACAACGCGGTGACCAACCCGACCAGCGCAGCGGACTGGCCGGCTGCCACCACGACCGGCGGCATCCGGAGCGTGCGCGCCAGCACTCCGGTAGCAACCACCACGGCCGAGGTCGCCACCACGTAGCCCCACCAGTGCGGCCCCGTGAGCACGCCAGTTAACGAGGTCGCGGCGAGCACGACGGCCAGGCCGGCCACCCCGGCGGGCAGCGCTCTGACAGCTGGTGCGGACGCTCGGCTCACCGCGACGCCGCCGGCTTACTACCCGAGCTCAGGCACAACCGGTCCCAAATCGACGACAGTGGCTGTTCCGGGCCGGCCACCGCGACCGACCAGCCCCCCGCGACGAGCATGCGGGCGGCCTGAGCCGGATCGGGCGCGCCATCCGCCGCCATGTCACTGTCCGGGTCCCAGGCTGCGACGTCGAGCAGCACCGCGTAGCCGCACGTCCCCGGTGGGCGATGCCGCAGCACTTCGACGTCGGCCGGTCCGAGCGCACCGAGCACCGCGACGACATCCTGCCCGCCGGCCAGTGCTGGGCCGCTGGTGAGGTCGCGCTCGGGGACCGCGCGCAGCGCCGCGAGCGCGTCGAGCGTGTCGTCGAGGGTGCGGTCCGCCAGGTTGACACTGTCCTGGGTGACCAGACGCACTCGCTGACCGTGCCGCTGCAGGTGCGCGTAGAGGCTGGCGGCCAGCGACACCGCGTACTCCAGGCTTGAGGCGGGCCCGCTGCCGCGATGTGCCGTAGCGCGGTGGTCCAGCAGCACGGCGGCAGTGCCGCGCGAGGGCCGCTCCTCAACCCGCACCATCAGGGTGTCGCGCCGGGCCGTCGAGCGCCAGTGCACCTGGCGCAGATCGTCGCCCTGCCGGTAACCGCGCACCACCGACCCGCCTTCGCCTCGCCCGGTGCCCCCCCGCCCGGTAGCGGCTTCCTCAGTGCCGAACCCCCCTCCGGCAGGTAGCCCGGTCAGCGGCACCACCACGGGCGTCACGACCAGCCGGCACTGCCCGGCCAGGATGCGTCGGAATTCCGCCAGGCCGAACGGATCGGTGATCCGCGCGACCAGCGGACCGACGGAGTGCACGCCGCGCTGAGCCGGGTGTAGCGGGTAGCTCAGCCGCACGGCACGGCGCCGGGGGAGCCCTACCACGACGAATTGGGGAGCGGCGCCCAGCTCCTGGGGCACTTCGTCCTCGAGTAGCAGCCGGCCGCCCAGGCGCCCGGCCCCCAAGCGTCCAGCGGAGCGCACGACCAGGCAGGCTTCAGCGGCGCAGCCTAGGGGGATCCGGGTTGAGCGGAGTTCCCGGGCGGCCCGCACGCTGATCTTGGTGCTCCCAGCGACGAGCGTGGCGAGCAGCGGTAGCACCACGGCGAACACCCCTACCCGCAGCAGGTCCCGCTCGTTGAGTAGTACCGCACACAGCGCCGCGGCCAGCCCGGCGGCCAGCAGGCACCGGCCGCGGGTAGTGAGACCGCCACTGATCCGGCCGAGCAGCCCGGCTGGCATCTAACGCGCCTGTGGCGGAGGGCGCCAGACCGTAGCGCCGTTGCGGTCACCTCGGACGTTCGCACCGCGAGCGTGGGCCTGCCGTCCGGGCGCCTGGGGTACCGGCACCCGCTGCAACACTGCTCGCACCAGGTCCTCCGGTGCGAGCCGGGCAGCCTGCGCCTCGGCAGCAAGCACGAACCGGTGGGACAGCACATCCTGCGCGGCGGACTGGACATCGTCGGGAACCACGAAGTCCCGGCCCGCCAGCGCGGCCGCCGCGCGGCTGGTGCGGATCAGCTGCAGCGTGGCGCGTGGTGAGGCGCCCAGCCGAAGCTCGGGCAACCGGCGGGTGGCGCTGACCACCTCCACGACATAGCGGCGCACATCGGCGGCCACGTGGATCAGGCGCACCGCCCGGCACAGCGCTGTGACCTCCGCCGCGGTGGACACCGGCTTGAGGGTGGCGAGCGGGTCGGTGATGGCGGTGTGCTCCTCGACCATCGCGAGCTCGGCGGCCGGGTCCGGATAGCCCAGCGAGATCCGGGCGGTGAAGCGGTCGCGCTGGGCTTCGGGCAATGCGTAGGTGCCCTCCATCTCTACTGGGTTCTGGGTGGCGATCACCATGAACGGTCCGGCCAGCGGATAGCTGCACCCATCGACGGTGACCTGGCTCTCCTCCATGCACTCCAGCAGCGCGGACTGCGTCTTGGGCGATGCCCGGTTGATCTCATCGCCGACCACCACGTTGGCGAAGACCGGTCCGGGGCGGAACTCGAAGTCCCCCGTGCTGCGATTGAAGACCGACACTCCGGTGATGTCGCTGGGCAGCAGGTCCGGGGTGAACTGGATCCGGCTGACGGTGCAGTCGAGCGATCGGGCCAGTGCCTTGGCCAGCGAGGTCTTGCCCACTCCCGGCACGTCCTCGACCAGCAGGTGGCCCTCGGCGAGCAGCGTGATCAGGGCGGTCCGGATCGCATCGGGCTTGCCAACCAACACTCGCCCGACGTTGTCCGCGATCCGCTGCGCCGCAGCCTGCACATCCGCCAGCCGGAGCGGGTGCAGGGCGTCCACCGGACTGGGTGGGCTCACGCGCGACCTCCCCCCGATCGTCATCCGACCTGCCCACCGATCGACGGCTCGGGCCGCTGGCATGGCGGCGTCGGTGGTACGGCAGCGCTGCTTCGAGTGTGTCAAACCGCGTGGAAACCGCCACTCGGCAATGAGGCTTTACCCGAGCGCCTCAGTAGCGACAGCCCTCCCTGCCCCCCACTTCTCCCCACGGGGGTGCTCCCTAGCGCACAGGGGTGCCGAGATGTCGTGTTTCTCGCGGTTGACACCCGCCGAGCAGCCAGGGGGTGAGACCGCCCTTCCCCACCGGCCTAAACCATCGCTGAGCTGCCTATATCACGCGATGTATGCAGTAAAGGGACGCTAGCGACGTTGACAGTGGCAGAAAGTGGGGTAGTGTGGTTCGCAGTGGAGTGCAAGGGTGCTCCATGCTGGCCGGAAGGGTTGGCGGGGAGGTGGGTGGCCGTGTTCCTGGGCACGCACACCCCCCGGCTCGACGACAAGGGCCGGTTGACGCTGCCGGCAAAGTTCCGCGACGCGCTCGCAGGGGGGCTGATGGTCACCAAGGGACAGGACCACTGCCTCTACGTCTTCCCACGCGCCGAGTTCGAGGAGATGGCCCGCAAAGTCGCGCAGGCGCCGTTCACCAACGAGGCGGTGCGGGCCTACCAGCGCTACCTGTTCGCCGGCACCGACGAGCAACGCCCGGACGGGCAGGGCCGTATCTCGATCGCACCCGAGCTGCGGCGCTACGCCGGGTTGAGCAAGGAATGCGCAGTGATCGGGGCGATCACTCGGTTGGAGATCTGGGATAGCACCGCTTGGCAGCGTTACCTGGAGGATCACGAGGAGTCCTACGCCAAGGCGCAGGAGGAGGTGCTGCCCGGCGTGATGTGACCGGGCGGGTCTGCCGTGGGCAGCCCCCGTCCCGTTGCCGTGAGGCCTCCGTCCGGATCGTGAAAACGACGCGGACCTGCGAGATCCTGACGCCCCTTCCCCGGCGCCAGGATCTTGCACCGGGCGGAGACCTGGCGGCAACGGGACTGCGCATCTGGCATCGCACCGGGCCATAAACAGGGATGCAGCCCGGTCACGTCTGGGGAAGGGGACTGGGGTGAGCGGAGGGAGGCTCGCAATGGTCGACGACCCGGTCGGTGCGGCCAGGTCGCCCCGGCACAGCCCCGTTCTCCTGCGCCGGTGCCTGGAACTGCTCGAACCCGCGTTGGCCGGCCGGCCGGCGGTGGTGCTCGACGCCACCGTGGGCCTCGGCGGGCACGCCGCCGCCCTGCTTGACACCCATCCTGCGCTCACCCTGGTCGGTCTGGACCGCGACCCGCAGGCCTTGGCTCTGGCCGGTGACCGGCTGCGAGCGCACTCCGGGCGTACCCATCTGGTGCACGCGGTCTATGACGAGCTGCCTGACGTGTTGGATCGCCTGGGCATCCGGCGCCTCGACGGCGCGCTGTTCGACCTCGGGGTCTCCTCACTGCAGCTCGACGCCGCGGAGCGTGGCTTCTCATACGCCCGTGACACCCCGCTGGACATGCGGATGGATCCCAGCGTC
>DATDHI010000078.1:0-7861 GCA_036521655.1 Pseudonocardiaceae bacterium | reverse complement strand
AACCCGGACATCGAATGGCACCCCGGCAGCCTCGATATGCTGCTCGCGGCGGCGCAACGCTGGCCCAGGGCGGCGTCGCTGGGGCCGCTGATTCGCCAACCGGACGGGACGGTGTACCCGTCGGCACGGCTGCTGCCCTCGCTGGCTCGCGGCATCGGGCACGCCGTGCTCGGGCCGGTCTGGCCGGGCAATCCCTGGACCACGACCTACCGGCAGTCCGAGAACGGGGCGTTGCGCGAGCGCACCGCGGAGTGGCTGTCCGGGTCGTGCCTGCTGCTGCGCCGGGCCGCGTTCGAGTCCGTCGACGGGTTCGACTCGCGCTACTTAATGTACTTCGAGGACGTGGACCTCGGTGACCGGCTGGGTCGCGCCGGATGGCTCAACGTCTACGTGCCGACCGCGGAGGTCACTCACCTCGGCGGGCACTCCACCAGCCGGTTCTCCGAGCTGATGCTGGCCGAGCACCATCGCAGCACCTACCGCTACCTCGCCGACCGGCACCCCGGCCCGCGGTATGCCCCGCTGCGGCTGGCGCTGCGGGCCGGGCTGGCCGGGCGGTCCCAGCTGGTGCGCCGCGCCGCCCGGCGCGAGTAACGCCGATCATGCCGCGGCCACCTTGTGGGTGGTCAACTCCGCGCGGTCATCCGGTGCGCGGAGTCGCCGACCAGGAACGCGCGCCCGGCCCGGAAGGCGGTGGCGACCTGCCCGACCATGCTGAACGGCTGCACCTTCAGCACCTCCACCGCCAGGCCGGGTGCGGCGGCGCCCAGCCGGAGGCCTTCAACGACGCGCTGAGGCGTCCAGTCCGCGGCGCGCTGCCCGCCCTCGGGGTACCACTGCTGGGCATACAGCCACCGGCCGGCACTACCACGCCCTCGGCCTGCGGGTGCGTGATTTCGTACAGCACGTAGCGGCGCTTGCCGACCACCGAGGCGAGGTCGGCACGGACCAGCGCCATGACGTACTCGCCGAGGTCATCCGTTCCGATACCGAGCAGTCCGCGGACGGTGCTGCGCGGGCCGTCGGCGCCGACCAGGTAGCGCGCGTGCACCTGGCGCCCGTTACCTAGCTGGGCGCGCACGCCGCCGTCGGTGATCGCGAGGTCGGTCAGCTCAGAGCCGAAGGCCAACTCCCCGCCGACGTCGCGCAAGTGCGCTGCCAGCAGCGGCTCGACGTAGTCCTGAGGGAACCACGCCGCCCAGACTGGGCTGCGACGCAGCACCTCGGACACGGGCGGGTAGCCGAATGCGTACGTCGTGTGCTCGGCGTCCGCCAAGGTGCGGGCCGTGGACATCGCGGGCAGGACTCGCACACTGCGCTCCCGGACGGCGTCGGCAACTCCCCAGCCCCGGAATATCTCCATGGTGCGGGTGCTCACGTGGGTGGCGCGCGGCAGGGACGATGTGCTCGCTCGGCGCTCGACGAGGAGCACCCGCGCCCCCGAACGGACCGCGCTGATCGCCGTCGACAGGCCGGCCGGCGCCGACGACAAGAACGTCGTAGCTGGGACTGTATAACGACGAGGGTCACCGGGGCAGGGCCGCCGCCGGATCCGTAGCAACCACGGAGTTTGGCTCAACCTCGCCTGGCCTCGCAGCTGTAGCGGGTCTGGGAGGGCAGCCGGGGCAGGCTCCGGGGGGAGCGGGTGCGGTTGCTGGGAGCTGCACGAGCAACGCTCGGTGTCGATCTTCGTCACGACGCCGCCCAGCCGACGTTGTTGATGAGCGAACCAAATGCAGGATTTTCCCGGGAAGGTGATCCGTCGGCACCACCCTGATTCGCAGCCCATGCAATCGCCGGGCCGCGCCAGCGCGGGCTGGCCTGTGCGGGGACGTCAGAGTACGATCATTCCCTGAAGGGTCGTGCATGGATGTTTCACCCAACGAGGACCCAACGAGGGGAGCCGAAATGACCGAACCCCACACTCCAGCGGAAGGCGCGCCGTCTGCAGATGCGGTGCAAGAGCACGTGAAGCAGGTTGGGGAAGAGACTAACCTGGGCGCGGGTGAGGAAGAGCCGGATCCGGCCACGGCTGAGGACCCACCGGGCCAGATAAGAGCGGGAGATAAAAAGAGGGACAAGGAAGGGGCGCCCGATACCGCTGCCGAAGCCGGAACCGGAGGAGTGGGCTGAGTAAGTTCGGTGCCAGACCATCACGGACCTGGTCATCGCACGGTTCGTCATCTGGTTCGTGATCGTCTGTTTGCCATTTAGAGGCTCTCCGGGGCGACCCGCCGGCCCCGGAGAGCGATCTCCCCGTTACCAGCCGACTCACCGCAGATTTCTGGCTGGCTGGATTGCTGAGAGGTTGAGTTCGGGATGGCGAGCGCCGCCGCTGCGGGTTTGCGGCGGCACGCCGTGTGCGCCGCCCAAGCTCGGAGCTCGCCGCGGTTGGCGGTGCCGGTCTTGGCCAGCAGGTTCGCCACGTGTGTCTCGACCGTGCGTGGCGACAGGTACAGCTGGATCGCGACCTGCGCGTTAGGTAAGGCCGTCGGTGACCAGGCCGAGCACGTCGCTTCTCGGCTGGTGATACCGCGGCTGCGCAGCGCGGGTGGCACCGGCGAACTGCCCCGCCCGCGCCGGGTCGGCGCGCCCGCCGTGCGCAGCAGGTCACGGCAACTGCGCGCCAGCGCCGGCTCGCCGCACTGTTCGTGGGCGGCGAGGTCGCGGGCACCGGGTCGCCCCAGCCGTCGACGACCGCAGCCTCCAACGCGAGCATCCGCAGCAGGCGGGCCGAAAGCGGCATCGGCAGCGAGCACCAACGTGCGCGGGTCGGTCGGCCAGTCGGCGCGCTCGTCACCAACGATGCGAGCCGCATCCAGCGCCGCGGTACCCACCTCCAGCGCCTCGGCGACCCGGCCGAGCAGGGTGAGCACTCGCACCCGCTCGGCCGTCACCGCCCCGACCAGCTGGCCGGTCGCCGCAGCCCGGGCCAGCAGCTCCTCGCGCTGCGCAACGCCCCTCGCGCGGCGTCCCGGCGGGCGAGCTCGACGAGGATCCCGGCGGCGTGCCGCGGCTGTCCGGCCACGACGAACAGCTCGGCGGCCGCGGCCCGGTCTTCGGGCTCGCCACGTTCGTCCAGCACCCACGCGGCCCGGGCGGCCAGCGTGACGCGTTCCGGCGGCAGCAGCGTAGCCAGCACCGCCTCACGGGTCAGGGCGTGGCGCCACCGCAGGCGCCCCGTCCTCGACCGCCAGCAGACCGACCTCCGCGGCTGCGCGTAGCGCCCGGAGGACCGTCGCCTCGGCAGCGCCGGTCACCGCGGTGAGCAGCCACCAATCCGGGTCGCCGCTGAACACTGCGGCCGTGAGCACCACCGGGCCACTGCGCATCGGGCAGCGCCGCGAGCCGCCCACCTACGAGGCCGGCCAGGGTCGGCGGCACGGCGTGCGGTGGCTAGCTCGGTGGGCCGGCCGACCAGGGTGGGACTGCGGGCGAACGAGGCCACGCCATCACGCGCCCGGTGCGCCCGGCATCGTCAACGGCGTGGACCGGCAGGACCGAAGTCGCCGTGCACCGAGGCTGCCCCGCCGACAGCGTCGTCGGGGTGGGGCTGGGCGCACCGGGGATCCGCCGCGACCACCATCGCCCGCGGGATCTGCACGGTGCTGGCCTGGTCCATCGGTGAGGTCGCGGAGTCGGGGGTCACGACCCCGGCCCGGCGGGCATGCGCGCGAGCCAGAACCTGGTCGGCGCGGTTCAGGGCGTCCACCGGATGTGCCTCCTGTCAGCTCGTCTGCGTCATGACAGGGGTGACCCGCCGGACGCGTCGACGCATTCAGCGGCCAGACTAGTCGCCACCGGCGATTCGAGGAGGCGGTGCATGGTGTCGCGTCTCGCCGTCGACGCCCCGCTGGCGGGTGTGGAGGCAGTAGTGCTGGTCGGGGGCTTGGGCACCCGGATGCGGCCGCTGACCCTGTCTGCGCCCAAGCCGATGCTGCCTGCGGCGGGGGTGCCGTTCCTCACCCACCTGCTGGGCCGGATCCGCGCGGCGGGGGTGCGCCACGTGGTGCTCGGTACCTCCTATCGCGCCGAGGTATTCGCGACCCACTTCGGTGACGGATCCGCGCTGGGCTTGGCGCTGGACTACGTCGTCGAGGACGAGCCGCTGGGCACGGGGGGCGGGATCCGCAACGTGGCGCACCTGCTGACCGAGCCCGACGTGCTGGTATTCAACGGTGATGTGCTGTCCGGTCTGGACCCGGCTGAGGTCGTGCGTACTCACCGCACCGCGGGGGCGGACGTGACGTTGCACCTCGTGCGGGTGTCCGACCCGCGGGCCTATGGTTGCGTGCCCACCACCGCCGAGGGCCGGGTGCTCAGGTTCCTGGAAAAGACCGACGATCCGCCGACCGATCAGATCAACGCCGGCTGCTACGTCTTTCACCGGGAAGTGATCGACTCGATCCCGGCCGGGCGGCCGGTATCGGTGGAGCGCGAGACCTTTCCCGGGTTGCTGGCGGCAGGGGCCCACCTCCAGGCCCATGTGGACGCCTCCTACTGGCGGGACATGGGCACCCCGGCTGCCTTCGTGCGCGGGTCTGCGGACCTGGTGCTCGGCTTGGCGCCCTCGCCTGAGGTGCCCGGACCGGTGGGGGAGGTGCTGCTGCTGCCCGGCGCCAAGGTGCACGCCGATGCGCAGGTCGGAGGTGGCTCGGTGGTGGGTTCGGGCGCCGTGGTGGACAGCGGCGCGACGGTGTTCGGCTCGGTGCTGATGGACGGCGCCAGCGTCGCTACGGGGGCGCATCTGCAGCGCAGCGTGCTGGGCACCGGGGCGCAGGTTGGTGCCGGTGCCGTGCTGCACGACGCGGTGGTCGGTGATGGTGCCGTGGTCGGCGCGGGCTGCGAGCTGCGGGAGGGCCTGCGGGTCTGGCCGGGTGTCGTGCTGCCCGACGGGGGGGTGCGCTTCTCCGCAGATGTCTGAGCGGTCCTGGACGCCCGAGTACCCGCTGGACTTCCGTGCCGTGCTGGCTCCGCTGCGCCGCGGGCGGGGCGATCCCACGATGCGGGTGGATGCTGACGGCACCGTGTGGCGGGCCGGCACCACCCCGGCTGGGGCCGCCACCCTGGCCTTACGCCGGGACGGCAGCGGCACGGTGCACGCCACCGGCTGGGGACCGGGGACCGCATGGGCGCTGGACGGGCTGCCGGCGCTGCTCGGCGCCGCCGACGACGACAGCGCCTTCGTCTCGCACCACCCGCTGATCATGCAGGTCCGGCACCGGATGCCGGGCCTGCGGCTGGGCGCCACCCGCCGGGTGTGGGACGTGCTGGCGCCCGCTGTGCTGGAGCAGAAGGTCACCGGCACTGAGGCTCGGCGCTCCTGGCGTGAGCTGTGCTGGCGGTTCGGAGAACCAGCCCCGGGTCCCGGCAAGCTGCGGGTGCCGCCCGGTCCGGCGGCGGTGCGCGCGATCCCGGACTGGGAGTGGCATCGCGCCGGGGTGGACCGCTCGCGGCGCCGGGCCCTGCTGGCAGCGGCTGCGGTGGCGCACCGGCTGGAAAGTGCGGTCACGCTTGGCGGGAAGGCCGGCCGTGACCTGCTGTGCAAGGTCCCCGGGATCGGGTTGTGGACAGCGGCGGAGGTGGCCCAGCGGGCGTGGGCGGACGCCGACGCAGTCAGTGTCGGCGACTTCCACATCCCCTCCGTCGTCGGGTACGCGTTGGTGGGTAGGCCGCTGGATGACGACGGCATGCTCGAGGTCCTCGCGCCCTACGCGCCGCAGCGGCACCGGGCCGTGCGCTACGTCGAGGCGTCCGGGTTCCGGCGCCCCCGCTTCGGCCCCCGGTTCAGCCCCCGTGACTACCGCGCGATCTGAGCGGCTTTTTCGGCCGTGCGCGCGGCCGCAAAGACGTCGATCTCCCGGCAGTTGGCCAGCGGATGGGTTGGGGGGCGGTGCCAGCGCAACGGCCCGTGCGGGGTCTGGCCGGGTGGCAGCCCGAGCATCCCGGTAATCACCTGCACCGTATCGGGCCAGGGCAGCGGCACACCGTAGGGCTCACCCGCAATGAGCACCCAATGCCCTGGGGCATCGGGATGGAGCAGCACCGGCACCGGACGGGCAAGGGCGATCAACATCTGCGTAATCGGCTCGGCCAGATCTGCTGGAACAATCTGCGCGGTGGCGCACTTTCCCAGCGGAAGCACCAGCTGACCGCCTTGCTGGCGCACCGGCCAGCCCAGCTTGCGGTAGGCGTCCGGGTGAGGCGCCCGCGTGGCTCGCTCGAGCTTGGTGGCTTCCGCGTGGAGCCGGTCAGCCGATGGGGTGCTGCGAATCGGTTTCGACATCGTCCGCCTCACTTTGAGTTAGCGCAGATGCACGTGAGGTAGTGCGGCCGCACGTGCATCTGCATCTGTAGAGGCTAGCGCCCGGCGTCGTTCTTGCCAATGCACGTGCAGGTGAAATGTGTGGCGATCTTGCAAGGATGGTGGTGAGCCACCCACTGTTACTGATTGGGTTGCCCTCTGTAATCATCACGCGCATCCTGGGGCGTCTAGCCCAACAGCGCCGATGGGACCATCACGATGCAATGAGCGACAGGGGGATACCACGAACGAGTGAACGGTGCTCTATGCTTGTCGAGGTCAAGAAGATCGCGAGCTGTTGGCGGAGACGTAAGGCGCGGGGGTGTCCAGTAGCGGTCGCGACGCGGAGCACAGTGAAGGGGAAATCGTGACAGGCAGCTCGTCCACCCCCCGACCGGCATTCGACACCACCGTGCCGCAGTCGGCACGGATCTGGAACTACTGGCTGGGCGGCAAGGACAACTATCCCGTGGACCGCGAGGTCGGCGACCAGTTCTGCCAGATCTTCCCGGACATCATCGCGGTAGCCCGTGCTTCCCGGGCATTCAACAGGCGCTCGGTCCGGTATCTGGCCGGTGAGGCGGGTATTCGCCAGTTCCTTGACATCGGCACCGGCTTGCCCAGCGCCGACAACACCCATGAGGTCGCCCAGCGGGTGGCTCCGGACTCGCGCATCGTCTATGTCGACAACGACCCCCTGGTGCTGGTGCACGCCCGCGCCCTGCTCACCAGTACCTCCGAGGGCGCATGTCAGTACATCGACGCGGACCTGCGCGAACCCGGCATGATTCTCCAAACCGCCGTCCAGACGCTGGACTTCGACCAACCGGTCGCACTCATGCTGAATGGGATCCTGGGCCACATCACCGACGACGCAGACGCCTACGCCATCGTGAACCAACTCATGGGTTCCCTGCCCTCCGGTAGCTACCTCGCGCTCAACGACGGTACCAATGTCATTCGCGGGAAAGAGTTCCATGAGGCCCTGCAAGTCTGGAACCAGGCCAGCTCGGCCCCGTACTGCCTGCGCAGTATCGAGCAGATAGCAGGTTTCTTCGATGGCCTGGAACTCGTGGAACCCGGCGTGGTCTCGTGTCCGCGTTGGCGACCTGAACCGAACCCCTTCGGTGTCCCTGCCGAGGTGGATGCGTTCGGCGGCGTGGGGCGAAAGCCCTGATGGATTCGGGCGACGCGATCAGCTCTCCTTGAGGATCTCGTTGAGGAAGCTCGTGGTGTCGGTGGGTGCCTCGGCCTGGATGCACAAGCGATCCATGACGATCCGGTAGTCGTTGGTCTCGTGTTTCTTGTCCAGATACAGGGCGCTGGTGAGCTGCTCGAGATACACGATGTCCGGTAGATCGGGCTCGGCGAATCGCAGGAGGGTGAACGAGCCGCCGGCCGCAGCGTGACCACCGGCGTGGAAGGGCACCACCTGGATCGTGACGTTCGGTATCTCGGTCATCGCGATCAGATGTCGGAGCTGTGCACGCACGGTGTCCCGGCCGTTCAGCGGTCTTCGGAGCACCGCTTCATCGAGCACGGCCCAGTACTCGGGTG
>DATDHI010000077.1:0-4085 GCA_036521655.1 Pseudonocardiaceae bacterium | reverse complement strand
CTCGAACTGGCCACGCCAGGCCAGCACGGTCGGGCGAGATATCCCCACCATCTCACCGATTGCGGAATTCGACACCCCATCTCCGGCTAAGAGCAACGCCCGGGCTCGCCGCACCACTCGGTGCGCCGCGCTCTGCGACTTCGCCAGAGTTTCCCAGGACTTCCCGCTGCCCCTCGGATATCGCCAATGGCGCCGCTGCTCTACTCATAACTCACAGCATAACACGAACTATAAATTCATTCGCAAGACACTACACTAGAAGACATCTGGGGAGGGTGAGCGACCGCCATTCGGCTCCGAATGGCGATCTCCTGGTGGGAGCGAAGCGCCATTCGGCTCCGAATGGCGATCTATCCTGGGGACATGGCGGACACTCGTGCGTTGTTAGTGTCGGTGTGGGCGTCGGGTGTCTTTGCTGTTGTGTCGCTGGGGTGGGGGCTGGTGGTGGGGTCCCAGACCATCGTATTCGACGGGCTGTACTCATTCGCCAGCGTCGTGCTGTCGCTGTTTGCGGTTCTGGCCTTAAGCACCAGCCGAAGGGGTGCGGACGAGCGCTATCCGTGGGGTCGGGAGGTGTGGGAGCCGCTGACCGTCGTGGTGAAGGCGGTCGCGCTGGCTGGACTGTGCGTATATGCGCTGGTCGGGGCGGTGTTCGAGCTGTCGCGCGGGGGGCGGGGGGTCGCCGCGGGTTGGGCCGTGGTCTACGCGGTCCTGGCCACTGCGGGCTGCGCGGCGGTCTCGGTCTACCTGCGGCGGCGGAGTAGGCGTGGCTCTGACTTGGTGCGAGCCGAGGCTGCTGAGTGGACCGGCGACACACTGCTCAGTGTCGGGGTTCTCGGCGGCTTCGTGGCTGCTCTGGTCCTCCAGCGGACCGGGCGATCCGATCTCGCCCGCTACCTCGATCCCGCTATGGTCGCGGTGATCTCGGCGGCGTTCCTGCAAGTGCCGGCCCGGCTCATCGCCGGAGGGCTGCGGGAGGTGCTCACCATGTCACCGGAACCCGCGATCCAAGAGCAGCTGCGATCATGCGTGCGTGAGGTCGAGGCCCGTTACGGGTTCATCGAGTCGTTCCTGCGGGCCTCCAAGGTCGGCGCGCGGCTGGACGTCGAGATCGAGTTCGTCGTCGGGAAAGCCTCCAGGGCGCAGCACGTGGGGGAGTTCGACGCCGTCCGTCAGGACCATCCACGACCGTCTCGAGCCCCTGGGCTACACGCAGTCGGTGATCGTCACCTTCACCGCGGATCGGAAGTGGGCCGCGTGAGGGCCATTCACTCCCGGCCTCGCAGCGTGCGATACCGGGCGATCAGCGCCGATGTGGACGGGTCCAGCGCTTCGAGGTCGGGCTCAGCGTCGGTCAGCGCCGGCGCGAGCTGTGCGGCCATCACCTTGCCGAGCTCCACACCCCACTGGTCGAAGGAGTCGATGCCCCAGATGGTGCCCTCGACGAACACGGTGTGCTCGTACAGCGCGATCAGCTGGCCCAGCGTGGCCGGGGTGAGCCTGGGCGCCAGGATCGTGGAGGTGGGCCGGTTACCCGGCATCACCTTGTGCGGCACGAGGTCAGCGGGGGTGCCGTCGGCGGTGACCTCCTCGGCGGTGCGCCCGAACGCCAGCACCGCCGTCTGGGCGAACAGATTCGCCATCAACAGGTCATGCTGGTCGCCGATGTCGTGATCGGGTTGCGCGAAGCCGATGAAGTCCGCGGGCACCAGCCGGGTGCCCTGGTGCAGCAGCTGGTAGAACGCGTGCTGGCCGTTGGTGCCCGGCTCACCCCAGAAGATCTCCCCGGTGTCGGTGCTCACCGGCGTGCCGTCGGCGCGCGCGGATTTTCCGTTGCTCTCCATAGCCAGCTGCTGCAGGTAGGCGGGGAACCGATGCAGGTACTGGTTGTAGGGCAGCACGGCCCGGGTCTGGGCGCCGAGGAAGTTGGTGTTCCAGACCCCCAGCAACCCGGCGATCACCGGCAGGTTGATCTCCAACGGCGCGGTGCGGAAGTGCTCGTCGATCGCGTGGAAGCCGGCCAGGAACTCGGCGAACCGCTCCCGCCCGATCGCGACCATGAGCGACAGCCCGATAGCCGAGTCGACGGAGTAGCGCCCGCCCACCCAGTCCCAGAAGCCGAACATGTTGGCCGGGTCGATGTCGAACTCGCGCACCCGCTCGGCGTTGGTGGACACCGCGACGAAGTGCTTGGCGACCGCCTCCGGGCCGGCCCCCAGCCCCTCGAGCAGCCATCGCCGGGCCGCGCGGGCGTTGGTCAGGGTCTCCAGGGTGGTGAAGGTCTTGGACGCCACGATGAACAGCGTCTGCGCTGGGTCCAGGTCGCGGGTGGCCTCCCACAAATCGGTAGGGTCGATGTTGGACACGAACCGGAACGTCAGGGCGCGGTCGCTATAGTCCTTCAGCGCCTCGTAGGCCATTACCGGTCCGAGGTCCGAGCCGCCGATCCCGATGTTGACCACGGTGCGGATGCGCCGGCCGGTGTGACCGGTCCAGGCGCCCGACCGGACGGCATCGCTGAACGTGCCCATCCGGTCCAGCACCTCGTGCACCTCGGCGACGACGTCGCGCCCGTCCACGACCAGGCGGGCATCCCGGGGCAGCCGCAGCGCTGTGTGCAGCACCGCGCGGTCCTCGCTGGTGTTGATGTGCTCGCCGCGGAACATCGCCGAGATCCGGTCGGCGAGCCGGGCCCGCCCGGCCAGCGCCAGCAGCAACGGCACCGTTTCGCGGGTGATCCGGTGCTTGGAGTAGTCCAGGCACAGGTCCGTGCAGGTGATCGTCATCGTCTCGGCCCGTCCCGGGTCGGTGGCGAAGAGATCTCGCAGATGCGCTCCCCCGACCTGGGCGTGGTGCTTGGCCAGCGCCGCCCACTCCCTGGTGGCCGTGATATCGCCGGCCCCCATCAACGTCCCCGCCATTCGTGTCATCATGAGGTCCGCTTCTCCTCGTGCCCGCCGAACTCCTTGCGCTGCGCGGACTGCATCTTCTCGGCGAACAGCTCGCTGCCCCGCGAGGCGAACCGGCAGTACAGCGCCGCCGTCAGCAGCGGCGCCGGCACGCCCTCCTCGATCGCGGCCACCGAGGTCCAGCGGCCCTCCCCGGAGTCGGAGATGCGGCCGGTGAACTGGTCCAGCTCCGGGTCGGCAAGCAGCGCCTCCGCGGTCAGGTCCAGCAACCAGGAACCGATCACACTGCCGCGCCGCCACACCTCGGCCACCGCGGCCAGGTCGATCTTGTCATAGGTGTAGTAGCGCGGATCCCGCAGCGGCGCCGTCTCGGCGTCGGCTTCCTGCGGGCGGACGCCAACCCCGGCACCGCGGATGATGTTCAGGCCCTCCCCGTAGGCCGCCATCAGGGCGTACTCGATGCCGTTGTGCACCATCTTCACGAAATGCCCGGCACCCGGCGGCCCACAGTGCAGGTAACCCTGCTCGGCAGGCACCGGTTCCCCGGTGCGGCCCGGCGTACGCCCGGCGGCGGCCACGCCCGGGGCCAGTGCCGCGAACACCGGATCCAGCTGCTGCACCGCCGTCGCGTCCCCGCCGATCATCAGGCAGTAGCCCCGCTCTAGGCCCCAGACGCCGCCGCTGGTGCCGCAGTCGACGTAATGCACGCCGTGCTTTGCGGCTACCTCGGCGCGGTCGACGTCATCCCGGTAATAGGAGTTGCCGCCGTCGACGATCATGTCACCGGGTTCGAGCAGGTCCAGCAGGTCGGTGACGGTGTCCCCGGTGACCGCCGCGGGCAACATCAACCACACCGTCCGCGGCGGCGCGAGCCCGCCGACGAGCCCCGCCAGCGACTCCGCCCCGCCGGCGCCCTCGCTGACGAGCTGCTTCACCGCCTGGTCCGAGACGTCATAGACGTCGCACTCGTGCCCGGCGCGCTGCAGCCTGCGCACCATGTTCGAGCCCATCCGGCCCAGCCCCACCATGCCGATCTTCATCGCCGACTCCCCTGCAGTGGTAGCACCGCCGCCGTGTCGGACCCTCAGCCACCGCGCCCCCGGCAGCGTAGGCCGACCGTGCGGACGTTAGACCAACCAGGGAAGCGACGTCACTCCGCGGAATGGCTCAACGATG
>DATDHI010000076.1:0-5790 GCA_036521655.1 Pseudonocardiaceae bacterium | reverse complement strand
CGTCACGAAGTCTTTGATGGGCTGGAGGCGGGAGCGTTTGGCGCCGGAGCACCAGCGCCGGAGGTAGCCGGGTGCGTAGCTGGGGTGCTGGTCGTAGAAGGCTTGGAAGTCCTCACGCCAGCGCAGCGCCCGGGCGGTCGCGAGCTTGGCTGAGGGGCGCATCAGCTGGTGGAGTTCGCCTCGCTGCTTCGCCGAGAGGTTCGAGAAGTTCTTCGGCCATAGCCAGCGGGTGCGCTTGAGCTCCGGGCGGGTCGTGACCTCGGTTCGGCGTAGCGCATCGACCGCTTCGCCCAGCTTGGCGGCCAGGTGGAACTTGTCGAAGGTCATCGCCTGTGTTCGGCAGGTGCGCCCTGATCCCGGAGATGAACGCTGTGCTCATGTCGGAGCTGGTGTCGGTGATGTTGCCCGGGTCGCCGCCGTGGCCGGCCAGGTCAACGGCGAAGCGAGCCACCGTGTCCGCGCTTCGCCCGTCGGTGGCGAAGATCACCCGGCGGGCGTCGAGGTCAGCGAAGATGCTCACATAGTCCTGGCCCTTGGCCGCGGAGGTCTCATCCATCCCGACCCGGCGCACGCTGGTGGCGTCGAGCTGGTCGCGGGCGGCGTGCACGTGGTGTTCCCACCCGCCAGATCCGGGTGTCGTGCTCCCGGGTCATCGCGGCGACTTTCGAGATCGGCATCGCCGCGGCGAAGCTGAGCACCAGCGCCTCGAACAACACCCTGAACCCCGACCCCGGGCGCGCCCAGGGCACGCTGACCTGCCGCACCCCGTGCTCCGGGCAGCGCACCCGCGGCAGCCGGGCATGCAACAACGCCTTGTGCTGGAAAAAGTCCAGATGCCGCCACGTCTTGTCCGCGGTGTCATGTAGCGGGCAGGCACCGTGCGCACAACCCTTGGCCGGACACGCGAACCGGGCACCACGATCAAAACCCAGATACAGGTCCAGCTGGGTCCGCTCGGCGTCGAACTCGCTGCGTGTCACCCGCCACGGCCCGCTCAACCCCAACGCCGCGGTGAACAACCCCAGCACATCCATACCCCTACGACCCCCTGCTACCCGACTATCACCGACAGTCACGCAGCCAACGAAACCATCACCCCCTCGTCAACCCGCCACGCCGGGACCACACTCACTTGATGACCAAACCCACTTGATACAGCGAGGAACCCCGAAAGGTCGTGCTTGCCCTAGCGGGAGCAATCCCAGTAGCAGGTTCTGCTGCGGGTATTATAATCGAACATTACTGGAAGACGACACAGGAGAAGCGGCTCGAGCGTTTCATTGCAGTACTGCAAGAAGAGCTTACTTCGATTAAAGACCGAGTGGACATATTGGAAAACTCTTCGGCGAGATGTTGTGCAGACAGTGAGGCTTATGCAAACCCCAATTATTTCCAGGCAGGGGGTTCCATCAGATGGTCGATCACCCGGCAGAAAATCTCAGGAGGATGAGTTGGTCCGTCGTGGGGTTCGGCCAGCATAGCCTCTAACACATCGCCCACCCAACGATGCCGCGTAGATCCGTCGTGTACCCAGTCGGTGTCGAGATCGGCAAAGAACTCGGTAATATACATGCTGGACCTGTAAGGGAAGTACCTGGGGCCAGCGGAGCTGCCCGGCTCGTCCGAGCCCAGGTTCCCGCAGATGAGGTCGCCCAGTGCGTCGAGATTCTTCCGCCGGAACTTCACGACTTACCCCTCCACGCGTTAGCAGCGAACAGCGGCGCGAGCGAGAACGCGCCCCTTCCCCGCAGCCTAGCCCGCGCTCCGCTACTACTGGTGGTCCGTCGCCGCGTTCTTCGGTAGGTCGTCCTGCAAAGCGCTCCCCCTGGGCGACTTCAATGAGCGTTAGACCGGGTCGACTGGCTCCATTTCACCACGCCGAAACGGTACCTCAGCGTCAGCTGGAGTCAAGCGCGCCGATCACGGTTGAACGGGGACTCTAGCTCTGATTTGGTCTCGGACCTGACTGTAAATGTCGATGCCGACAGTCGGAGCAATCCAGACCGATAATGCTACGGCGTAGTCGACACGGCTCCCCGAAGCCCCCCAGCCTGTTCGAGACACTTGACCTTAAGCGTCGAAATGTCACCATGACCATGCGGGACGGTCTTTGTTGTGTCCCACACGAGGTGTTTCGAGGTGCATGCTCCGCGTTTCGCGGCTCCATCCGCGAGGTCCGATGCGGCATCGAATTTAATGAAACCAGTTGGCGCCGTAAAATCTAGGGATGCCTTGCGATACTGTCGATGCCGCCAGTTCACGGGACTGAGCCAAGCAAGTGTCGCGATGATACGCTTTGCGTCTTTACTTTGCAACCCGTCTGGCAACAGAAGAATGAAGTTCCTGCTCCTCTTCTTCACCGAGGTTACCGAAGTATAGGACAACCGCCTCGTTGCTTTCACAGCCTCTTGTGAAGTCTCTCGCAACAGCTCCATAGCCAAGCACGCGTTCCCGAGGCAATGGAGCTGTCTCGACGCCTTCGGGAAAGCGTGCACCATGTATGAGGAGGGCCTTGATCCCTACGGCCCGGCGACGACGAGTAAGATTATTGGTTTTTGCGATGGAATCGATCACTCGTAGAGATCGGCTGCTCGCCGCGTTGTGAGGGTCGGGTTTTCGGGCGCGGCGCGGGCGGTCTGTCGAGTCCGCGAGCTATCCGCGGCAGGCGCGGTGGCTACCAGAACATACTTGATCGAGAGGCCACCCCGGACGACCTCGCCCAGCTGCGTGGTTTTGTCGCCACAAGGATTGGCGTCGAGTTCTACGTCGAGCCGGAGACGGCGGCGACGGACACGACTGCCGTGGCGGTCGCCGCCGATGGCGAGTGGATCCGCCGAAGGGTGGGCTCGCCTGCCGTCGCCCGTCAGCTGGCGGCTGAGCTGGGCATCCCGGCCTATGATGCGGCGATTGTCGGCTATCCCGACGCGATGCGCAGATATCGTCGTCCCGACTCCGGCCACTGACGTGGACGTCCGGCGACTCGGTTAGCTGGTTCCTGCCCCAGCCAGCGGGCGCGCGCTGCCGACCGTGGCTGCGGGCACGTGGTCGCGGACCCGGCAGCTGGTCCAGAGCGCGGCCATGGCCACGACCACCGCAACGGCGCCCAGGACGTGCAGCGAGACCAGCACTTCGGGTACCCCGGTGAGGTACTGCACGAGGCCCAGCGCGCCCTGGGCGAGGACGACAAGGACCAGCACCAGGTAGCGCCGCCAGGTCCGGACGGGCACGCTCACCGCGCGCAGTGCGAACCCCAGGCCGGTGAGCAGTCCGAGGAATCCGACGAGAAGGTCGGCGTGTAGTTGAACCATCGCCGGGACACCCACTGCGAGCCGGGGGGTGGCAGTGCTTCCGGCGTGCGGGCCCGCTGAGGTCACCAAGGTCCCGGCGACCAGCAGCGCGGCCAGCACCGCGGTGGCGGTGCCCAGCAAGCCCTGCAGCGGAGCAGGCAGGTGCCAGCGCGGCGGCGCGTCGCCCTCGGCGAAGGCAGCGACTAGCAGCACCGCCAGCCACACCAGCACCATCGATACGAGAAAGTGCACCGCGACGGTCCACCAGGCCAACCCGGTCAGGACCGTGATGCCGCCGAGGACGGCTTGTGCGGCCACACCCAGAGGCATCGTTGCGGCCAGCAGGATCAGCCGCCGGCGTCGCGGTCGGACGAGCAACGCGACGATCAGGCAGGCCAGCGCGACGAGGCCGACCAAGCCGGTGAGCAGGCGGTTGCCGAACTCGATCCACTGGTTGAGCGCGGCGACGTCTGGATGTGGCTGTGGCACCAAGCTGCCCGGGAAGCACTGCGGCCAGCTCGGGCAGCCAAGTCCCGAGCTGGTAACCCGCACTACCGAGCCGGTCACCGCGATGCCCGCCTGGGTGATGACCGCGGCTATCGCCGTAGCCCGGGACAGTCCGGCCAGTGAGCGGTTCGGGGCGGGCACACGCTGATCGTAGGCAACCGCTGCGCTTGCCTCTGGACGGCACGTCCCTCGGTCAGCGGGTGATCGCCGGGGTGAGCCCGGTCAGCTGCACCGAGAGGTCCCAGAGCTGGCGCGCGGCCGCGGCGTCCCGGGCGGCCCTGGACGGTGTCTCGCGCACCGGCGCGGCGCCCAGGGTGATGAACCGGGGACCGTAGAACTCCCCGCCGCGGACGGCTGGGTCGGTGACGGCGCGCAGCATGGGCCGGGCGCCGAATTCCGCGCTCTGGGTGACCAGCGGGGCCAGGAACATCGCCCGATTGAGCGCTCCGCTGCCTTCGGTGCCGAGGTCAGTGCGCGAGCCGCCGGGATGGGCGGCGACGGCGATCGTCGGGGCCGCTGCCTCGGTGAGCCGCCGGTGCAGCTCCGCGGTGAAGAGCAGGTTGGCGAGCTTGCTGTGGAAGTAAGCCCCCCAGCGCCGGTAGGGACGCTCCCCGCGGGGGTCGGAGGAGCCGCAGGCGGCGCGGTGACCCATGCTCGACATGCTGCCGACCCGGGAGCCGGGGGTGGCCAGCAGCAGCGGCAGCAGGCGCGCGGTGAGGGCGAAGTGGCCGAGGTGGTTCACCCCGAACTGCATCTCGACACCCTGCGCGGTGCGGGCCTCATCGATGGCCATCAGCCCGGCGTTGTTGACCAGGATGTCAAGCCGGTCGTGCGCGGTGAGCAGGCCGTCGGCGAAGGCGGCCACGGAGTCGAGATCGGCGAGGTCGAGGGCGCGCACCTCAAGCCTGGCCGCGGGAGCGCGGCGTCGCACCTGGTCGGCCGCGGCGTCCGCCTTGGCGATGTTGCGGCACGCCAGCACGATCTGCGCGCCGCGGGCGGCCAGGGCGGTCGTGATCTCAAGGCCGAGCCCGGCGTTGGCGCCGGTGACCACAGCCGTGCGGCCGGTCAGGTCGGGGATGTCGGACGGGGTCCAGGGCATGAGCTCCTCCAAGGTGAATGTGAGTTCACTATTGCACGATAGTGAGCCATGGTTCATCTTGTCTAGGTGAGATCGGACGCTGCACGCAACCGCGGCCGCATCCTCGGCGCGGCCCGCGAGCTCGTGGCCGCCGCCGGGGTGGACGCGACCATGGAGGACATCGCCCGGCGGGCCGGTGTCGCGGTCGGGACGCTCTACCGGCACTTCCCGGCCAAGGAGGACCTGATCGCGGCGGTGGTCGAGGACTCGATCGAGCATATCGCCGGGCTGTCGGAGCGCGCTCTCGCTGCCGTCGATGGCGGGGCCGGGGCGGGGAAGCAGCTGGGGGCGTTGTTCGCCGCCGTCGTCGAGCGGCACGCCACCGATCGGGCGCTGAAGGCTGCCGCCGGCATGCTGGAGAACCCGCCGGCCGCCGACCTCGCGTCCGCGCCGCCCGGGTCGGCCACCGCGCGGGCCGTCACGGCGATCACCGCGCTGCTCGAGCGGGCCCGGTCGGTGGGGGCGGTACGCGCCGACCTGACTCTGGCCGATCTGGTCATGCTGCTCGGTGCCGCTCCCGCTGACGAGGCGCCGCCGGAGATGCGCCGCCGCTATGTCGAGATCGTCCTCACTGGACTGAGCGGCGGAGAGTCCAGCTAGTGTAGTGTCTCATTATTGATTTTCTACTTGTTGGAGAGCGACTCGTCCGCGGGCGACTTTGGCGATGATTTGCTCGGCGGTGGCGGTCCAGATGAATGGTTTTGGGTTGTCGTTGCCGGCTTTCAGGTAGTCCTCGATCGCGGTGATGAGGTCATTGACGCTGTGGAACACTCCTCGGCGGATGGCCTTGTCGGTCAGTTCCCGGAACCATCGTTCGATCAGATTGAGCCACGAGGAGGAGGTGGGAGTGAAGTGCAA
>DATDHI010000075.1:0-2918 GCA_036521655.1 Pseudonocardiaceae bacterium | reverse complement strand
GACAGGCCACCCTGGATGGTGAGGCAGCCGGCGGGACGGACGGGGCGGGTGAGGGCCGCGACGTTGTCTCGGAGGAATGCTTGGGCAACCTCGAAGGCGGTGGGCACGGACAGCCCGACCGACGTTTCGATCACCCACGTCCGTGCCCGGGCGCAGCGGCGGCGCTGCCGGGGTCTTCTCTTGCAGGCGGGACTAGCCTGGCAAGTAGGGCACCCGCGCATGTTCCGAGTGGAAGACGCTTGGTGGTTGTCCGGATGTGTGGAGGTCGCCGTGTCCGATCCAAGCGGTTCGCCAGCGCGCAAGGATGACGAGTCGGGCGCTCAGCTCGACGCCGAAGAGATGGATCCTCGGCAGCATGCCGAGTCACCGGCCGAGGGCGAGGAGTTCGAGGCTGAAGAGCAGCCCCGCCATCATTCCATGGCTCCTGCCGAGGGAGACTGAGCGGCAGACTGGCGACGCTCACCGATGGTGCGGGCAGAAGCCCTGGATGATGTGGAGTCCGGTCGATGCCGAACTACGCTAGCGCTGGGGCGCTAGGCAGGATCCGTTGAACTGTGGATTCGGCAGCGGTTGGCTGGTCAACGTTCCCGCGAACCGTGCGACGTTCGGCGTGCCGTACTGGGCGGCGCCACCGAAGGATTGCTGGGTGGTTCCGGGTATGACGTTGCCGAAGTTCCACACGCAACCGGTCCGGTCGTCCTTGCGCATCGAGCCGCCGGGAGAACCCAGACTCCAGAACGGGTAGAAGGCCGCCCCCACGGGAGGAGCTGTACATCCCGCCCCGGTGGCCGTGTTGCACAAGATCTCGGACGCGCCAAGGTCGGTCTCGAACTGAATCGTGGGATAGGTACGACCGTTAGGGATCGGAAGCGAATAACTACTGCGCTTCTTCGGCCCGGGATGGTGTCGCGGGCTTGACGGTGTAGTTCCATTCTCCGTGGAACTTGGCGGGTTTGAGCTGGGGTGCGATGGCGGTCATCTGGGCGTCGCTGATCTTGACGCCACGCGGGTAGCTGTTGGTGTCGGCCTCGGCGTGGACGGTGAGTCCGGTGCGGGTGGTGGTGGCGCCGATCAGTTCGACGATCACCTGGTGGCTGGTCAGCGGTCGTCCTCGCCAGTTGCTGGTGATCGCTGAGAAGAGTCGGTGTTCGATCTTGTTCCACTTCGACGTGCCGGGCGGGTAATGGCAGACGGTGATGGCCAGGCCGGTGTCGGTGGCCAGGCGCGCGAGTTCGAGTTTCCAGAGCCGGACCCGGTAGCCGTTGGAGCCGCCGGCGTCGGCGTTGATCAGCAACCGCTTGGCGTGGGGGTAGGCGAGCTGGCCGACCTGGGTCCACCAGCGGCGCAGGGTGGCCACGGCGAACGCCGCGGTGTCGCCGTCGCTGCCAACTGTCACCCAGCCGGTGTTGGCGGACAGGTCGTAGATGCCGTACGGGACGGCCTTGGGCAGCGCCGGGTCTGGGAAGTCATGGACCCCGACCCGGACCGGCTCTCCTTTGGGCTGCCAGTCGCGGCCGTTGTTCTTGTAGCCGGGGGTTTCCCCGACGAGTTCCTTCTTCTTCGAGTCGACGCTGATCACCGGGTCGCCGGCCTTCAGGTACCGGCTGGCGGCGGCGTTGATGTGCCTGAACTGGGCATCGCGGTCCGGGTGCTGCTTGCCCTCGACCGCTTTGGCGTTGCTCTGCAGGCTGTAGCCCAGACTGTGCAGCAGTTCCCCGACCCGCACGTGGCTGACCGGATGCGCGTCGGCGCTCAGCGCGTCGGCCAACTGCCGGGTCGACTTCGTCGTCCAGCGCAGCGGCGACATCGGATCCCCGCGACTGACCGGGTCGACCAACGCCTCCAAGGCGGCCAGCAGTCCAGGGTCGGTCTCGGTCAGCGACTTGCGGCCACCGCCGGGCTTACGAACCCGGCCACTACCGCCCGCGCCAGTGCCGCCCGACTTCACCTCGGCGACCCCTCGGGTCACCGTCGGCCGCGACACCGCGGCCGCCGCCGCCACCGCGGCGACCCCGCCACGGCCCCAGGCGATCGCCTCGGCGCCCAGCAGCAGCCGGCGCTGACGCTCATCCAGATGCGGCAGCAACACCTCGAACTTCGCCACCAGCACCTCGACGGAACCGGCTGGCGTCACAACCCGAATCTAGGCCAGCACAGCCGGCGCCACGGGCAACGAAACTACATCCCTGTACTTCGTAACGCAAATGTTATTTACTTCCAATACCTAAGTAGCTGTCGATATCCTGGGCTGGCATGGCTCGAGTTTGCCAGCGCCGGCAAGCCTCTCACCGATAGGCCGCTCACGGATAGGAAAAGACGCTGTAGCAACGAGTCCGCCAATCAGGTTCGGCTACTGGTCAACATGTCGTTTGCAGGTTCTGGGTCGCCCAGTGCGTCACCGACTGATCGCCCCGTCGCCTCCTCAGACCGGATAAGGGCGACCTGTCGATGTCGCAGTCGAGCCGTCCGGTCAGTAAGCCCCGAAGGACGCCTCATTCGCACGCGTACGGATTCATCTGCGCCTCCGCTCGCCGCGACTGGCGCCGAGCAGATCGACGGTGATGGTGCGCTATCGCGAAGATCAACTTCCCCTCCGCGCTTGATCGCCGAATATCGCGCTCGATTGCCGTCGGAGTCCGATGGACAGGCTGTCTGTAATGCGCGGCTCGTGCCGTGGTCCTGCGGTGCATTTCAGACTCCCAGGAGCGGTGCCTGATTGTCCGATGGCGCAGGGCCGCTCCAACCGCGGATCTCGCGCGCGATGTTCGTGTCTCCACGCACCGTCGAGGCGCACGTGGCCTCCGTGTTTACCAAACTCGGTCTGCACCACGACGCAACCGAACAGGACAACCGACGGGTACTCGCGGTACTCACCTACCTGCGTTCCGGCAGCTGACCTCGGCAGCACCAGGACGCCG
>DATDHI010000074.1:0-13584 GCA_036521655.1 Pseudonocardiaceae bacterium | reverse complement strand
GTGTCCTACGACATCAAGCGGGGCAAGGTGAAACTGGCCCCGCTGGCGAGGTGGAGTGATGCCGATGTCGAGGACTACATCGCCACGCACGGCATCCTGACCAACCCGTTGCTGAGCGCCGGCTACCCGTCGATCGGCTGCGCACCGTGCACCCGAGCGGTGGCCGCTGGGGAGGACCCGCGGGCCGGGCGGTGGGCGGGCTCGACCAAGACCGAAGGCGGGATCCACCTTTGAGCCGGGGCGCCACCGTGTGGCTCACCGGGCTGTCCGGGGCCGGCAAGACGACCATCGCCGACGCGGTCGCCGAGCGGTTACGGGCGGCTGGCCGGGAGGTCGAGGTACTCGACGGCGACGAGCTGCGCCGCGGTCTGTCCGCCGGGCTGGGCTTCTCCCGTGCGGACCGGGACACCCACGTCCGCAGGGTCGGTTTCGTGGCCGAGCTGCTCGCCCGGCACGGCATCGTCGCGCTGGTCCCGGTCATCGCGCCCTACGCGGCCACCCGCGACGAGGTGCGAGCCCAGCACGACGCGCACCGCACCGCCTACCTGGAGGTGCACGTGGCCACCCCGCTGGCCGAATGCGTCCGGAGAGACGTCAAGGGCCTCTACGCCCGGGCCGCGGCCGGTGAGCTGACCGGAATGACCGGCGTCGACGACCCCTACGAAGAACCCGACAAACCCGACCTGAAGCTGGACACCACCGCCCTAGACATCGCGACGGCGGCGCGCCACGTGCTCGACCTGCTCACCGAGAGGGGCATCGCATGACCGCAATCCTGACCCGCATTCAGCGGGCTCAGCGGGGTAACCAGTCACCGAATAGCCCCGTTGAGCCCGCTGAATGCGATCATCTGGTATCGGAAGCGGTGCACATCATTCGGGAGGTGGTTGGTGAGTTTGAGCGGCCGGTGCTGCTGTTCTCTGGGGGCAAGGACTCTGCGGTAATGCTGCACCTGGCGCTGGACGCTTTTCACCCGGCGCCGCTGCCGTTTCCGCTGCTACACGTGGACACCGGGCACAACTTCCCCGAGGTGATCGCCTACCGGGACCGCCTGGTCGCGGACCTGGGGCTGCGGCTGCACGTAGCGGCAGTGCAGGACTGGATCGACGACGGGCGGCTGACCGAACGCCCCGACGGCACCCGCAACCCGCTGCAGACCGTCCCGCTGCTGGACGCTATCAACGAGCATCGCTTCGACGCAGTCTTCGGCGGCGCCCGCCGCGATGAGGACCGGGCCCGGGCCAAGGAGCGCATCGTCAGCCTGCGCGACGCCTTCGGCGGCTGGGATCCCCGCCGGCAGCGTCCCGAGCTGTGGAGCCTCTACAACGGCCGGCACACCGCCGGGGAGCACGTCCGGGTCTTCCCGCTGTCCAACTGGACCGAGCTCGACGTCTGGCACTACATCGCCCGGCGCAACGTGCCGATCCCGGGCATCTACTACGCGCACCAACGGGAGGTGTTCGCCCGCGACGGGATGTGGCTGACCGCCGGCGAATGGGGTGGCCCGCGCAACGGGGAGCGGGTGCTCACCCGCTCGGTGCGCTACCGCACTGTCGGGGACGCCTCCTGCACTGGCGCGGTGGAGTCCACCGCCTCGACCATCGACGAGGTGCTGGCCGAGGTGACCGCAAGCCGGATCACCGAGCGCGGTGCCACCCGGGCCGATGACCGGCTGTCGGAGGCCGCCATGGAGGACCGCAAACGCGAGGGCTACTTCTGATGGTCGGCTTGCTCCGGCTGACTACGGCCGGCTCGGTGGACGACGGGAAGTCGACGCTGGTCGGACGGTTGCTGCACGACACCCAGTCGATCCTGTCCGACCAGCTCGCCGCAGTGGACCGCGCCACCCGGGCCCGCGGTGGGGTCGAGCCGGATCTGGCATTGCTCACCGACGGGCTGCGCGCCGAGCGGGAACAGGGCATCACCATCGACGTCGCCTACCGCTACTTCGCCACGCCCACCCGCAAGTTCGTGCTGGCCGACTGCCCCGGGCATGTGCAGTACACCCGCAACACGGTCACTGGGGCGTCCACCGCGGAGCTCGCGGTGGTCCTGGTCGATGCCCGCAACGGCTTGGTCGAGCAGACCCGGCGGCACCTGGCCGTCGCCGCGTTCCTGCGGGTTCCGCATCTGGTGCTCGCGGTGAACAAGATGGACCTGGTGGACTTTGACGAGCCGACGTTCCGCCGGATCGAATCGGAGTTCGCGGCGGTGGCTCGTTCACTGGGGGTGCGAGATGTGGTGTCGCTGCCGGTGTCGGCGCTGCACGGCGACAACGTCGCGGTTCGCAGCGCACGCACCCCCTGGTATCTGGGCCCGACGCTGCTGGAGCACCTCGAGGCGGTGCCCACCGGGCGGGAGGCGGTGGCCGAGCCGATGCGTTTCCCGGTGCAACTAGTGCTGCGACCCCGGACTCCTGAGTATCCCGACTACCGGGGTCTGGCCGGCCGGGTCGCCTCCGGGATCCTTGAGGTCGGAGACGAGGTGATCGCGCTGCCGTCGGGGGGTCGCTCCACCGTCACCGGCATCGACACCCCCGACGGTCCGGCGCTGCGGGCCACCGCTGGGGACTCGGTGACTGTGCTACTCGCCGACGAGATCGACGCCGGGCGCGGTGAGGTGCTGGCGCATCCCACGCAGCCGCCGCGGGTGGTGACCGAGCTCTCCGCGGATCTGTGCTGGCTGGCTGACCGCCCGCTGCGGACCGGCGCGCGAGTGCTGATCAAGCACGGCACCCGCACCGTCCGGGCCATCGTCACCGAGCTGACCGGGCGGCTGGACCTGCACACCCTGCGGCACACCGAGCCGCCGACCATGCTGGAACTCAACGAGATCGGCGGAGCCCGGATCCGGCTGGCGCAGCCGCTGGCAGTGGACCCCTACGCCACCGACCGGCACACCGGCGGCTTCCTCGTCATCGACACCGCCGACGGCAACACCCTGGCCGCCGGCCTAGTCCGCGCGTGTCGCGCTCCCCTGCCCGGTGTGTCGTGCTGACCTCCCCCGCGTGTCGCGCTCTGGTGCACGGTGTGTCGTGCTGACGTGCACAGCAACGGCGCTGGTGGCGGTGGCGCACGGCAGCCGCGACCCACGCTCAGCCGCCACGATCTCGGCGCTGGTCGATCGGGTGCGCGGGCTGCGCCCCCACCTCGACGTGCAGCTGGCCTTCCTGGATCTCTGCGCGCCCCGGCTGGACGCCGTACTCGCTGCGCTGCCACGCGCAGTGGTGGTGCCGCTGCTACTGGGCCGCGCCTTCCACGCTGACGTGGATGTACCCGCGGCAGTGTCGCGCGCCGCAGCGGCCCGGCCCGGGCTGGACATCGCGGTGGCCGACGTGCTGGGCCCCGACCCACGACTGGAAGCCACCGCGCTGCGCCGGCTGGCCGAGGTGGGTGTGTGGTCGGACGACCCGGGCACCGGGGTAATCCTCGCCGCCGCCGGCTCCCAGCAGTCCCCCTCCAACACCGCCGTCGCCGCCGTGGCCCAGCGGCTCGCCCAGCGCACCCGCTGGCAGGTGGTCCCCGCCTTCGCCTGCGCCGCCCGACCAACCGTGCCCGATGCCATCGCAACCCTGCAGGCTTCAGGTGCCCGACGCATCGCCGTCGCCTCCTGGTTCATCGCCCCCGGCCTGCTCCCCGACAAGGTCACCCAGCTCGCCGTCTCCACCTGCCCGGACGTTGCGCTCGCCGCCCCACTCGGCCCCGACGATGCAGTAGCCGAACTCATCGCCGATCGCTACGACGCGGCTGCCGATCCCGCCCTCACGACCCGCTCAGCCTGACCTCCCCATACACGGTGTGCCTGTGCTGAGCCGTCAGCGCAGGCCGAGCACCGTCACCAGAGCTTCGTCCACCCCCCAGATCTCCTCGGCGGTGAGATGGCCGGCAAGCTCGCCGAGGCGTCGGACGTCCACCGCGCCGAGCTGCTCGACGAGCACGCGGGTGGCGGCGCCGCCGACCTCGATCTCGGGACGGAACGAGGCAGGACGTGCGCTGCGGGATGTGGGGGCGACGATCACGACTGAACGAGGCAGGAGCTCGTCGGCATGCACGAGCACCCCGTAGCGCTCGCCATGCTGCTCGTGGCCAATGCCCCCGGGCGGGCGAAACCGGTAGATATCACCCCGCAGCACGCAGCGACTCCATGAAGCTAGCGATTGACAGCATTTCCTGCCGGTCGGCCTCATCAGCCTCGAGCGCAGCGGCTTCAGCTGCCAGTTCCTGACGGTGACGAAGCCGCTGGGCAGCAGCTACCAGCGCAGAGCGGATCGCCTCCGACCGGGTCATTCCTGCCGCCTCAAGGGTCCGCAGGGCCCGCTCGGCCTGATCGTCAAGCCGCACTGAGATCGCGTGAGCCATCCCCGCATGGTATCACGAACCGTGATACGCGTTCAGGGTAATGGAGAAGCGGGCCAGCCGCTGGCACCCGATGACCCGGTGGCGCTCGTCGCGGATCTCCAGATCGGGGAAGACCAGATCGGGCCGGGCGACCTCGGCGGCGTGCGGCATGAGGTTCACCAGATGAGTCACGGTCGCGGTCCCGCCGCGTCGATGAAGACCCCGGTCGCCTGCCGCCGCGGTACGAGTTGTGAGAAGCCAGCAAGCACGTCGCGGGCCCCACGGAACTGCTGCACGCGCCCATCGTCGGCCGCCCAGGCTGTCAGCGGTACCCGGTCCACCAGGATGGCTCCCTCGCGAAGCACATCGCAGCAGGCCGGCGCGGCCCCCTCATGCTCGGTGAGCACCCCGGCGATCCAGATCTCCCCGTCGATCCGAACCCGCCCGTAGCGGCCGGTGTCCCAGAGCCACAAGTGAGTCGCGCCGACCGGCATCGACTCGGGTAGCGGAGCACGGTGCATGCCCTCAAGATCGGCCCAGGCGGCCATGGCGTGCGGCAGTGACGCCACCAGATCTCCCCACTCCGCCCGGGTGCGGGGGCCACTGCCATGCAGTGACATCTGTTCAGCCATCGGAGGATCCTCCCGTGACAAGCGCCGCCAGCGCGGACAGATCAGGGGCGACCCAGGCATCGTCGCTGACCCGGACGGTTCCCAGGCCTCTAGTTGTCGCGCCGCCGATGCCGACCAGCCCGTCGTGCAGGTCGGCGACGGACGCCCGCAGCAGAGCCAGCCAGACGTCGGTGAGCGGGCGCAGGGGTTCCACGCGGAGGCGGAAGTGACCAGCGACAACCACCTGCTGGGTGTAGAGCAGACCCTCGCGGGCCCCGCCGGTGACCCGATCAAGCGCCACGTGGGTGCGCTCGTCCGGAACACCGCCACCGTCGATCACCGCATCCGGGATGGCAACGGTGCCGCGAGCGCCGCCCAGCTGCGTACCGCCGCGGGGTGACCATCCGAACAGCAGGCACGGCTCGCAGGTTCCGCAACGGGCGTCATCGCAGGCTGGCTGACCGAGCACCCGGCAGATGTACTCGACGCGCGAGCGGAGCACGCCCTTCAGGCTGCTGCCCGGAACATAGGGCACCCGGTCTCGCTGCACCACCGGCGAGACCTCGTGGTCGGGTAGCAGTTCGGCGACACCCGTGCCGATATGCAGTCCATCGACTATCTCAAGACGGACGTCGATCACCGCATCGGGCGCAGCGGGCTCCTCAAGCACCTCGGTAGGTTGCGGGTAGCTCGCGGGATCCCCGACCGCGAGCCACATCACGAGGTCGTCGGGGTCAGTGAGGTCGTAGGTCCGCGACGCGACGCCGGTAACGGTGCACACGCCGGAACCTGTGGTGACTCCGCGCCCGAGGCGCGGGCGCCAGGCCCGGACGGCGTCGAGGAAACCGTCCAGCACAGCGTCGTCGCACCGCAGGTGAACGTCGAACTCGGTACCGGCCGGGAGCCGCTCGATGGTGAACAGCGCGTGCACCCGGGCTGCCCCGCGGTGCCGATCGATCGCAACGCGAGTCGCGGACTCGACGCACGGCAGATCACCGCGCAGCCGCACGCCGAGCACCTGGATCGCCGAGGGCAGCTTCTGCTCCGCGCCGGGAGTGGCGCCGAACAGATCCTCCGGCAGCCCAGGCCAGTGATCGCAGTGTGCGCGCAGGCTCCCGGCAACCGTGCTGCCGGGCAACGCGACGGCACCGTCCGGGTCGCGGCGCAGCGGGAGATGACTCGTGTCGGGATCGGCCGCCACAGACTCCGGCCCGGTCACGCCACCAGCACTGAGCAGCTTCAACCGGATGGTGATGAGGGTAGATATCACGGGATCACCGCTCGAGGATCGAGGGACGGGGTGGTGTCAGCGGCGGGCACAGCGCTCCGAAGCCCTCGCGCCGGCGCAGACCCAAGCCCCGCACCCGCAGCGCGCGCAAGGCCTCAGCAGACGGCGCCCGGTCGCAGTGGACGCGGTATGTCGATCCGGGCATCACGACCCGCTCAGTTGGTTTGGCGAGCCCGGACGCCGCATGCCAGCCGGGCGCCTCGCCCCAGCGGGACCAGCGATCGACAACCGTGGCCTCGTCCACCCCCAGCGTGCTGCGGAGCTCCCCCGGACGCGGCCCTTCAGCGGGGAGGCCGGCGTCGTCCACGAAGATCGCCGGACTGGCCAGCCGAAGCACCACCGCCGTGCCGTCGAGCTCCAGCGGTTCGGGCTCGGCGTCACGATCGACGGTGACATGCGCGAGACCACCCGTCGTGCGCCCACCCCCAGCCAGAGCCGCTGCAGTGGCTTGCCACCGATCTCGAAGGCCCCGACGGCACCTGCGCTGACCCATCCGGTCAGCACCTCGTGGCGGGGCAGGGAGTCCTTGCGGTAAAGCTTTTCGTCCTCGGCGACCCCGTTGGTGGTGAGAGCCGCGCGAGTGCGCTGCAACGAGCGAAACCGCTGCGGCGACTCGTCCTTGGCAGCCCGCAGGCCCTGGCCACACTCCGGGCAGTCGGTGGCCTCCTCGCCAAGGGAGCGGTCCCACCACAACCGCCGGCAACCCGGTTCGGACCGGTACTTGTGCACGAACACGCTGAGCGGTACAGGCAACCCGCCTGCCCGGTGCAACGGCCCGAACACTCCGTCGGACTCGAACGCGTCGATGAACGCCGGCCGATGCGCCTGACCAGGCTCCGGCGCTCCCAGTAAGCAGATCCACGCTGCCGCGCACCCCCCGCGGAGCACGCTGCCCGGGATGTGATCGTGCGTGGGGTTGCGGTAGTCGGGCAGCGGGCCCGTGCCGGCGTGCACCGGCTGCTGGAGCGTGACGGTCACCTTCGCGGCGCTCATCTCGACCTCCCAGCGAGGATCTTCTCGACGGCGGCCCGATCGAGAACGACGTCCGGGCAGCTGATCGACACCCAGCCGAGCCCGCGCCGCCGGGCGGCACCCAGCGATCGGGTGCCCCGCGCGGCGATCGCCAATACCCAGGCGTGCAGCTCCACGTCGTCCACCGGACCCATGCGGGTGATCACGAACTCGGCGCGGGCTGCACTGGTCTCCTCGGCGAGCGCGAGCATGTCGTGCGTGGCGGTACGGGTCGCCGCGTCGATCTGAACCCGCGCGGTGATCTGCGGTGGCGCCCACCCCTCCCCGATGGGAACAGCGTCGCCCCAGTGCCACCGGCACGGCCGTTTCGCGTCCCCGAACACCTCCCCCACCAGCGGCGCCTCCTCGCCGAGCAACTGCTTGGCGGTCGCTCGCATCACTCCCTTGAGCGACGTCGCGGGCAGCGGGTCGCGCCGGTCGATCGTCGCGTCCACACCAGCGGCGGCCTCCCCGGTCGAGACCCGGAACGGGCTGAGGAAGTCGATGACGAAACGCAGCTCGTCGACAATCACCGTGGCCACCACCATTCGACCATCCCGATCGCCTGCGCCAACGGGATCGGCGGATCGGTGCCGAGGAATGGCTCCACAATGTCGTCACCGTTGAACACCCGATCGAGCTGTGCCGTGATGTCCAGGCCATCCCGCAGCGCTCGAGCCAGCACGTGCCGCTGGGACTTGCCGACCCGAGCGAACCGGGCGAGCGCGTCCCAGCTGCTGTCGAGACCGTCAAGGGTGAGGCTGCGGCGGCTTTCGAGGCGGGCGCTGCCGTCATGGGTAATCGACTGCCAGCACAGCGCGGCCCGCCCACCGAGGTGCTCTTTCTTGGCCGTATCCAGCAGATCATGCGCGAGGTCAGCGACAACCGAGAACGGATCCTTGATCTGGTGGAAGACCACGCCGGCGGACGAGGAGGGACTCAGCCCATCCTTGGCCAGCGAGGACACTGCGCTGCCGAAGGTGCTGAGGTAAGCCCGGAGAAAGGTCCATGCACTGTGCGCGGGCACGCTGACCAGCAGGTCGTCTCCCCCAACGAGATGCGGGATGACCCGCCAGGCCGCCGCGTCCGCGGTGTCGATCTCGGCGACAGCCCGGGTCAGCGCGGCCCAGGTGGCGTTGTCGATCGTGCGGGGAGCCTCCCGCAGAACCTGTTCACTGGCGGATTGGCGCAGTCCGGAGATCAGCTTGCCGATCGCATTGCCATCGGCGAGGACGGTGGCCACGTGATTGTGTTCCCCAGGGACCGGCCCGAGGTGTGCAAGCTGCTCGAAGTTGGTCGGCAGCTCGCGGACCGGTCCGGTGCTGAGGTGGCGCCGCAACCGCATCTCGGCGAGCGGTTTCCAGCCCTCCTGCGTGCTGCGGCCCGCCGCCTCGTCGCGACGCATGCAGTCCCGGCATACGTCCTCTTCGGAATTATTGAGAAACGCGCTGGCGGGCCAGATATTGCACCAGTCACAACGTTTCGCGGCAGGCCACTCCGCGCATACCGGGAGGTGGCGGGACAACCGCCGCTCGTCGGTGTCGCCTGCGACGGCGTCGGCATAGTTCGAACCATCCCGGTAAGTCGAGACGATGAATGCGGCGGGAAGCTTCGCCCGCAGGTGATCGACGAGGCGGGCGGTCACCTCGGTGGTGAGCTCGGCCTCGTCGAGCCGGACCGAGATCACCCCATCCACCGCACCGGCTTCGCCATGCAGTGTTGCCGGCAGATCAGCCAAGCAGTGCATTACGGCGTCCTCGTGGGTAGCTCTCGTGATCATTGTGGAGGCCCCGCGGCGGCCCTTCAGGTCCTGCGCGCGGACCAGGTAGCTCTGGATATGTTGGACGGAGACGTCCACGTAGCGCGGCATCACCGCTCCTTTCTGTCCAGCGCAACTGCCTCGGCCTCGCACACGATCTCCATGCTCTGGTCATCATCATCGATGTCAGGAAGGGCGCCGAGTGGGTAGCCCGTGCGCTTGCGATCGCTGTGCATCAGTCCGCTGGTCTGCTGCCAGAACGCGTAGCCTTCATCGAATTTCTTGCCCTTGTCGATATTGCGGTCTGACCACGGGGCGCCGGGTGGGTACCAAACCTGATCGGACGGAACATGGTCGAGCGTCAACGCCGTCGCCAGCGCCGGCCACGTCTGCCGCACCTCGGCAGGCACCGCGGCACGGAAGGAGGCGATCGCCTCACCCCGGATATCGTCCACAGTGGTCACCTCGACGCTTGCGCCATACCGGGTTGCTGAGCGCCACAGCCTGGTCCCAGCCAGGTCGATGCTGATCTCGCAACTGCCGTAGCCCAAGGGGCGTCCCCCGCCCAGGTGGACCACCAAGCCGTGGCGGTCGAGGGCTGTGGCGGGCTGCAGGGCGGAGAGCAGGCCGCCGAGCTGTTCAAGGTCGACGTCGACCGCGGTGATCGTCGCGGTGAAGGTGGCGCCGACGGGGAACGCCACCGCCCGGGTGGTGAGCTCCTCGTGCTCCTCAAGGTGATGCTGTCGGGCCCGTCCCCGGAACGACGCCGTACCAGCGCTGGTGGCGGTGTGCCAGTAGAACTTGCGACCCCGGAGCCGTCGGAGTTCTGGCTGGTCAGCCGCCGATCCCCACTCCCGCAATGCCGGCCGGCCCCCCTGAACCTCGGCCTCATCGCGGCGCTCGAGATAGAACTGGCCTGCGCCCGACCTGGGCGCCCCGAGCGGCGGTAGGACCACCTGTAGCGATGTCCTCTTTCCGCTTCTGACAGCGTCGGAGAACCGGACGTGACCGCGGTAGGACTGCTGGTCGGCAGCGCGGGCACGGCCTTGCTGATCCTCCCGGGTGTCAGCGGCGCCGAGGAGCCGGCAACTCGGGCAGAGCTCCCTGACCTCCCGGCACGCGAGGGCCGCGGCCGGCACCCGCTCGCGCGCAGGGTCGGGTACCGGATCGCCAGCCGCCCGGCTACCCAACTTGCGAGCGATCGTGCCGCGATGCCGCCAGATCTGGGCCAGTTGCAGTTGCACCACATCCGTGCCGGTGTCGTTGAGCCGTAACCACACGGGCTGCCCGACTCGCAGCCGCGCCGACGCACGGTATCTCTGCCCCACCGGGTCGCCCGGCTTGCTGGTGGCATCCCCGGGCGGCCAGTGCACCGTCTCCAGGTGCGAGTCCGCGTCATCAGCCGTGCGCACATCATCGGCATGCTCGACGGCGGCGAGGAAGTCCTGCCACGCTGGGTCGCGCAGCGTCGGCGAGGGATCGTCGCAGAGCTCCCGCACCGCCGCGTGGTACGAGCCGGCAGGCGACCGAGCACCGCTGTCGCTGATGAACACGACCCACTCCCCGTCAGGGGCCTCGCGGGCGGCGATGACGCCGTCGTCGTCGTCCATGGTCACGCCGCCGAGCCGGGTGCCGGACACCAGCCCGTCCACACCGCCCAGCGCACGCAGGACGTCGTGATGGATCCGCTCCTTGCGTGGATCCGACGCTGGGCAGCACAGCTGGAAGCAGGTCGGCCGTCCGTCGTCGACCTCCTCCACCAGGGCGAGTCGCAGGAGGTGTGTGTTGGCCGCAGCATCGCGGTAGACGGGCGAGAACTCCTGGTCGAACACCCGCAGGCAGCTGCCGGTCAACGTCTCGTGCAGCGCGCGGAGCGCTCCGTGCAGGGACGAGCCGGGGATGATCTGCTGATCCTCGCCGCCGGGTCCCGGCCGGTGCGGCAGCGTCGCCTCGCCCGCCCCGCAGGTGCCGCGGACCAGCACCGGCGTGCGCGCCTTGATCGTGATCCCGATGGTTCCCGACCACAGCTGTGAGTCGCCGCGATGCCCGTGCGGCGCCGAACGCCCGGCGAACGCCGCAGGAAACGGTACGAACGTGTACGGGTTGACGAATCGATCTGATGCGGGCACCGGGGTTCCCCTCGGGTCGGTCAGGAATGCGGCTCAGTAGTTGGCATGCGACGTATGTCGATCCAGCGGTCGGTAACGTTTCATGCCCGGACGGCGAAACGGGCAGTGCGGGTCTGCCAAGCCGAAGGGGGTGTCGCGGTGACGACACCGCCCCTTCGCGAGAGGCTCCGCGCGAGGGTCTCCGCCAGCCGGCGGACGCTGGCCGACGTCGGGGTAGCAGTGCTGGTGGCCGCGTCAGCCGCCATGGGCGGGCTGGTACTGGACAATGCGCTGCCCGTCGGCGCAGCACCTGTGACGTTCTCCGCCCTCCGGTGGGCGTTCATGATTGCCTTCCTGGTGGGGCTGATCTTGTGCGTCGCCTACCGGCGCCGGGTTTACCAGGGCACCGGCACCCTGTACTCGCTGAGCTTCCTCGACGAGACGATGCTCGACTACCACGAGCAGGCGCAGTCCGACGCGGCGAGCGGTCATATGGCAGTGCGGTTGCTCGGCCGCCGGGTCGACGTTCTGGGGCGGGAACGGGACGGCGCGGTGGACGTGGTGCAGCCGCGCCAGGAGCTGTCCCGCGCCCTGGAAAGCGCAATGAACCAGGACCGCGATGACACCGGGTACGCGGTCGCGCCAGTCCTGCTGTGGCCCGCCGCATTAGCCATCGGTGCGTCACTGACCCGCACCGACCGGATACGGTTCCTCGATTACGACAAGAAAACCACGACGGAGTTTCGGCTGCGGAACAAGGAATTCGAGCGGGTTGCGATTCGGACCAAGCCGGACCACATCGTCCCGGAACCGACCGGCGACCGTCGGGGAGTGCTGCTGTCCTTCACCCCGGCCGCGGCGAAGTTCGACATCGACCGGCGGTGCGGGGAGTTCGGGGTCTCCGAGCTTGCCCTGCTCGACCCGCAACCGCACGTTCAGGGCCGGCTGTTGACCGGCCCCGAATTGGCCAGGTTGGCCGACGATCTGGCCGGGCACCTTGCGGACATCAAGCGCACCACTCGCAACCGCGAGCTGGTGATAGTGGCGTTTCTGCCCAAGACGGTCGCACTGCTCACCGGCTGGTACCTCTCCCGCCAACAGGTGCGTTTCTTCGCCGGCACTTACCTCATGCACTACCTGCAGCCCCCCGACGACCGGTTCGTGGCCATGCGGGTGCACCCGTCGCAACCCACCGCGTTCCCCAGCCCGTGGTCGGAGGCGTCACCGCCATCCTCAGTGACCGGGCATAGCCCGCTACGAAGGGTATAGAAAACCCGTTGTTCGAGCCGTTGGGCTGCGGCTATCGCCGGCGGGGACGAATCCCGACAATCTTGCACGTCTCATCCCAGCACAACTCGCATGTGGGCCAGAGCCACTCCATGTCACTGTCCGGGCCTCGTGGGTGGGAGGCACCGCACAGAGTGCGCATCGGGGCGTCGAGCGCAACGTTGCGGTCCCTCCGATCGATTGCATGACGCTGCCCGGCAAGCGGGAACCAGGCGAATCCAAGAGATTCTGGGTAAATCCTGCACCCCAATCTGCGTGCTGCTCAAAGCCATGGCCGCCACCCCGCCGACAATGAGCCAACCGATTGCCCCAGGGGCACGCAATACATCCATTCGGGGGACAATTGCGTACACCGATGTGGAGCAGCTCTTCGTGGTCGTATGGTCCGCTGGAATCCGTTACAGGAGGTCTTTCATGCGCGATCGCGAGCCCACGATACGCAGCCGGGAACTCGGCGACGGGCTACGCCGCGCCATCGAGCAGGCGGGATTGAACGGCAAGCAGGCCGCTCACCTGCTCGGCTGGTCGCCAAGCTGGGTGTCGCGGCTGCTGTCCGGCAAGCGCAGCGCCACCGAACTGGATGTCGCGGCCATCCTCGGGGTGTGCCGGGTGAAGGGCAAGGAACGCGACCGGTTGCTCGCACTCTGCCAGGAGCAGAACACCCCGGGCTGGTTCCAGCAGCACGGCTCGCGGCTGCCCAAGCAGCTCGTGACGCTGATCGACCACGAGAACCGGGCAGTGGCCTACAGCGACACTCAGCCGATGCTGGTGCCTGGCCTCTTGCAGACCGGTGACTATGCCCGAGCGGTGATCAGCCGCGTCGCCAACGTGCCAGCCGACGAGGTCGATGATCGGGTCGCCGCCCGGCTAGCACGGCAGAGCCAATTCAGCCGGGATCGGCCAGCGCAGTTCACCTTCTACGTGCACGAGTCCGTGCTGCGCACGCCGGTCGGCGGCCCAGCGGTGATGTCCGAGCAGCTGCACCACCTGCTGCGGATGGCGGTACGCCCGTGCATCACCCTGCAGGTGATCCCGGTCACGCTCGGCGCGCACGCAGCGACTGCTGGGCCATTCATCTTCATGGAGTTCGCCGAGTTCCGGCCGGTCGTGTACCTTGAGGGCGCGACCTCCAGCCTGTTCCTGGAAAAGCCGGAGGAGACCGCCGCCTACCAGCGCATCCTCG
>DATDHI010000073.1:0-3343 GCA_036521655.1 Pseudonocardiaceae bacterium | reverse complement strand
ATCGCGCTAGACGAGCGGAGTCAGGCCCAGTACTGAGTCGCCTGCGATCGCGACGAACACGACGGCCAGGTAGGTGTTGGACATGTGGAACAGCCGCATCGGGTTGACCACCGCACCGCGGCGCACTGCAGCGTGCAGCCGGTGGGCCAGCACCAGGAACCAACCGCCGGCGAGTACCGCCACCGCGGCGTAGACCCAGCTGGTGGCCGCTACCAGTAGCAGGCTCCACGCCACCATCAACCAGCTGAACACCACGATCTGGCGCGTGACATACACCGGGGATGCCACCGCGGGCAACATCGGCACGCCGACCCGCTGGTAGTCCTCGCGGAACTTCATCGCCAGCGCCCAGGTATGCGGCGGGGTCCAGAAGAAGATCACGCCGAACATCGCCAGCGCAGGCCAGCCCACCGTGCCGGTGACCGCCGTCCAGCCGATCACCACCGGCATGCACCCCGCGGCGCCACCCCAGATGATGTTCTGCGCGGTGCGGCGTTTGAGCAGCAGCGTGTAGACGAAGACGTAGAACAGGATCGTCGCCACCGCCAGCAGCGCTGAGAGCAGGTTGGTGGTGGCCCACAACCAACCGAACGCGGCCACCCCCAGCACGATCCCGAAGATCAGCGCATGCCGGAGGGGCACCGCGTGGGTCACCAGCGGCCGGGCCCGGGTCCGCTTCATCTTGGCGTCGATATCGGCGTCGGCCACGCAGTTCAGGGCATTCGCGCTGCCCGCAGCCATGGTGCCGCCCAGCAGGGTGGCCAGGACCAGCCATGGGGACGGCACCCCACGGGCGGCGAGCAACATCGCCGGAATGGTGGTGACCAGCAGCAGCTCGATCACCCGTGGCTTGGTCAGCGCGAGGTAGGCGCGCAGCAGATCTATTCGGCGCGCGATACGCGGTGTTGGTGGCGCCTCGACGGTGCTGCTCACCGCGCCGCCGGCTGGCACATCACGAACGGCTGGCACGTCGAGGGCTGGGGCGCTGCGCTCACCGTCGCTCCTCGTCGCCGCTGGTGGAGAATCCGGACAGCGCGGGAATGAGAACCGGTCCGGGCGGTACTGCTGTAGTCAGATAGTAGCTGCGGGGTACGCGCATTCCCCCCTCGGGGCCGCTCGTGCGGGGGAGATCCCCGCTGGCGCCGGCTCGCTAGGGTGGAGTCACAGGGGTCCGCCCGCTCAGGCAACCCTCGCCACGGCCGCCGTACCGAGCACAGTCAGGAGCACGAGCGTGTCCGTCATCGACGATCTGACCCAGCTCACCACCTCTCGGGTGCCCGACGACTGGACAGATGTGGACACCCGTGCGGTGGACACCATCCGGGTACTGGCCGCGGACGCGGTGCAACGCGTCGGCAACGGTCACCCGGGCACCGCCATGAGCCTGGCTCCATTGGCATACACGCTGTTCCAGCGGGTGCTCAGGCACGACCCCACCGACCCCGGCTGGACCGGGCGGGACAGGTTCGTGCTGTCCTGCGGCCACTCCAGCCTGACGCTGTACCTGCAGCTGTTCCTGTCCGGCTACGGCCTGGAGCTGGAGGACATCGAACAGCTGCGCACCTGGGGCTCCAAGACCCCGGGCCACCCCGAGCACGGGCACACCGCCGGCGTGGAGATCACCACCGGGCCGCTGGGTCAGGGCCTGGCCTCCGCGGTCGGGATGGCGATGGCGGCGCGCCGCGAGCGCGGCCTGTTCGACCCCGACGCCGCACCGGACGAGAGTACCTTCGACCACCGCATCTACGTCATCGCCTCCGATGGCGACATCGAGGAGGGGGTGACCTCCGAAGCCTCCTCCCTGGCCGGCACCCAGGAGCTCGGCAACCTGGTGGTGTTCTACGACGACAACGAGATCTCCATCGAGGACGACACCAGGATCGCGCTGTCGGAGGACACCGCTGCGCGGTATGAGGCCTACGGGTGGCACGTGCAGACCGTCCACGGCGGGGAGGATGTCGTCGGCATCTTGGAGGCGATCGAGGCCGCCAAGGCCGAGACGAGCCGTCCCTCGTTCATCCTGCTGCGCACCGTGATCGGCTACCCGGCACCGAAAAAGATGAACACCGGGTCCGCGCACGGCGAAGCCCTGGGCGCCAGCGAGGTGGCGGCGGTGAAGGAGGCCCTGAACTTCGACCCGCAGCGCTCCTTCGTGGTGGAACCAGAGGTGCTCGAGCACACCCGGCAGGCGGTGGCCCGCGGCCAGGCTTTGCGCACGAAGTGGCAAAAGTCCTTCGACGCCTGGCGGCAGGCCCATCCCGCCGGCGCCGCGCTGTTCGACCGTCTCATCCACAGGGAACTGCCGGCCGGCTGGGCGGAGAAGCTGCCCACCTGGGAGCCCGATGCCAAAGGAGTCGCGACCCGCAAGGCCTCGGGGGAGGTGCTCGGCGCGATCGGTGACGTGCTGCCGGAGCTGTGGGGCGGCTCAGCGGACCTCGGCGGAAGCAACAACACCACGATCAAGGGTGCCGACTCCTTCGGCCCGGAGGAGATCACCACCAAGATGTGGACGGCGCACCCCTACGGGCGCACGCTGCATTTCGGGGTGCGCGAGCACGCCATGGGCTCGATCCTCAACGGGATCGTGCTGCATGGGCCGACCCGGCCCTACGGAGGCACGTTCCTGATCTTCAGCGACTACATGCGCCCCGCGGTGCGGCTGGCCGCGCTGATGCAGCTGCCGGTGACCTACGTCTGGACGCACGACTCGATCGGTCTCGGCGAGGATGGCCCGACCCACCAGCCGATCGAGCACCTTGCCGCGCTGCGCGCCATCCCGGGGCTGGACGTGGTCCGGCCCGCGGATGCCAACGAGACCGCGGCGGCGTGGAAGACGTTGCTGGAGAAGGGCGACCGGCCCACCGGGCTGGCACTGACCCGGCAGAACGTGCCCGTCCTGGAGGGCACCGACGCCGAGGGCGTCGCCCGCGGCGGTTACGTGCTCGCCGACACCGACGCCGGAGACGGGCTGCCGGACGTGCTGCTGATCGGCACCGGTTCGGAGGTGCAGCTCGCCGTCACGGCCCAGCAGGCGCTGACGGCCGAGGGCATCGGAGCGCGGGTGGTGTCGATGCCTTGCGTGGAGTGGTTCGACGCTCAGGACCAGGCCTACCGCGATCAGGTGCTCCCGCCACTGGTCAAGGCCCGGGTAGCCGTCGAGGCCGGGATCGCGATGCCGTGGCACCGCTTCGTCGGCGATCACGGTGAGGTGGTCTCGCTGGAGCACTTCGGCGCCTCCGCCGACTGGCAGACCTTGTACCGCGAGTTCGGCTTCACCGGCGAGGCGGTTACCGCGGCGGCGCACCGGAGCCTGGCCCGCGTCGGGCACTAGCACCTCTCCCGG
>DATDHI010000072.1:0-2886 GCA_036521655.1 Pseudonocardiaceae bacterium | reverse complement strand
TCGGTGATCCTGAGCGTGCGCGAGAAGGAGTTCGTCGAGGCGGCCCGCGCCGTGGGCACCCCCCGCAGCCGGCTGATCACCCGCCACCTCCTCCCCAACGCGCTGGGGCCGATCGTGGTGGCCGCCTCGCTGACCATCGGCGCGGCCATCCTCACCGAGTCGGCGATCAGCTTCCTGGGCTACGGGGTCAACCCGCCCACCGCCACTTGGGGAAACATCCTCGAGGAGGGACGCGGCGACGTCACCAACGGGACTGTCGCCGGCTTCTTCTTCGACGTCTGGCCGGGGCTGCTCATCCTCACCACGGTGCTGTGCTTCAACTACATCGGCGACGCCCTGCGCGACGCCTTCGACCCCCGGTCCATCGAACGGTAGGCGCGTGACCGAGGTCTCCCGTCAGGGTGCGCGCCCGTCCGCGCCCGTCCTCCTCGACGTCGCCGGGCTGCGCACCCACTTCTTCACCAATGACGGGGTGGTGCGCGCCGTCGACGGCGTGGACTTCCAGCTGCTCAAGGGCGAGACGCTCGGCATCGTCGGCGAGTCGGGCTGCGGCAAGAGCATCACCTCGCTGAGCATCATGGGGCTGCTCACCAAGCCGGGGCGCACTGTTGCCGGACACATCATCTTCGACGGGCGCAATCTCCTGGAGCTCAGCTCCGAGGAGATGGAGGATCTGCGCGGCGACGACATCGCCATGATCTTCCAGGAGCCGATGACCTCGCTCAACCCCTGCTTTCGAGTCGGCGATCAGATCGCCGAGTCGGTGGTCAAGCACCTTGGGTACGACGAGGCCGCCGCCAAGCTGCGCTCGCTCGAGCTCTTCGAACTGGTCGGGATCCCGTCGCCGGACCGGCGCATCGAGTCGTTCCCGCACGAGCTCAGCGGCGGCCTGCGCCAGCGCGTGATGATTGCCATGGCGCTGGCCTGCCGGCCCCAGCTGCTCATCGCCGACGAGCCCACCACCGCGCTCGACGTCACCATCCAGGCGCAGATCCTCGAGCTCATCAAGCAGCTCAAGGAGTTCGAGGACATGTCGGTGATCCTCATCACCCATGACCTGGCGGTGATCGCCGAGGTCGCCGAGACGGTTGCGGTCATGTATGCCGGAAAGGTGGTGGAGACGGCCCCGGTGACCACTCTGTTCGCCGAGCCGCAGCACCCCTACACGCAGGGGCTCCTGAACTCCATTCCCTCCCCCGACAAGCTGGGCCAGCGGCTCAGCGCCATCACGGGGACGGTGCCCCACCCGCTCAACCTGCCGCCGGGCTGCACCTTCGCGCCCCTCTGTCCCCACAAGTTCGAGCCCTGCGAGACCGCCTTCCCGGCCCTCGACAACACCGCCCCCGACCACAGGGTGGCCTGCTTCCTGCACACCGACAGGCAGGACGAGGTGCGGGAGAGCGAGCATCGGGTCGCCGACCCGACCAGCCCCCTGGCAGCCGAGCTGCAGGGAGCCGTCAGCACCGACGCATGACAGTCGTCGCCGACGCCGAGGCCGCGGCGCGCACCACCTCTGCGCAGGGCAACCTCTACGACGTCGTCGGGCTACGGAAGTACTTCCCGGTCAAGCAGGGCCTGCTCCAGCGGGTCGTCGCGCAGGTGCAGGCGGTCGATGACGTGACTTTCTCGATCGGCAAGGGCGAGACCGTGGGCCTGGTGGGCGAGTCGGGTTGTGGCAAGACCACCACGGGCCGGCTGCTGCTGCGCCTCATCGAGCCCACCGCGGGCACGCTGCGCTTCGGCGGGACGGACATCACGCATCTCCCCTACGACGAGATGAAGAAACTGCGCGGTGACATGCAGATCATCTTTCAGGATCCCTACGCCAGCCTCAACCCGCGCCTGCCGGTCGGGGACATCATCGGTGAGGGGCTCTACAACCTGGGGATGAAGAGCCACAGCGAGCGCGAGAAGCGCGTCGCCGACATGCTCGAGCGCGTCGGTCTGCGCAAGTACTACATCAACCGCTACCCCCATGAGTTCTCGGGGGGTCAGCGCCAGCGCATCGGCATCGCCCGGGCGCTGGTCGTGCACCCCAAGTTCGTGGTCGCTGACGAGCCGGTCTCGGCCCTCGACGTCTCCATCCAGTCGCAGGTGCTCAACCTGCTCAAGGACCTCCAGGAGGAGTTCGGCCTCACCTACCTGTTCATCTCCCACAACCTCCCGGTCGTCCAGCACGTCAGCGACCGCGTGGGCGTGATGTACCTGGGCAAGCTCGTGGAGTTGGCGCCGGCGAGCCTGATCTACCGCGAGCCCAAGCACCCCTACACCCAGGCCCTGCTGAGCGCCGCGCCGATTCCCGATCCCACCTTCAAGCGCGAGCGCGTGTTGCTCAAGGGCGACGTCCCCTCCCCGATCAACCCGCCCTCGGGCTGCCGGTTCCACACCCGCTGCCCGATCGCCCAGGAGATCTGCCGGGTCGAGGAGCCCAAGTTCGAGGCCAAGGGCAGCGACCTCCACCTCGCGGCCTGCCATTTCAGCGAGACCGCCCAGGTTGCCGAGATGGCCGAGAAGGTGGCGTTGTGAGCGACCCCGCGGCGCCGGCCCCCGGGGTCAAACTCGGCGACGGCACCATGCTCGTGCCCGGGACGCGCGGCAGCGTGCGCCTCGCGGAGAGCCGGACGCGGTGGTGGAACGGGCGCATCTGGGAGAGGACGGCCACCAGCACTCCGTGGACTGCGCACTTCGACGCGTCCGGCCAGCAGTGGTGGGACGGGGTAGCCTGGCAACCCAGGCGGCGCGTGCTGCCCTGGCATCGCCGGCCCACCCAGCTCACCGTCCTCCAGTGCGTGGCTCCCCTCCTCGTGCTGGTTGGGCTTCTCGTCGCGGGCACTCCCCCCGTGCTCGCCCTGCTGCTGATGGTGATCGTCCACTGCACGACCTATT
>DATDHI010000071.1:0-2925 GCA_036521655.1 Pseudonocardiaceae bacterium | reverse complement strand
GGCACCGGGTTCATGATCCCCATCCCCCGTTCCAGCAGGGTGGCGGAGGTGAAGATTTTGTAAATCGACCCGGCGCCGAAACCCTGAACGAGCGACGGCAGCGCGTAGGACGTCTGGCCGGCGTCGCCGTCGAGTCCGTAGTCCCGGTTGGCCACCAGTGCCCGGACCGCGTGCCGGTCGCTACCGGGCTCGACGATGGCCATCGCGTTGGCGATCCCCTCCGTCTGGGTCGGCACCTCGGCGGTGGCCGCCCGCTTGGCTATGTCGCTGGCCCGGCGGTCGAGGTTGGTGCGGATCAGGTACCCACCACGGCGCAGCTTGTCTTCGGAGAAGCCCAGGTTATTGAGGTAGTCCAGGGCGTACTGGCAGTAGAAGCCGTCTGCGGGACCGGCCCCGACGCAGCCGTTTGTCAACCCGGTCAGCGGCCGCCGGACGCCCAGCGGCTCGGCCTTGGCGGCCTCGCCCCGGTCACGGGTGATCGACCCGACGGTGATCATCGAATCGATCACGATGTTGCGCCGCGTCAGAGCCGCCTCAGGGTGCTCCACCGGGTCGTAGGCGGTGGTCGAGCGCACCATGCCGGCGAGCAGCGCGGCCTGGGCGATTGTCAGCCGGTCCGGTGTGGTGTTGAAGTAGGTCCTCGCGGCGGAAGCTACCCCGTAGGTGTTGTGGCCGAAGAAGACGATGTTGAGATACCGCGCCAGGATCTCGTCCTTGGACAGGTTTTTCTCCAGCTGCAGCGCCACCCGGATCTCGCGTAGCTTGCGCGCCGGGCTGCTTTCCACCGCGGCGGCCCGCTCGGCCTCGTTGCGGGCAACCGCGTACAGCACGTAGTTCTTGATGTACTGCATGGTGAGCGTGGAGGCGCCCTGGCCGTCCAGCGCGCTGCCGCTGGCAGACAGGTTGGTCATCAGCGCGCGGGCGGTGCCGCGCCAGTCCACGCCGTTGTGTTCGAAGAACCGCCGGTCCTCGATGGCGATGATCGCTGCCTTCATGGTGTCCGCGATCGCGCGCGGCGGCGTGTTGAACCGGTTCTGGTCGAACAGGTAGGCGATCGGCACGCCATCCTTGTCGGTAATAGTGCTGACCAGCGGAACCTGGCCCTGAACAAGGTTGGAAGACACATTGGTGACGGTGTCGCTGGCCTGGTTGGAGGCCAGACCTATACCGCCCACAGCGGGGAACAAGATGCCCGCGAGCAGCAGGCCCGCGATCAGACACAGGCCGGTCATCCGGATCAGCGCTTTGCCCAGGTCCTCCACCTGGGGAAGCCTACGCGGCAGCGCTCATCCCCTAGCGAGGCGCTCCGCAGGGCGGCCACCTCGGCCTTCCGGCGTGACGGTAACCGTGTGTCGCGCGTCACGCGGGTTCCTGGACGGGTCACGATCCGAGAACGACGCACCTGGAGAGGTAATACACCGTTGCCGGCGGCCCGATGGACTGAGTAAGGGATAGATCAGGGTTACCAGGGGTAAGGATGAGGGCAGTGCGCAACGACGTCAGCAGCCGGTCGGCTCCTGATCAGATGGCTGAGCCGATCACCGGACGGGGCCTGGCCATGCTTCGTGCGGTTTCCGACGGGCGAGCCGAGCTGGCCTGCAGCTGCGAGCCCGACCTGTTCATCGACGGCCTGTGTTGCTGCGACCAGTACACCGCTCACCGCCTGGCCACGGCCGGGCTGATTCGCCCGGTGGTCCGGGGTGCTATCGGGGAGCGGGTACCCGCAGAACTCACCGTCACCGGACGAGCGGTTCTCCACTAGCCGATGCGCGGTTTTGCCGGTTTCAAGACCGCTGAGCGCGTACCCCCGCCATCTATCGGCCTCTCGCCAATTCAGTCGCGTTCGGCCTCGCCGAACTCGTGTTGTAGCCGTTGGAGCACCCAGCTCTGAATCAGGGTGAGCGGCGCGGTGTCGCGTTGCTTGGCCAACCACTGGATCTTCTCGTCCGCGCCGGGAGGCAGCCGGAGCTGGTGGACCTTCGCGCTGCCGAACCGTCGCCCTGGGTCAGTGACCTCCGGATCCCGTTCTGGGGAGATCGCGGCCAGGTATGACTCGATCTCGTGGTCCGGCGCGAGGTCAGCACCCTCCTCCTCGCCAACGGGACGGCGGTGTCGACCGGGGTTGGCGGGTTTGGCGGTCCGATTGAATCGCATACGCGCACGCTAATCCTTGCCGGAGCTCACCGCGGCGCAGGGCGCGGTGTGGCGCAGCGCCTGCGCTGAGCGTCAACCAGCGCCATGCTGGTCGGGTGGCCGGGTATGGCGAAGTGCTCGGGAGGGCGTTGCGGGCCGTGGTGCGCGGTGAGGTGCGGACTGATGCGGGGACCAGGGCGCTGTACGCCACCGATGCCTCGAACTACCGGGTGCCGCCCCGCGCCGTGGTGCTGCCCCGTTCCGACGATGATGTGTCGGCTGTCCTGGCGGTCTGCCGTGAGCAGGGCGTGTCACTCACTGCGCGGGGCGCTGGCACGTCGATAGCGGGCAACGCCATCGGCCCGGGGGTGGTCCTCGATTTCTCCCGCCACCTCGATGCGGTGCTGGACTTCGACCCGTCCGCCCGGCTGGCCCGGGTGCAGCCCGGAGTGGTGCTCGACAGGCTGCAGGCGCTGGCCTCCCCGCACGGCCTGCGCTTCGGCCCGGATCCGTCCACCCACGACCGCTGCACGCTCGGCGGGATGATCGGCAACAACGCCTGCGGGGCGCATTCGGTGGCCTGGGGCACCACCGCGCAGAACGTCGAGGAACTCGTCGTGCAGTTGGCCGACGGCTCCCGCCTGGTGGCCGGGTCCGGGACGCTGCCCGCTTCGGTGGCCACCCTGGAGCGCGAACATCGGCGGTTGATCCGTACCGCACTGCCGGACTGGCCGCGCCGCGTCTCCGGCTACGGGCTGCACCACCTGCTGCCCGAGCACGGCTCGCAACTGG
>DATDHI010000070.1:0-2208 GCA_036521655.1 Pseudonocardiaceae bacterium | reverse complement strand
CAGATACGCCCTCCGGGCCGGCGTCGAGGGCACCATCCACCAAGCCGTCGCCGCCACCGGCGCCCGACACGCCCGCTACCGCGGCCTGGGAAAAGTGCACCTGCAACACGTGTTCTCCGCGGTCGCCCTCAACCTCATCCGACTCGACGCCTACTGGGCCTGTGATGCTGGTGAGCTCTCGTAATCGACTGGCCTGAGTGCTTCGTCTTGGCTGAGAGCGTCGTCACCGTTTGTGATCGTCTCCGGGGGTGTAGCGGCTCCAGGTGCCGCCGGCCTCGGCGACGAGCCACGCGGTGTGGGTGTCGTGGTAGCTGAGCATGCTGGCGATGACTGGGGCTGGGGTCTGCCGCACGAGTTGGCGGAGGGCGGCGGTGCGGCCGGCTTGGACGGCGATCCCGTATTGGCGTTGGAGAGCGCCGAGGGCTTGTGACCGCATGGGTTGGCCTGCTCGGCGGCCGGGGAACAACCAGGCGGTGTGGGCGTTGGGGCCCCGGAACGACGTGCGGTGGGCGAGCAGCTCGCGGAGCAGACCGGCCAGGGGGTCCGGGGCTGGTGTGGGTGGGTCACCGATCCGCAGCAGGACGGTGCCGTTCTCGAGGATGACGTCGTTGGTGGTGAGCAGGGCGATTCGGCTGAGGGGCTGGGCGTAGATCAACACGAGCAGGCCGACGACTCGTTCCCGCAGGGGGATTTCGGGGTTTTGGAGGAGTTTGCGGATCATCGCTAGGCGGTGATGCTGCGCCATCGGTGCCGGGTTGCTGGTCCTTCGCCGGGGCAGAGTGGTCCTCGGCATGAGACTTGCGGTCATCGCCCAGCGCAGGAAGGCGTGTGTGGGGCGGCGTGTGGCGTATTTCTCGGTGTACCAGGTGTCCACGTCGGACTGTGTGCAGGTGCGCAAGCTGGTGTCGCGTTCGGCGAGCCAGGTGAGGAAGTCGATGGCCCGGTTGATCCGTTGCCGTGAGTCGTTGGTCGTCGTAGGACGCACGGTTTGCCGAGCGGATCTGGCCCGGAGTCGTCGTAGTTCGTTCCAGGTTGCGAACCGGCCGACCAGCTGAGCGTGATCCTGGTCGGTGATGGTGGCGAGCGTGGCCGCGAGCCAGCGCTCGAAGAGCATGAGCTGTTTGTCCATCGCGGGTAGGACCCCGTGGTGCGTCAGCAACTCGCGCATGAACGATGCGGTGCGCCAGTTGGGTAGCTGGCCCAGCGCCTCGTGCGTGATGGGTATCGTGCCGCGTGCCAAGCTGGTGAGCAGCGCGGGGACCTGCGGGTTGGCGAACCAGGTCAGTGTGTTGGTGGGCCGGTCGGTTAACAGCACTCCTTTCATCAGCGGTACCAGTTCTGTCCTGACTCTTCCGGTGCCGTCGTCGAGCAGCGCGGTGAGCTTGTCGGCCAGGGTGCAGCGCGCGCAGAGCCGACCCTTGAGCAGGTAGCCCTCGACGCCGCACCGGGCGCAGGCGAAGTCGCGGGTGATGCCCGCGCAGTCCCGGCAGATCGACGTCCCGTCTGCCCGACGCCCCGGGAGGAGGCGCTGCGTGTCGCAGTCTGGGCAGCGGCCCCGGGTGCGGACCGCCCGGGTGTGGCACGAGCGGCAGATCGGTCCTTCCCAGTTCGCGGTGGGTTCGACTGAGCGCCGGCACCGCACGCAGTCGCGGATACGTCGTGACCGCTGGTGCCGCTCGCGTGTGTTGCTGGCGCCGGTGGTCATCCTTCGGGCCGCAGCCGGACCCGCTTCGGGCGGACCGCGGCCAGGTCGATCACGGAGTCGTCGGTGGCGGTCTTGCGCGTGGCGGCGTTCTCGGCCTTGGTGGCGATCAGATCGGCCGGGGTGGCGTCGAAGATGTCGCACAGCGCGGCCAGTACCGGCAGCGACAGCCGCTCCGGGGTGCCGGTAGCGAGGCGATGGACCTGCGACACCGACAGGTTGATACCCCGCTCGCGTAGCGGGGCGACCAGTTCAGTGGTGGAGAACATGCCGTGCATGGCCATCACCTCACGGAGCCGCCACTTGTAGCTGACCTGGCGTTTCATCGGGGCCTCCCGGAGGGTCGGAGTGCGGCGTTGAGCGTCTCGTCCAGGGCCCGGCGCAGGGTCCGGGTGCGGTAGTCCGAGGACACGCACGTGTAGATCGAGGTCGTGCTCGCGTGGTCGTGGCCCGCTTGTTCCTGGACGAACCGGGCGTCATAGCCCGCCTCGATCAGGTGCGTGACA
>DATDHI010000069.1:0-5311 GCA_036521655.1 Pseudonocardiaceae bacterium | reverse complement strand
CCGGCCCCGGCGCGGGTGCCCAGGGCGCCGGTGGCCTGGACGGGGCCGACAGCGGGTCGTGATGCCACGGGATGTGCCGGAGCGGGTGTTCGACGCTGACCTCCTCGATGACCCAGCGCGCCTGGAGGCCACCGACACCGGCGAGCTGCTACGGGCCGCGGCGGGCGCGGGCGCACAGGTTCGCTCCACGGCATCCGTAGCCGAGGAGGCAGGTCTGGGGCGGCTGGCCGGGCAACGTCCGCGCGCGCTGGTGCTGCTGACCCGGCCAGGTGCCGCGCCGGCTGTCGCACCACTGCTGTTCGCGCTACTCGGGCCCTCGTGCCCCGTGCCGGTGGTGACGGTGCGGGCGGTCCCGATGTGGGTGGGCCCACTGGATGTCGTGCTGGCGAACACCACCGACCCCGGTGACCGGGAGCTGGCCGAGGGCGTTGACCGCGCGGTGCGCCGGGGCGCCCAGGTTGTGCTCACCGCACCGGGCGAGGGCCCGGTGGCGGCATCGGCGGCAGGCCGGTCTGTGTCGTTGGTGCCCCGGATCGAGGTGCCGCCGGGGCTCGCGCTGCCGCGCATGCTGACGGCCGGACTGCTACTGCTGGACACCCTGGGGCTGCTTGCCACCGATTCCGAGGTGCTGGCCGGCGAGCTGGACCGGGAAGCCGAGCGTAACTACGTAGCCCACGAGTCTTTCGTGAACCCCGCCAAGTCGCTGGCCCTACGGTTGGCGCATCGAACCCCGTTGCTGTGGGGCACCGATCCGGTGGCCACCGCGGTGGCTGGGCACGCCGGCGGGGCACTCGCCGCGCACGCCGCAGTGGTGGCGCACACCGCGGGCTTTCACGAAGCTGCCGCGCTGCCAGCGCTGCGCCAACAGGCGGCGCGCGCAGGCGGGGCGGCTGACGTATTCCATGATCCCTTCGAAAACCTAGCCGAAGGCGCCAGCGCGTCGGCGGTTCGGCCGATGCTGCTCGGTGTGCTCCCCGACTCCGGCAACGGGACAGGGCGCGCCGCAGCCCTGGAGGCGTTGCCCGGCGCCGATGTGGTGACTGCGGACGAGGAGCTGATGGTCCGCCCGGGCGACCCCGGCGCCGTGGCCTGCGCTGCCGCGGTACTCGCTCTACGGTTCGACTTCGCTGCGCTGTACCTGGGGATGGGGCGAGGCGTGCTGGGCGGTCCGGGCTGGGTCGGATGGGCCGGGCCGGATCGGCTGGGCCGGTGATTGGCCGGGCCAGTGATTGGATGGGGTGGGGAGCCAGGAGGTGAGGGGAGGGGTCGTGGAGTTGTTGCGCAACGTGGTTCGGCCCTACGCCTGGGGTTCCCGGACGGCGATCGCGGAGCTGCTGGGCGGCCCGGTTCCGGCCCCGCACCCGCAGGCGGAGCTGTGGCTCGGTGCGCACCCTGCCGACCCGTCGGTGCTCTTGCATGCCGACGGCGCTCAGACGTCGCTGCTGGAGGCCCTGCACGCCGACCCGGACCATCAGCTAGGGACCCGCTGCGCCAAGCACTGGGGCAACCGGTTGCCGTTCCTGCTCAAGGTGCTCGCCGCTGAGGAGCCATTGAGCCTGCAGGCGCATCCGTCTGCAGAACAGGCCGCCGAGGGGTTCGCCCGGGAGGAGGCCCGCGGGATTCCCCGGGACGCCCCGGAACGAAACTACTCCGACCCCAACCACAAGCCCGAGCTGATCTGCGCGCTGACAGAGCTGCATGCGTTAGCCGGTTTCCGGGATCCGATCCGCACCGTCGAATGGCTCGCCGCGCTGGATGCGCCGCCGCTGGAGCCTTACCGCAAGATGCTCGACGCCGAGCCCAACGCCGACGGGCTGCGCACTCTGTTCACCACCTGGATCACGATGCCCCAGCGCACGGTCGAGGCACTGCTGCCAGCCACCCTGGATGCGTGCGTGACGCTGCTCCGACGCACCGCAGGCAACGAGTTTCGGGCAGAGTGCCGGGTAGTCATCGAGCTGGCCCAGGCACATCCAGGCGACGTCGGGGTGCTCGCGGCGCTGCTGCTCAACCACCTCGTGCTGGAGTCGGGTGACGCGATGTATCTCGCCGCCGGCAATCTGCACAGCTACTTGCGAGGCACCGCCGTGGAGATCATGGCCAACTCGGACAACGTGCTACGTGGCGGGCTCACCGCCAAGCACGTGGATGTCCCAGAGCTGCTTCGGGTGCTTGACTTCTCGCACGGCGAGCTGCCGGTACAACGCGGTGAGCCGGTCGGACCGTACGAGATCGCCTACCGCACCCCGGCCGAGGAGTTCCAGCTCAACCGGCTGGAGTGGGGTGGCGGCGAGTCGACCTCAGTGCTTTTGGACAGTTCGTGGCCGCAGATCTTGCTGTGCACCCAGGGGTCGGCGCAGTTGCGCTCCCGAGACGGCCGCAGTGTCACGATGCACCGCGGGGGGTCGGTGTGGCTGGCCGCCGCCGATCCCGAGGTCATGGTGTGCCCGGGGCCGGGTCCGGTGCAGCTGTTTCGCGCGCTGCCCGGACTCGCAGCATGACGCCATCGCCCACCCCCCGGCGTGTCGTGCCCTCATGCACGGTGTGTCGTGCGCTGCTGCACGCTCCGGACGAGGTCCGGGTCACTTGTAGGCTCGACCGCGGGCGAGAACGGGCAGGAGGCGCCGGGGGTGTCAGCGGGTGGCGGGAGTAAGGCGATCATCGCGGCGTTGCTGGCCAACGCCGGTATCGCGCTGGCGAAGTTCGTCGGCTTCCTGGTCACCGGCTCGTCATCGATCTTGGCCGAGGCGGTGCACTCGGTGGCCGACACCGCAAACCAGGGCTTGCTGCTGGTCGGGCGGGCCAGCTCACAGCGGACGGCGACCCCGCAGCACCCATTCGGCCACGGCCGGGACCGCTACTTCTACTCCTTCGTCGTAGCGCTGCTGCTGTTCAGCCTCGGGTCGGTGTTCGCGCTCTACGAGGGCGTCCACAAACTGAGCGGCCACCAGCCGCTCAACTCGCCGCTGGTCGCGATTGTGATCCTGGGAGTGGCGATCGTTCTGGAGAGCCTGAGCCTCCGCACTGCGGTCAGGGAGTCCCGGCCACGTAAGGGAGACGGCACCTGGTGGCGGTTCATCCGGCACTCCAAGGCTCCGGAGCTTCCGGTGGTACTGCTGGAGGACGCGGGCGCGCTGCTCGGGCTGGTCCTCGCCCTCGGCGGGGTCGGGTTGTCGGTGCTCACCGGGGACCCGGTCTGGGACGCGATCGGCACGATATGCATCGGCCTGCTGCTCGGCGTCATCGCGATCATCCTGATCGTGGAGACCAAGAGCCTGCTGATCGGCGAGGGATCCGGCCCCGACGAGCTGCGCCGCGTCTGCACAGCGCTGGTCGGGCCGGGCGTGGACCGGGTGATCCACCTCCGGACCCAGTACCTCGGCCCCGACGAGCTCCTGGTCGCCGCCAAGATCGCGGTGCAGGCGACGATGTCCACCGCTGAGGTCGCCCAGATCATCGACGATGCTGAGGCGCGGGTCCGTTGCGCCGTCCCGACGGCTGCGATCATCTACCTGGAGCCGGACCTGGACCGCACTCCTGCGATCACCTGAACTCTAGGTACGCTTTTCCTGTTGATCTACTTCGGAGCTACCGGGCGCAGTTCGCGCTCTGGGAGGGGGAGCGGCCGGGTGTTTGAGTCGTTGCTGGTCGCCAATCGGGGTGAGATCGCCCGGCGGATCATCCGCACGGCCCGGGAGCTGGGGATACGCACCGTGGCGGTGCACTCAACGGCGGACGCGGAGCTGCCGTTCGTCGCCGAAGCCGACGAGGCGGTCGAGCTGGACGGGCCGCCCGCGCAGGCCTACCGGGACGCCCCCCAGCTACTCGACGTTGCCCGCCGGACCCGCGCGGTCGCGGTGCATCCCGGCTACGGTTTCCTGTCCGAGGACGCCGGGTTCGCCAGGGCGGTGCGCGATGCCGGCCTGACGTGGATCGGTCCCAGCGCCGAGGCGATCTCCGCGATGGGCGACAAGGTGGTCGCCCGGGAAACCATGGCGTCGGCTGGGGTGCCGGTCGCACCTGGCTCGGTTGGTGCAGTGATCGAGGCGGACGCCGCGGTAACGCAGGCCCAACGGGTCGGTTTCCCGGTGATGCTCAAGGCGGCGGCGGGCGGCGGCGGGATGGGGATGGCGGTGGCGGCCGACGTGGGCGCGGTGCGTACCGAGCACGCCAGGGTCAGCGCGTTCGCGCATCGGCTCTTCGGTGACCCCCGGCTGTTCGTCGAGCGATACTTCCCGCGGGTGCGCCACGTCGAGGTTCAGGTCCTCGGGCTGGCCGACGGCCGGGTGCTGGCTTTGGGGGAGCGGGACTGCTCTGTGCAGCGGCGAAACCAGAAGGTCGCCGAGGAGAGCCCGTCGCCCGCTGTCGATCCGGACCTGCGCTGCCGGATGGAGCAGGCCGCGGTGCTGGCCGCATCCACTGTGGACTACCGCAATGCGGGCACGGTGGAGTTCCTGCTCGACCCGGACACCGGCGAGTTCTTCTTCCTGGAGATGAACACCCGGCTGCAGGTGGAGCATCCGGTGACCGAGTTGCGCTATGGCGTGGATCTGGTGGCGGCCCAGCTGCACGTCGCCGAGGGCGCGGCGCCCGACTTCGACGCCTTAACACCCCGCGGGCACGCGATCGAACTGCGCATCAACGCCGAGGATCCGAAGCGGTTCCTGCCCAGACCCGGACCGATCACCGAATGGGTGGAGCCCACTGGGGACGGGGTGCGGGTGGACGCCGGCTACGGCCCGGGCACCACTGTGACGCCGCTCTACGACTCGTTGCTGGCCAAGCTGGTGGTGCATGGAGTGGACCGGGCGCAGGCGCTGGAGCGGGCCCGGGCCGCGGTGGCAGGCTTCGTCGTGACCGGAGCCACATGCAACCTGCCCTTCCACGCCGAGCTGCTGGAGCACCCCGAATTCGTGTCCGGCCGCTACGACACCGGCCTGGTAGCCCGGATGCGCCCCTAATCCCACCCCCACCCCACCCCACCCGCGTGTCGTGCTCAGGTGCCCGGTGTGTCGTGCTCTGGTGCACGACGTGTCGGGCCCTGGTGTACCGAGGTGATGCACGCAGCGGGTCACTGGTGCGGCGTTACGACTTTTGCCAGCGGGAGCCTCTGTGTCGACCGAGCCCCAGGAGCTCCACTCGGGCGCGAGTGTGCACGAGCCATCGACATGGAGGGTTATCGGAAACCATTCTCCGTTAGTTTGCTGATCGGCGTGTCGGTCCCACAATAAGGCCCGACCCCTCGAGAGAATTGAAAGGTCTTTCTCACGGATCTTTCATTCCCCGGAGGGGCCGGTGCGCACCAATCGTA
>DATDHI010000068.1:0-1859 GCA_036521655.1 Pseudonocardiaceae bacterium | reverse complement strand
GATCTACCCCGCGATCGTTTCTCTCTCTCACGCCGCAGGGGGGTCGGTCCGCGTCACTGGGCGACCGAGATCACTGGATCTGCTGATGACGCTCGTCGCCCTCGGGTCGGCCTGCGAAATGAGATGTGCATCTCGATATGTGAACCCAGGCATGGGGGTTCAAGTCGGGGTTGGACTCGAACACGTGTTCTGCATATGCGCTTAACTGAAGTAGGATTTGGCTATGAGCGCGAATCCCGTTCGTGGCGTGGACTATCCAGCGACGTACCAACAACTGGTCTCGTGGTTTCGGGCGGAGCAGGACTGCCTGGACTACCTGGCAAGGCTGCGCTGGCCGCAAGGGTTCGTCTGCCCGGCGTGTGGCTGGACGCGGTTCTGGCGAACCGGCACTGGTCTGTGGATGTGCACCGAGTGCGAGCGCCGGACCTCGGTAACCGCGGGGACGATCTTCCACCGAACCCGCACGCCCTTGTCGACGTGGTTCGCGGCGATCTGGTTCGTGACGTCCCAGAAGAACGGGGTCTCCGCGCTGGGCCTGCAGCGGGTCCTGGGCTTCTCCTCGTACGAGACCGCGTGGGCGTGGATGCACAAGCTGCGCCGCGCCATGGTGCGCCCGGACAGGGAGCGGCTGTCCGGGATCGTGGAGGTTGACGAGACCATGCTCGGCGGCGTCGCCCGCGGTGTGGCCGGCGGCTACGCGGACAAGGTGCCGGTGATGGTCGCGGTGGAGCACAACGGGGTTCGCCGCCTCGGCCGGGTCCGCCTCGCGGTGGCCGAGCACCCCGGAAGCCTCGGCCTGGTCGATTGGGCCGCCTCGGTCATCGAGCCCGGTTCGACGATCAAGACCGACGGGGCGCGGATGCTGCGCCGGCTCTCAGACATGGGCTATGTCCACGAGTACACCAACGGCTACGCCGCCGAGGACCAGGCCTCGGTGCTGCCCGGGGTGCACCTGGTCGCCTCACTGCTCAAACGGTGGCTGATCGGCACCATGCACTACCGGGTCGAGGAGCACCAGCTGCCGTACTACCTCGACGAGTACACCTTCCGGTTCAACAGGCGCACCGCCAGGAGCCGGGGCCTGCTCTTCTACCGGCTCCTGCAGCAGGCCGTGAACACCGACCCGCACCCGCTGTCCACCCTTCTGAAACCCGACCAAGCGCCCATATCGGACTTCAGTTAAGCGCATATGCAGAACAACAGTACGACTCAAGGGAGTGATATGAGCACAGCGCGTAGCGCCATCACCGGTTCCCCTGCGGCCACTTCGCGGCAGCGCACGTCATCACCCCGCAGCAGCGTGGCGTCCCAGATCAAGCAACAACGACGCATCTACGCCCGCGCCGTCCTTCGTTCGCTGGCCCGAACACAGCAAGGGCAGCCCACCGTCCAGGTCCACCGTGTCTTACGTCAGGCACTCACATCTGTTGGTGTACGCCTCCCCGCTGCGACGCTGCACCAACTCGCTGCAGACATCACCGCAGGACGCCCCGTCGACTTAGCCTGACCCACTCGGGGGTCGGCTACCGGACGGGGATCGATTTGAGCGGCCGACCGTGGGGTGGCGTAGTTGTCGCAGACCAGCAACGCAGCGCCGTCTTCAGTGCGCGGTAGGTGAGGCGTGGCCGAGCGTTCCGGCGGTCCACTCCAGGGGTCGGGCCGGATGAGGCCGGCTGGGCAAGTCTGATCAACCTCCTTACTCGTTGAAGGGATGCTCACCCGTCTCGTTGGCCACCGGTGCCAGCGGCGGGCCGACGTCCTCCAGCTGGTACTTCGAGTACAGGCCGTGGACTCGTGCGAGGTCCCGTGGGTCGAACTCGGGGATCGAGTCGTCCAGGGCCGGGTGGCCCCCCTCGATG
>DATDHI010000067.1:0-2933 GCA_036521655.1 Pseudonocardiaceae bacterium | reverse complement strand
ACCGATCTTCGAAGCCGACATGGCTGACTGTTCCTTCGGGTTCCGCCCGAGACGGTCGGCGCACGACGCCCTGCAGGTCCTCGTGGACGAGTCCTGGCGGGGTCGGCGGTGGGTGGTCGAGACGGATATCGCCAACTGTTTCGAGGCGATTCCGCACGAGAAGTTGATGTTGGCGGTCCAGGAACGGGTCAGTGATCAGGGTGTCCTGAGGCTGCTGCGGGCGATGCTGCGCGCGGGAGTGATGGTGGACGGGACCCTGACACGCTCGGAGTCCGGAACCCCGCAGGGCGGGGTCATCTCGCCGTTGCTGGCGAACGTGTACCTGCACCGGGTCGATCGGGTGTGGGACGTGCGCGAGCATGGGGTGCTGGTCCGGTACGCCGACGACCTGGTGGTGATGTGTAAGTCGCAGCAGCAGGCCCAGGCCGCGTTGGCGCGGTTGAGAGTCCTGCTGGCCGACCTGGGGTTGGAACCCAAGGCGGCCAAGACCCGGATCGTGCACCTGCAGGTGGGTGGGGAAGGGCTCGACTTCCTCGGCTTCCACCACCGGCTGGTGTCCTCCCAGGGTCGAGTGGGCGGCAAGGGCGTCACCTTCCTGGCCCGGTGGCCCACGAGGAAGGCCATGCAGCATGCACGGGACCGGATCCGAGAGCTCACGCTCAGGTCCCGGTTGCGGCTGCCCGTCGAGGTCGTCGTCGAGGACGTCAACCGGTTCCTACGCGGCTGGGCCGCGTACTTCCGGTATGGCAACAGCGCCGACCACTTCGACAAGATCAATCGGTACGCCCGAGAGCGGATGGCGATCTTCATCAGCAAACGCCACCGCCGTTCCCGCGCGTTCGGGTGGTACGTCGTGGCCTTCGCCTCGACCAACACCCTCGGATTGATCGACCTGACAGGAACCGTGGCCGCACCCAGACCCTTCCGGGCCTGGCGGGTCACGCCGAATGCCGGCGGTGAACGACGTCGGTGAGCCGTGTGCGGGAGAACCGCATGCACGGTTCGACGGGCGGGGGCTGGAAACGGGCAGCAAGCACTGCGGCACCGCGCCAGCCCCCGACCCTACATCGCTTGGCGGATCAGTGTGAGTGGGGCCTCGGGATCGCGGTTGGCTTCTGATTCTGTCGGGTGGGTATGGCAGTGCCCCGAGTGTCGTCTCGGGGGCGCCGGTTCCAGGTGGCCGGGGGTCGTTCGCGGGTTGTCGGGACGGTCGGTGTGTTTTGTCAACCGGGGACGGCGAGAGCGACCAGGCGGTGGACGCCGGCGTGGACAAGTTCGGCCCAGGGGGCCCGGCCCGACAGGTGCAGGAGGGCCCGTCGGCCGGTGCGGGCGATGGTGGCGGGGATGGTGAACAGGCGTAGTCGCAGCCGTTTCGGTTCCCATCGCCTGGCGTCGTGATCGGGCAGGGCGAGCATCTGCATCCAGGCGGTGAGCTCGACGGCGAGGGCCACGATGGCGCACCAGATCCGGTTCTGGTCGAAGCCGAACAGGGGCAGGTTGGTCAGGCCGGTGTCCTTAGAGACCCGGATCCGGTCCTCGCAGCGGGCCCGGCGCCGTTGCCGCAGCTCGAGATCGGGCAGCTGGGTGCCGGGGCCGCCGGTCTTGGTGTTGGTCGCGAACGCGGTGACCCTCATGCCGTCCACGTCGGTGATCCGCAGCTGCGCGCCGGGATGGGGACGCTCCTTACGGACGATGACCCGCATCCCCTCGGGCCAGCCGGACAGGTCCAGCAGGCCGGTGATCTCGGCGACCCAGGCACCGTCGCGGGTCTCGTCGTGGGCGTCGTATGCGGGGGTCCACACCTGCTTCGGGATCAGCGCCAGCAGGTCAGCGGTGTTGTGCGGCAACGTGAACCCGACCGAGTAGGACAGCCGCTGGCCGGTCATCCAGGTCACCACGTCGTGGGTGCATCCGGCCGCGTCGGCCCGGATCAGCACCCTCCGCCCAGCGCGAGTGCCGGCCCGGTGGCCCGGCAGCTGAGCCAGGGCGTCCTTGATCACAGCGATGTGGTCGGCCGCGGTGTTCGACCCGGCGTTGCCGGGGCGCAGCAGCACCGCCAATGGCTCGCCGGTGCCGTCGGCGCCGTGGTCGACGAACGCGCACAACGGGTGAAACCCATACCCGCGCTTGAACGTCGGGGCAGCCGACTCCTTGTCCGAGTGCGAGGTCACCAACGTCGCGTCCAGGTCCACGACCAGCGGGTCCCTGGCATCGCGGCCGTGGTCCGGGGCGTGCTCCCCGGCCAGCTCCCACACCCTGCTGCGGGCGGCCCCGCGGGCGCTGTTGATCGCCGTCAACGCGGCCGGGGCGGCCGCGGCCAGCGCGGCGATCGTGCGTGAGACCGTCGGATCCGAGGCCACCAGCCCGTACAAGCCCGGCTCGCCGCGCAGCACCGCGACATCGGCCAGGCAGTCCCCACCCAACGCCAACGTCACCGCGAGATCGAGGACGACCTTGGCCGGGTCGTGAACCGCCAACGGCTTGCGCCACGACGACAGCGCGGACGACAAGGCGCCACCCAACCCGGACGCAGCGACGGTCCGCGTCAGCAGCACCCCACCGGCCTGACCGACCGCCCCCGAGGCGGACGTGTCAACCCGAAGACGCGGATACAACCCGATAGTGTTGTTCACCTGGAAGGTGCTCCTTGACCGTGCCGACTGTGGCCCTTGACAATCCACATCGTCGCAGTTCAGGAGCACTTTTCAGGTCACCGACACTGGTCCTCCGCTGCCCCGCCCTGAAATCTCCGGGCTAGCGCTGTGGTGTCGTCAGCAAAGTAATCGCTGAACCACAGTTCCCCTCGGTCCGGGAACTGTGGGCCAGGGTGCCTGGTGGTTGGCCATGGCGTTTCCCTCCATCTGCCCGCTCTCAGTTTGTCGCGGTATCGAGCCCCTTCCGCACCTGCGACCCCGATGCTGACAGCGCGTCCG